>NZ_JBHNZK010000034.1:0-28981 GCF_042464845.1 Pedobacter sp. BG31
GAGCTATAAACAAGAGAAAGTAGTAGATAAATTAACGATCTCAGAAGAGCAAAAAACATACTCACAAATTCAATCTGACAATCAGTAAAAACTAACCAACTGTAAGATTAAGTAGTGGCTATTACATCTCCATGTAACTCTTAATTAAATCTATCTACCAGCTTAAGTGTTGAATTGAATCTTTTTTATAGATTATCAAAATCTTCGGCAACCTAATCCATCCTATTCCATCTGTCTATACCTTGATCATAGAACCTGGCATCGTAATCGTACAGCCGCTCCTGTTTCTTTTTACCATTTTACTCGTTTTCAACACCTATTCGAAGATATTCTTAGATTTCAACTTTTTTATACTATATATCTGTATTTGTTTAGTTGTCATTTGTTCGAATTCTTTACTTGCGCCATCTTTATAGCCCTTTTTTTCTACATAAATAGTATCCCCTTTGAGTTTACAGTGAATAATCTCATTCTCGTCATCATAGGTTCCAAGATAAATTCTGAATGTAGAAGAGTCGGTAAGATATTCTAACAATAAATTATTCATTAGCCCTACATTGTAGCTTTCAATGTGATATCCCTTTCCGATTTTATAAGAACTATGAAATTTTTTTTTACTTTTTTGACAGCCTAACCAAACAAATGAAGCAAGTAAAATTTTGACTATGATTTTCATTATAACTTAATTATTTGCTCTTTCTGGCCACACCTCCACTGATATCAAAGTACACCCTTCCGTTACCCAAATGGTCTGCCAGCGTATGTTCGTAACTATAGTTTGTCGCACTGATCCGCCTCACCCTGCCGGTCTCTGTCGTCACATACTTCAGGTCCCCATCCTCAAGCTAGGGCGTTTGCTCCCCATTTAAAAGGACGGTTTGAGTATGCTAATAGCCAATACTTTGCTTCGTAGGGTTCAGTCGTCACCTCATTCTCACTTCCACTCCACAAGACTACGGACAGATGGGGACTAGATAGATACGTATTTACAAAGGTTACAGACTAAACAAGCCCAGCCCAACATCTCTGCTGGGCTCTATTTATTCTATCTGGTTCGTACCACAGATATGAACAGCGATGGTTAATTCTTATCCTTTAGTAAAATAATTTTCCCAATTTGCACCTTTCTTGGACTAAGGATTGTTACTTTCTTTTCTCTCTCAGAAATATCACCTCCTGAAATTTCAGCAGGAAAATTTTCCGCACTACATTTAAGCAAAATTTCTTTAGGGGGTATAAAAAACCACTTTCCTTGGCATTTAGAGTTAACCTCAAGATATTGCTCTGTAAAAACGAAAGTACTATCCTTATTAAGCTTTAATGTACTACTATAGCCTTTAGCAATCTTGCTATAATTTCCAATTATAGATTTATTTATTGTGCATGATGAAAATACTATCATCAAAAAGCATAAATTTCTTAGAATCATCTTAACGTTTATAATATATGCCCGGTATTGATTTTAACATATAGTTTGCTGGTAAAGTTCGAAGTCCAGGTGCGTTTGGATAAGCCTGTATTAAAGCGTCTCTACTAGAATTTATATTAATGGGTACTAAACCAGTATTTGCTGAGCCACCTGCCCCATAAGGCTTAGAACCCGTAACTGTATTTGTTATGCCTTGGACCCACGAAGCTGTAATTCCCCCAAAGGAGTTTGCTACTGAAGATGAGGTCAATCCAGAAATCGAAGATGGTTGATAGGCAAATTGAGATTTATAAGCAGATATTTCATCTGATAAATCCTGACCTAACGTCTGACCTGTTGAAGTAAAAGCTATCTCTCCTGCTTCAAATTGACCTCCGTGCGCAGTTTCATGAACAAAATTAGCAGTAGAACCAAAACTAAACACAATATTTCCAGTTGTAGGATCTAAAGTTGTCCCTCCTTCTCCTACCGCTCCTGTTTTTAGGCTATACATCTGACTACTATTTTCTAATATACCTAATGTATTGAGAGTTCCATTTAAACTGTTAACTCTATCTCCAATATTTCCCATTTTATTAGCTAGCTTATCCGCACTCCAACCTTTTTTTTCTGCTTTAGCAGTTAGCTTATCTGATCGTTTTTGCAACCTATCTCTTTCTTTTGTAACATATGCTTTTTGTTTATCCCATTCCCGTTGACTAGCAGGATCAATATCTCTACCATCTAAGTCAATGTAATTTACAGGATTATTAACAGCATAATTATAAGGAGTCCAACTTGGATACTTCTCCGCCAGCGGATCCACCACATTCCACCTTCCTATAACCGGGTCATAGAACCTTGCGCCGTAATCGTAAATCTTCTCCTGGTCCTGTTTCTCCTTGCCGTTGTACTGGTACTTATTCTCCACCCCTACAACATTTCGCTGGATGTCCAGTCCAAAAGCATAATAATCCGTCTCTTGGATCTTCCTGGCTACACCTCCACTGATATCAAAGTACACCCTTCCATTACCCAAATGATCTGCCAGCGTATGTTCGTAACTATAACTCGTTGCACTGATCCGCCTCACCCTGCCGTTCTCGGTCGTCCTAATTAATCCGTAGTCTTCTTATGCTAAGGCTCAAGACTATGAATAGATAGCGAGAAAGCTACCCCAGTAACTGTTTTGACTTTGAATTTGGGCAATAGAGTTGAAATATTGAACTCAACAGATTCCCCGAACAGGTTCAAAATTGAGGTAACTACGATAAAAAAGGTAAGTGAGCGCTTTCTGATTAAAAACTTTGCTTTGGTTATATACTTCTCAAGTGTCGGATTTTTGTGAATATAGTTACTTCTTTTTAGAAGAAACGATATGTTTCTCCTTGGAAATATTGCTGGAAATTATAATCAAATATCTTTTTTTCATTGTATATAACTATACAAAAAAACTATCTGAACGCACCCAAAACCCTTAACTTAATAGTATTAGAGACACTAAGACCAGTTAAAAACTTGTCTTTACTTCCTTTATATTACCATCGTCTCATATAACTCTGAAAGTGATGAGCCATTTTTTCTTTTGATATAAATATCTTCATATAGATCAGTAAAAAATTGTATTGTTCGTGTATTTGATTGCAAGTAAGGATTCCATGTCTTGCCGTCTGAGCTCAATATCATTTTCCATTTGATTTTATTTTTTTTTATCAATGCCTCACCAATCACTGCTATAAGATTTATAAGCTTTTTCTTTTTAAATTCTGATGCATTAGGTAATCTGGTAATTTTATTATCCAATTCCTTAAGCAGCTGCTCATCGGCTTGAACGTAATTTACAGATAATGCTTCCGTTAACTCTTTTATTAGGGCATCAGTTTGTTCTGGAAATTCCTTACCGTAGGGATTTTTGTTATTTAATATTTCCGTTCCGTGAGTAGCCTGGTTATCCTTTAATACTTGTTCAAAGTCACTAGCATTCTCAAAAAGCATATAGTACCCACCTTCATTAGCGATTATCTCTTGATTATTTAATTTATAGGCCTCCACATCAAATTGCTTTCGAAACTTTTCTATTAGACCTTCTGAAGCTATTAATCTTAGCGTTTCAAATTCACTAAAACTTAACGATTTGCATTTAACGAATGTCCCATTGCTTAATTCAATATTATCCATTTTTTCAGTTTTGTTTTTCAACCTACTGTCTAGCTTTCAGAGATCTCTGAACTT
The DNA here is from genome assembly GCF_042464845.1 of Pedobacter sp. BG31. Taxonomy (NCBI): domain Bacteria; kingdom Pseudomonadati; phylum Bacteroidota; class Sphingobacteriia; order Sphingobacteriales; family Sphingobacteriaceae; genus Pedobacter; species Pedobacter sp. BG31. Next base: position 3,641 of record NZ_JBHNZK010000034.1, read on the forward strand.
TTCCCCAATTAGGTTTGGCATGATTGTTAAAATATTTGGGAATATCCAAACGACAAGAATTATGAACTAAATAAAAGCATTAATAACTTCTTCCAGCCCCCATTTTAACAGATGCACGCTTGACATTATCTAAATCTTCGTCCATTGAATTTATGTAGCACCTAGTCCTATTATTAATATCATTAATTACAAGTTATCGAGAAAATTATTAAGTTTAATATTTGTAATTTTTGAGGCCTCATAATCATCTAAATCACCTTTTGCAGATAACAGTTTCTTTGGAAGAAATTTTTCAGCATTTGGATTTTTATCAAAAGAAAGTTTATTCAAAAGAGATAAGTAAATAGCATTTTTAACTTTGTAATCCACTTTTTCAATATTATCATTAATGAATTGAAAACACTTTTTTATTTCAATTAAATCATTTTCATCAATTGCATTTTGCACAAATCTCTTGAAATAGCCTATCTGCAGACCAACCAATCCATTTACATCCTCATCCAAAACATCATCTTTTATTTTAGGGAACATGCCAACTAACATATTCATAAATTCTTCATTATTCATTTGCTACCTTTCTCGCTTTATTTAATATATCTTGTATTTTATCTTTTTCCTTTTGTATGGAACTTCTTAACTTCTGGGCTTGTTCCAAAACATCTTCTGAAAAACTTCCATTTTTTATTTCTTTATTTAATTTTTCTATTTGTTTACCCAGACCTTTCAAAGCATCATTTACTTCACCAAGGTGATCATATTGTTTACCATTAATAATTACTGGATCTTTAAAAATATCTCTAATTGCGCCAGTCATATCTTTAGTCGTTAAATGTTCTGCTATATTACCTACTTTTCCGACAATTTTTTCCAAAATTTCCTTTCCAACTCCACTTAATGCCTTTGCTCCTTTTCCTAATAATCTCCCACCAAAAGCGTCTAACATTCCAATACCAAAACCTATGCCCGCTTCTTGCTTACTATGAGTAACACCTGCCTTTGATAAATGCACTATTGCACCAAGAAAAGGAATCCAATCAGCCCCTTCTTGTATCCTATTAGCGCCTTTCTCTATTCTTTGATTACTAGCAAATAGTGCTGACCGCCTTTGTGAATATTCTTGAGCTTCTTCTGTACTTCGTGACTGATTTGCTGGACCAACTCCAAAAAAAGCTAATAATTTTTGTAAAAACTTGGTGGATTGGATGGACCTTCCCCATAAGGATCAACAAATGAAATTGGATTATTCAACACGTAATTATAGGGAGATAAACCTACAAATACTTCGGCTTTAGGATCCACCACATTCCACCTCCCGATCACCGGATCATAGAACCTGGCGCCGTAATCATACTGCTTCTTCTGGTCCTGTTTCTCCTTGCCATTGTACTGGTACTTGTTCACCACACCTACCAGGTTCCGCTGGATGTCCAGGCCAAAAGCATAATAATCCATTTCCTGGATCTTCCTGGCTACACCTCCACTGATCTCAAAGTACACCCTTCCGTTACCAAGATGATCTGCCAGCGTATGTTCGTAACTATAGTTCGTCTCACTGATCCGCATCACCCTGCCCGTCTCGGTGTTCACAAACTTCAGCTCACCATCCTCAAGCTAGGGCATTTGCTCCCCATTTAAAAGAACGTTTTGAGTATGCTAATAGGCAATACTTTCCTTCGTAGGGTTCCGTAGTCTCCTCATGCTCACCCCCAACTCACAAGACTACGGACAGATGTGGATGGGACTATGGAAGAATTACAAATCTCTAACAACAAAATATCCGTTTCAAGTTTTAAACAGACTTTATTAATTAGTCCGTAGTCTTCTAATACTCAACCTACCGCTCAAGACTACGGACAGATGGGGGGATTTACGATCCAGTTCAGCCATTGGGTCAACAGAATTCCACCTACCAATAACCGGATCATAGAACCTGGCCACGTAACCGAAGCGTAGCTGAGTTCATGAGCACTACTTAAAAATTAACTGACAGGCGAATAATCATACATCTTTTCCTGGTCCTGTTTCTCCTTGCCGTTGTACTGGTATTTGTTCTCCACACCTACCAGGTTGCGCTGGATGTCCAGTCCAAAAGCATAATAATCCGTTTCCTGGATCTTCCTGGCTACACCTCCACTGATATCAAAGTACACTCTTCCGTTACCCAGATGATCTGCCAGCGTATGTTCGTAACTATAACTCGTTGCACTGATCCGCCTCACCCTTCCGTTCTCCGTCGCCACATACTTCAGGTCACCATCCTCAAGCCAGGGCGTTTGCTCCCCGTTTAAAAGAACGGTTTGAGTATGCTAATAGCTAATACATTCCGTTGTCACCTGATGCTTGCTTTCAACCACAAGACTACGGACAGATGGGCAATTAAAGCAAGACTAATTAAACTCGAACTCCGGCAGAAATAACAAAGCCCGGCAAGCCTTGATGTCGCCGAGCTTTAATATAATCCATTTTTGAAGCATCACAGACGTGCGCTAGCACATAAAACCAGTATGCTTCTAAAGTTTAAACAAACCTATCTTTCGAAAACCTATAATCATATGATGTATACCGCTGTGAAAACTTAATACCCAAAAATCTTCCATTGCCTCTGAATGCATAATCGAAACATCCTCACATTCGTTAAATTTCTCAAAGAAAGTATCAATAACGCTAAATTCGTTCTCATTATTTTCCTGTCTAAAGAAAAAATAAGAAATATCTTGTAATTCAAATCTATAGTTCACCTCTGTATCTTCTCCTTCGATACAAAGAATGTCTAAATCGACACTTTTAAAATTCAAATTAAATTTATTAACACAAACAATCGAATTTAAAATTTTTTTGTCTATTAGTGATTTCATCTAATTTTAAGAGTTACCTCATAATCGCCACCAATACACAAAACTAAGGACAGATGGGCCATAATCAGATTGTATAGACAGAATTCTAATGAACGATATAATTTACAATTAAGTTTCCCCGTGGCTTTAGGTTTTCTCTAATTAAGACCCCCCCGCAATTCGACCCTAAAAACCCATCAGAAACTGGCTCTTCGAGTTTACCCTTGGGCTCATAATATAAAAACCTTGATGTATCCAATTTATTTTCGACTAACCTAGCATATGCAGAGGCTATTTTCCATTTATGACCAGAATCGTTCCAACAAACAGATATACCATCTCCGAGGGGATCTACTTTAGACATATCAACTAGTAAATATCCATCACTCGGTATATTTTTATGTACACCATTTATAAAGTATCGTTTGTCATCTTGTGTTATAATAGTGATCGTTTGTGATTTATCCAATGGTTGGAGCTCAACATGCCTCCATTTTTCATCACTATTTTTTTCCTTACAGCCATAGACAATTGTAAGAATAGCAAAAAGTGAAACTTTACATCTCATCAGTAAACGATAATTCTCTATTTTTTTTATTAGAAATTTATATTTCATTCGTTTAAAATTTAATTTAGATTATTATTGTAACCCACCTTGTAGCCTTTCATATTTTCTATTTAACTGATCTTTAGCATTCAAAGCATGTCCAATTTTAAAACCTATTTCTTGGGCTTTTGCACTAACTGGTGGCTCTTTTCCTCCTTGCAAATCTTCAAATTTCTTTCTAGAGTACCAGTTAGGAGATCCAGATCTAGCAGCAACGATACCAGCACCCATATTCCCAAAATCTCTAGCGGACGCCATCTTTCCATCCGAAGTCATACTTCCCCTTGTTCTATATTTCAATGCATCTTGTTCCGTTGCATTTTTCGAAAGTCCTCTTGATTTAAAATCATAACGTTCATTTAACTTAGCATTGTTTTTATAATAAAATACATTAGGGTTATCGCGAACAATTTCCTTATCAATAAATTGTTGGCCCTCATTAGATTTTGTATCAATTACAGCACCAACCACTGCTTTATTATTTTCATCAGTAAATGAGTTTGTAGTGAGCGATTCTCCAACTTTTTTCCCATTTTCTAAAACAACATCTGTCTTCCCATCATCTATCCAATCTTTGACGATATATGTTCCATTCTTACCAGCTGTTACAATCGTCGTCTGTCCCTCCATCCCATCAGGATCAATAAATTTAAGGGGATTATTAAATACATAAGCATAAGGGTTTGTTTTTCTGTCTTTTTCCGCCAGTGGATCCACAACATTCCACCTCCCTATCACCGGGTCATAGAACCTTGCGCCGTAATCATACATCCTCTCCTGGTCCTGTTTCTCCTTACCATTGTACTGGAATTTATTTTCCGTCCCTACCAGGTTACGCTGGATATCCAGTCCAAAAGCATAATAATCCGTTTCCTGGATCTTTCGTGCCACTCCTCCACTGATATCAAAGTACACCCTTCCGTTACCCAAATGATCTGCCAGCGTATGTTCGTAACTGTAATCCGATGCACTGATCCGCCTCACCCTGCCGGTCTCCGTCGTCACATATTTCAGGTCACCATCTTCATACTGGATACCGCTAATATACTCATTATTTACATTGGCGTTCCCGGTGACCAGTTTTTTTAATTTATTGCCGTTTGCATCATAGGTGTAGGTGATCACTGCACCGTTTGCATTGATGTTCGTTGGCAGGTTCAGGTGGTTGTAGCCCATATCGTACAGGTTGTTGGCCACACTGGTGGTACTGACCCGATAGATCATATCGCCATTGTCATCATATCCATAAGTGGTCGTTCCCGAAAGCTGAAACGAACCAGAGCTATTGGCATTTGCATCGGCAACACTGGTCAGCCTGTTGCCCATATAACTGTAGCTCAGCTGATCAACGCTGGTATCTAGTTAGAGTTATATTTTGGTCTTAGCGAGACCCTAAGACCAGTTAGTAGCTTTAACAACAGAAACCCCCTGCAGCTTTTTAGAACTGCAGGGGTTTTAATTTGTTTTGTTGAAAGACAAGTCACGCTGTGCTTAACACCGAGCCTGTCCGGGGGTTAGTACTTTATATCGATATCATATTTTCTCAACGTATCTAGGAATTGTTCATGAGAAAGAATTGTTTTTGAATTACTTTTGTCAAAGTATCTAATATACCAAGGATTCCTGTTTTTATAATTATATATAACATCTATTGCAAGTCCTTTGTCTTCAATTATAAAGTAATCTGACTCCTTTTCAATATTCATCAACCAATCTATCTGGATGCGCTTTTTTAAGTGGTATCGCTTTTCTTCTTCAGATACAGGATTTGTATAATTTATTTCCGACATAGAGAATGAACTTCTTTCCCATTCATTCCCTAGTGACGGAATGCCTAGCCTAGCTCGCTCTTTATTATAGCCGACACCATATTTCAGGATCACGATAAAAGGGGACAGGCTTATAACAGAAATTAAAAGCAGCACCAGTAAAATATATTTTTTTCTGTTCATCTATTTTAAGTATTTAAAAAGTGAATTCAGTGGGCCAAAAACCACATTGTGCAGCATATTCTGCACGGCCCTTACCTCTGGTGGATGAGTATTATAAAAGTTCTGTACCTTGGCGCCATAACTGCCCATAGCCATAATTATAGGGGTGTTAGCAGTCATTCTTGCTACATGTGCAACTGCGCTTCCCGGTCTGAAGGCGACGCCCAGCTTTTTCATCAAATCATTTTGAGGTGTTTTTAAACCCCCAAAGAGCAAGGGATATCCTGCTGCCTTTCCGACCGTCTCCATACCTTCTTTTCCAGAGGCCTTTATATTGGTGTAATAGTCCCGGCCATTCTGGATCCCATAGTTCATTACCGTATTTGCCGCATCTTCAACATTGGTAAATCTTTCATGGTCAATGCCTGCAACAGTAGAGGTCGATGTCTTGCCGTCATTATTAGTCACCCACAACCCGCGTTCGGCATCGTAACTTTGCGTAGCAGTAGTGATCCATGTAGTTGTTGTAGCATCTCCTAATTGTAAATTACCATCCCTACCTTTTTGTATTATGCCCTGAGAGGCCGTTGTAGTTGTCGTAGTTACCGTTCTAGTACCATTTTTGGCCTTGCCATATTTCATTGACTGCTCTGTTTCACTTACAGTCTGAACCCCACCATTCTTATTAACACTAGTAACGGTAGGATCATCTGCATACATTCCATCAACATCGATAAGTCTTATCGGGTTGTTCATCGCATAGCTGTACGGGCTGAATCTTCTCGAAATCTCCGAAAGTGGGTCTATCGTATTAAAACGGCCTATCACCGGATCATAGAACCTTGCGCCGTAATCGTAAGCCCAAATCCCTACTAAACTTATACTTTAAGATCTACAACTCGTAGGAAGTCAAAAGATACAATTTTCTCTTGTGAGTGTCCAGAATAAATAATTTTGATCTACCTATATCATCTTTTAAGAAGGTATAGTAGTTCTCTTTTTCTTGCAAAACTTTGATCAAATCATTTTCTTCAAAACACTGATTTTTTTCACCATTCATTTCAGAATGGATGAATGTATAAGCATTCTCTTGGAGATCAACTACAGGTGTCTTACGCCATTTATGAGTTTCATATCTGGAATATTTACTACTCTTAATAAAATTGGATTTATTTAAAATCCCTCTTAAGGCTAATTTTTCACTTTGTTCAGAAAGTGAATAGATTTCAAAACTTCTTCCTTCACTAAATAAGGAAGGATTATTCTCGCAATCTCTGGTAAGACTTATTCCTTTTGATGAAAACAAGAACTCAAAGAAATCATTAGAAAACCTGTTGCACGATGATAATAGAATGATGAGAACTATATATATGTATATTTTCATAAAATATTTAATTTGTTTTAACTTTCGGGTTTTTTCCATAAGGCTTAAATCCAAATCCCTTACCTTCTCCAACAATTTGCCTAGCTCCCCATGTAGTTATATCTCTAATAATTCTACCATCTCCATTAAAGTCGTAGGTATCAAAAAAACCATTTTTATCTCTAAAAAATCCAACTTCTCCTGTGTTGGCATTTTTAAGTCTCATAGACAATGTTCCATGTACTCGCCCTGTACGGACATCCGAACTACTGCTAGTAAAAAAATTATATTGTAATTTTTTATCTCCATCAAAATCTTTAGTAGTTAATGGAGTTAAATCCAGTTTACTTACATCTACATAAAGTGTTCCACCATTTTTTGAATTCCACCAGGCCCTAGCTTCTTTATCTGTTACAATCCCATCATAATCTGGTCGATCTTTTAAATGTTCATAACTATAAGCAAAAGCTGCTGTAGCAATTCCGCCTTTCAAACCATCTAAACCTAGGTCATTTTTTAATGCTTCATCATGACTCATGTTCTGTTCAAACTTTGATTTTTCCATAATAATTGCATCTCCCTGCAAGCCTTTATCATCTGTTCCCAATAAATTACCATCTCGATCATAAATAGGACTTGCTGCTCTACCATCTGGATCTATCATAATCATTGGATTGTTCAGCCCATAGTTAAATGGTGAAAAAGATTGGAATTTCTCTGCCTTTGGATCCAACACATTCCACCGTCCAATTACCGGGTCATAGAACCTGGCGCCGTAATCATACATCTTCTCCTGGTCCTGTTTCTCCTTGCCGTTGTACTGGTACTTATTCTCCACCCCTACAACATTTCGCTGGATGTCCAGTCCAAAAGCATAATAATCCGTTTCCTGGATCTTCCTGGCTACACCTCCACTGATATCAAAGTACACTCTTCCGTTACCCAGATGATCTGCCAGCGTATGTTCGTAACTATAATCCGTTGCAATTATCCGCCTCACCCTGCCGGTCTCCGTTGTCACATATTTCAGGTCACCATCTTCATACTGGATACCACTAATATACTCATTATTTACATTGGCGTTCCCGGTTACCAGCTTTTTTAATTTAGTTCCGTTTGCATCATAGGTATAGCTGATCACTGCACCGTTTGCATTGATGTTCGTTGGGAGGTTCAGGTGGTTGTAGCCCATATCGTAAAGGTTGTTGGCCGCACTGGTGGTACTGACCCGATAGATCATATTGCCATTGGCATCATATCCATAACTGGTCGTTCCCGGAAGCTGGAACGAACCAGAGCTATTGGCATTTGCATCGGCAACACTGGTCAGCCTGTTGCCCATATAACTGTAGCTCAGCTGATCAACGGTAGCCGCGAGTGATTTACGCTGGAGGCTGGTAATGTTCCCCATCCCGTTATAGGTAATGGCCTCATCATTGCCATCATGGCTCTGTGCGCTGAGCAGCCTGTTAATCCTATCATAGGTATAGGTATACTGCTTGTTAACTGAAGTATTGATACCCCATTTCTGCTGGCTGATGTTCCCGTTGTACTGTGGCACCAGCCCGGTAGAATCCAGCTCATACTTCAGCTCCTGGGTAAACAGGGGTGCCGCCTGCGTGCTTAGCCATCCACGCGGATTGTACCGGTATTTTACCATCTGGGCAAAACTTGCCCCGTCATCCGTACTGTGCAGGCCTTTGGTCAGCTGCTGCCCGATCTCATTATAACTGTTCTTTGAGAGGTAGACCAAAGGGTTCGTCGTGGCATCATTGTCACCGGTACGCTGTTTGACAGAAATCTTCCTTCCCGTGTGGTCATAGCCATACTCATTGTACACATAAAGCTTTTGTACCCCTGCAACATAGTGCTTCCTCGTACTGCTCACTATTTCTCCCTCAAAATTATAGGCAAAGGTATTCTGGTCATAACTGTTGGCTGATACCACACCGCCCTTGTAATGCTGCTGCCAGCTTTTGGCTATCCTTCCATCTTCATCATAATAGTTTACCGTCCATAAATAGGTATCGGCAGTGCCCAGTACCAATGTTTTGGTTGCGGTGAGCAACCCTCTTGTTTTATTGCTGTAACTGCTGCTCTGGTTGTCGGGAAGGCCCGGAATGTTGTAGTTGTCATAGTAATTGACTACATAAGGCCGTAGGTTAGGGAGGTAAGATGGACAGCTCAGGTTATTATAGCCATGGAAATTTGTCGCGGTATTGTCGCGGGTTTCCCAATATGGCACAAGGGTATTCACCGTACCCTGTACTTCGGCACGGCTTCCATGATGACCGATCTCTATACCTGTCATCACTGTTCGTCCCATGGCATCATACTTGACGAAGCTCCTGATTGCCCCGGCACGCTGCACCGCGTCCTGTGTAAAAACCACCTGATCAAGCGGATTGTAGATCACTTCCTCCCAGCCCTTGCCCGGGAGCTTTTTCTCAATCAGGCGGTTCCGTTTGTCATAGCGGTACTGGTAACAGAAGTTGTCCAGCGTCGTGGCATCAGGCGTACCACCATCTGGATTGGCGCCCGGAGGCAGCACGAAGCAGAGGTTGCCCAGGTTATCATATACATAATAGGTAGAGAGCGTCTGCAGGTTTCCTTCTGGTGCATTATTGAAACTGCGTTTCAGTACCACATGCCCTTCTTTATCCTTATATTCTTCGACCGTACCGGCCTTGCCATCTGCGGGCTTCCAGTTCTCATCTTTGGTAATGGTCAGAAAGAGCTGCCCATAAAGCGATTGTCCGCTTTCGGCCAGGCTGCGCACATGCTCCTGCCCAGCCGTGCTGCTGATCGTAGCCTGATAGCCGACCACAAAATCAGGCTGACCCCGGTATGAATTGTCGGTATACTCCATCCGCACCGTATGCCCCTGATCAGGTTGCCAGGCCTCTCCGGCTGCCCCTTGTTCAATAACTCTTGACAGTGGTGAGGATTCGTAAGTGGATATCGCAACGGGAAAGTTGGTCGCCACATGGTCGCCGGCAGATGGCGCATAAAAGTTCTTCTGTGCACTGTTGTCATAACCCGAACTGCCTTTTAAAGCATCGCTGCGATAGGTGCCCAGTGTACCAGCGCTGGTGGTATAAGGCAGGTATTGATAAGCTTCGCGCCCAAACTCATCATAAGCGATCGGCTGCACCAGATCCTTTCCGGTCGGGCTGGCACCCACGTTGATGTTCTGCATAGGCCTGCCCAGCCCGTCTAGATACTGTACCTGACGGTTCACGTCGGCAATGCTGGATCCCGGAAGAACTGCTTCATCATTAAGGGCAATACGTGGGGTATAGGTGTACACGTAGTTGTAACTGGAAGTAGAACCATTTGAAGTTCCCCCTACTGCCAGTGTAAAAGTAAAACTGCTGCTACCACTGCCATTGGTTGCAGTAACGGTATAACCGGTAGACGGCGATTGAGAGGTAGGTGTTCCGGTAATTTCGCCGGTCAGGCTGTTCAATGCCAGTCCTGCCGGCAGCGCAGGCACAACGCTATAACTGCCCCATTGCAGCCAGCGTACTGCATAGCTGCCATTCTGGGCCACGTACAGCGAATTGCCACGTGCACTGAGGCCATATGGGGAACTGAAACGGATGGCGCTTCCGGTACCATTAACCGTTCCGGCGCTTGTACTGCCCGCAAAGGTGCTTACCACCCCCTGAAGGCTTACCTTCCTGATCATATTGTTCTGCAGGTCGGCCACATACAGGTTTCCATCGCCTGCAAGGGCAACGCCGTTCACCTGGTTAAAGCTGGCAGCATTGCCGGTACCATCGGCATAACCCGCAATCCCGTTGCCCGCCAGGGTACTAACCGTACCATTGGCAGCAATCTTCCTTACCGCATGGTTCAGCCTGTCGGCTACGTAAAGGTTTCCCTGCCCGTCTGCACAGAGCCCCATGGGATTACGGAAACTTGCCGATGATGCGGTACCGTCGGCAAATCCGGCTGCGCCATTTCCGGCATAGGTACTCACATTTCCAGTGGAAAGCTCTATCTTGCGGATACGGTGGTTGGAATAATCGGCCACATACAGGTTCCCCTGCCCGTCGAGGGCCAGCCCGATGGGGCTGTTGAAGCTGGCGCTGGTCCCGTTCCCATCGGCATAACCTGCGCTGCCACTGCCGGCAAGGGTGCTCACCACACCGCCCGGGGTAATTTTACGGATCCGGTGGTTCTGCTGGTCGGAAACATATACATTTCCGGCGGCATCTGAAGTCAATGCAGAGGGATGCCTGAACGATGCTGCTGTTCCGGTACCATCTGCAGATCCCTGACTGCCACTGCCGGCAAGGGTGCTCACCCCGCCTGTGGCAGTGATTTTCAATACCCGCTGGTTCCCTGCATCTGCCACATAAACATTGCCCTGGCCATCATTAGCGGTACCCAGCGGATTATTTAAAGTATTGCTGCCAGACATGGTGGTGGCCTGTACTGCAACAGGCACCGTGCCTCCGGTGTTGGTTGCGGCAAAGCTAAAAGCCGTACCTACTGCCGCAGTAACGCTGGTTGAGGGATAGCTGACATTTGGAGCTCCCCCTACCTCCGTAGCCGTTACATTCATCGACAATACAATGTTGCCTGTATTGCTTCCATACCCTTCAACCACTAGGTAGTAGGTACCGCTGCTGGTAAAGGTGTAAGCCAGGTGAGAACGTGCGCCGCAATCATCAGAATCATCCTGATAAGTGATCTCACTGGCCGAGGCGTTCAAAATATGGATATAAGTGTCAAAATTACTCTGGCACAGGGAAAAATCAATCGTTACCGGGGCACTTACCACAAAACGGTAATACACCTCGGGGCTGGGCTGCCCCATGCTGTTGATGTAAGTGGTATTGCCCGAAGAGCTGCTGTTGCGCGTATCGTTAAAGCTACCGCCGCCGGGACCAAAACTGCCTGCGTTGATGGGTGAACTGGGCGTGGCACCGGTTTGTGCCTGTATCGAAGAAGACAACAGGCAGAGCAGTATGGTCATGCAGGTTATGCCGTATATAAATCGTTTCATAGTCTGGCGATTAATAGTCTTTTGGAGTTGGAGCTAACAAACGCTCTGAAGGGGGAATCATCTTTTGCTGCTGCGCCGTGTTCAACAGCTTTTTCAACTGCCCGTTTTTCCGGTCCATCAAATCACGGATTTTTTCTTTCCGTGCAGACAGGTCCAGCGTAGTATCGGCCATAACCCGGTTCAGCTCTTTTTTATATTGATTTTGTATACCATTTAACTGTGCAGCCTTTGCCGCATCCAGACCGAGGCTTTTACGGTAGTGGTCGAGCTGCCGCTTTGCAGTGGCGAGAGAATCTTTTTCCTGTGCGCTGGCCCAGAGGCTGCCAGACATCAAACCGATGGACAGGCATATCGTGATGAACAATTGTTTCATATGGAGTCGTTTTTAGCTGGATAAATTAATTATTGAACAGGATGCAATCGTAAGTTGAACCAGCCTGTAAGTTAAGCGTATCACCGGTCCGTACCAGATTGTTTCCGATGGTAAAATGGCAGAGGCTGCCATTGTAATTGGTCTCATACCGGATGGCTACCTGATAGGTACCCGGCTCTACATAAAGGTCTTCAAACACAGAGGCAAGGGGCTCAGACGGAGAGTTAGGGGTGCGGTAAGGAATGCGCTTGCTGACCACAATATTTCCATCCCTGACCAGATCCAGGTAAACCGCCGTCGGGATAGGCCCTCCCGAAGGCCAGGTATTCAACCTCAGTTTTACGCTTGCTTCGGGCCTTGATGGGTCTGCTCCACCTGAAATAGAATACCAGACAGCATTAAGCTCACTTTCTGCAGATGCGTTGGCGTTTAGTGAACTGGTAGGATTGGTATACCTGAAAGCTGACTGCCTGGCATTTACCAGCAGCGGTACGCCTGAACCAACAGAATTAAAACTTAGCATCATCGGATTGTTGTAAGTAAAATAATGGTTCGCCAAGGCAGGTGTCTTTGCCAATACGTATTCATATTTTTTCAGGATGCGCTGCTGGTGGTCACGGATGGTCAGCAAGCGTCCATAATCATCATAACTGAAATATTTGGAACGCTCATCGGGCCCGGTCAGCACAGTTACCCCCACCATCGGTTTATAGGCATAACTGCTCACCATGCTATTGGGCAACGCAGACTGGATGGTGCTGCCCAGCGATTTGATAGCTGAAGCAGAGGCGGCGTTTACCGCATAACCTGCAGATCCCGCTGCGGCGCTCACATCATTATAGCTGGCTCCTTTTACCTCTATTATAGGATACACTTCCTGGCTGTCCCAGAGATAACTCTTCACCACACTGTTCTTTTCGGTGAGCTGTAACACATTTTCATGGCTGCCATACTGATCAAAGGTCATCACCGTCTCCAGTGGCGCCCCGCCGACAGATTTTAGTACCGCTGATGGCAGGATATGCCAGCCCAGGTTTAAAGCGGCATAAGTTGTTTTGGATCGGGCTGTCTCCACCTCGGTACCATTGGCATCACGGCTGTAGCTGATCTCTTCAATAGGCTGGCCGATCATATTGCGGTTTTTCATCGTATCGCAAACGGCATCACCAGTAAAATTATAAGCATATTTCAATACTTTTGATATTGAGCCCTTGTTTTTTCCTGAGGTAGTGATTTTCGTTGGCTGCGGATAAGTTGTATTTCCATATTCATAGGATGTAATCGTTTCAACATAATCATTGTCGCCCGAATACCAGCGTTCCATCTCGGTAAGGGGAAGCAGTTTGGCTACCGGTAAACTGTATTGGCCGGCGGCAAATATTTCCGGTAAACCATAGCCGGCATTCTGGAAGGAAAGCCCGCTGCTGTTCTGGTACAAAAACGAATGAGACCCAAAATTTATCTTCTGGAAACTGTATGCCACCCTGATCTGCATCGGCCGGATAAACTTATAGTAGGTGAAAGATTTTAAGTGCGCAAGGGAAAAGTTGCCGTTTTTGTAGGCATAATCCGCTATCGATGAAGGTTGACCCATTAGTCCATCTGTCCTGAGCACATCAACATTGGTTCCCGGGATCCTGGATTCATTGAAAAAACTGCCCAGGCCGCCAAAATCGTTTGGCTGGTAAAAAGTGTGGACTTTTTTCCCCGTCATCTTTCCCAGGTCCTGGTTATATTCGGTTACTTTGGTATAATAGATGGGCGCACCAGTGGGATAGGTGTAGTCAAGAGACGATGACGGAAGGTAAGTAATCATGTTTTCCGTACCCGCTATGAGCATGCAGTCCGGCTGAACGCAAGACGGACTGGTATTGACCACATAGGCAGTCTTCTGGTCATAATGATAGGGTTTGAAGTTCCGGTTTGTGGCATCATATTCCAGATAAGGATTATTGATCAGCAATCCGGTGCCCTCTTCCAGTTCTCCATAACGGTAATACTTATAGGAAGCAGGCTTGTCTGACATTCCATCGTACTGGCTGATCGTCTTGATCCTTAAACCGCCCGTCATTGCAACCAGATCGGCACTTCCGTTAGCAGCTGCTATCCTGGTGCTATTGGCTTCGTATTCAAAATCGACATAACCACCGGTCGGGTAAACCAAACGCCGCAGCATGCCTGCATACAGAGGCGTTTCATCGGTAGACTCCACGTTGCCCTGAGTACTGCCGATACTGAAAACTACATTATCTACATAATCAGCACAACTGTACTGCAAGCTCTTATAGTATCGCTGTACGATATCTGTCTTGCGGATCGCCATCACGTTTGCCGAACTCCGGTTGGAGGTAAAAATATTGGGATACCCCCAAACATCTTTTCCCAGAAGATGATCACCAAAACAATATTTATTGATATACTGAAACTTATAGATATCGAAGCGTTTTCCGCCTGCCACAAATTCAACAGAATCCAGATACCTTGTCCCATTGTTCAAAAATTCCTGATAATTGGAAAAAACACTTGAACTGGTTGGGTATTGTACACTTTGGTAAAAATTGATCGTTTTCACCTCCTCCCCGTTGGCATTCTTCACCTGGATGGAATTGAGGGCATCAGTTCCGTTCAAGGTCACCGATCCTGTTCTGAAGTTGATCTGTGTAAGGGCCAGTCCACGATTTATCCTAACGCTGGTCGCTCCGTTGTTACTGGTATAAACATGGTCCTGGGGTGTGGTTCCATTCACATCGGGCAGATGAAACACCAGATGGCCATTACCAAAGTTTTCCAGGTAACGCGGAGAGGAAAGCCCGTAAGCCGGAACAAAACTCATCAGTTCATCATAATCGTTGAGTCCCGGACGGTTTGCCTGTACCCAGCTGTGGGTAGCATAGCTCGAATAAGACTCCAATAATTCGCAGGGATTGGGGTTATTGGTGTACTGTATGGATTGCTGACCTCCAAAATAATTTACAGGTGTTTTGGCCTGATATACAAAGTTGAGCTCCTCGGTACGGTTGGCATTCACAATCTTGCTGCATTTAAAACCCGTCCTGATTCCATCGGTAAGTTCCGTAAATTTCTGAGGATAATTCTCCGTATCAATAGTACCTTTCCCACCGAAGTAGTATATAGTACCATCAGTATCCACAATGGTAAACTCGCCTGCCGAATAAGTGATCTTCAGGTATTCAAAAGGAACAGGTACAATACCGTAACCGGTACCGTTGTCGTTTTTGATGAAATAAAATGACCCGCTTTTGTTTAACAGCTTATAGTTAAATTTATCAGGCATCCCATCCCGTTCTCCGTTTGCCAAACGGTAAGCACTGCCCACGTTCATTGCTGTAGTGTTACATTCCGGGCAACTAGGGTTATAATACCCTATATCCTCATTATAGATATAGCCGCTGGGTGCCAGATCGTCTGTACCGTTTATCGTACGGGTAATCTGGATATCTGCACTTAATGACCAGCCCAGGCCTGACCGCGTGGCCCGTTCATTAATCTTAAACCCTCCTGCATGATAACTTAGGCTAATGGGCAAACTCAGCCCGCCGGCCTGAAGCGTGTACAAGGGCACTGAAATATCAGGAACCCCCGTATTAAAATTGACCGGGTAATTGACCATTTTGGCCAGCGCGGCAGCTTCGGGAGAAACCGGAATTTTAGGCTGGGCCTTCACCAGGGTTCCCAGTGCACACAGCACAAAAAAGGGAACCACCTTTAAAAAAGGAGTTAACTTCATTTTTTTGAAATGATGAGATGGAAAGAAAATTATACGGTATAGTAAGTCTGGAATGAAATCCTGAAACCGGCTTCCGCAGGGTAAGCGGAATCGTGAGAATCGGTTGTAGTTAACATGAGAAAGTAATTTAGTATGGTTTATTTATATTCCAAATTTGAGTAGAAGAACCCAAATTGTATGATCGTATTTTAACCGGTTTCAATTATTTCTTAGCTTTATCGATTGGGCATTCTGGAAAATCATGCAACAGTTTCGTATCGATACTCTTTTCTTTCTTTTCAGATTATCAAAAATATACGCTTAAAAGCTTTCCCCCAAGAATTGGATCATGTTCAAAAGTTGTGGACTATGCAAATAATTTGATTAGTCTAAACAGGAAAAAGTTTATATTTCCTACTCCTCTGAACTGGCTTCTGAAAGCTTTTATTTTAGCGTTAAAAGATTCTGCTGATGCATTTGTAGCTCTGTTGTCGAAGTAGTTCAGTATCTTTTGGTGATGAATTATCACGGTTCTGGATACGGTATTGAAAGACTTAAAGCCAGATTGCTCTACTTTTTCGTTCCACTTGGCTAGCCTGGCAAAGGCATAGATCTTATCGGTTGTTGTGCTGAATATCCATGAGAGTTCCTGGCTGACCCTGTAGGCTTTTTCAATATCGGGATATCTTTCAAATAGCAGTTCCGCCCTTTGTTGCTGATCTGTAGACCATGTATTTTCATTTTTATACAACAGATATCGGCTTCTTGCCAGCAGCTGCTTAACCGTATCCCCATTTTCAAGTATCTCTGGATCATACGTTTTTTTATCTTTTTTGGCGAGTTCCATCTGTAGGTTGTCATCATCTATTGCCAGCCAGCGGTGTTTTACCCTGATCTCCTGGAGCGCTTCGGTAGCCAGCTGCTGTACATGGAACCTGTCGATTACCTGAACGGCATTGGGAAAGCATTTCCTGGCGATGAGCCCCATGTTTCCGGCTAGGTCCAAGGTTATTTCACGTACTTTATTGCGTATCCTGGAAGGGATCTTCTGTAGTATGGGAATGATGTTGTCGGATTTTGTACCGTTTAATATCGCTACAATAGTTCCCTTTTTGCCACGGGCGCGTTTGTTGGTGACTACGGTATAAAGTTCACCATGGGAAAGGCAGGTTTCGTCTATGGAAAGATGGCCACTGATGTTTTCGGGGAAGACCAGACCAGCGGTGGCATCATCCCTATGTTCCCAATGCTGAAAACCGCTTAGTCTGTCCCTATAGTATCTCCTTAATCTACTGGCCTTTATCCCGTAAAAAGAGCTGATCGTATGGATGCTATGGGCTTGGGTATCCACTGATAGCTTTTAAAAAAGCCGCGAAATCACTTGTGATACGCGTCCCTTTTGCCACCAGTTCCCAATTCCGGTAAACCACCTTACCGGTATCCTGGTTCAACCATCGACGGCGTTTAATATGAAGATAGACCTCTTGTCCACGAATGGGGAAGTCCTGCAATATTACTTCATCAAAGAAACCTTTCGAAAGGAGCTTATTAAACTGGTATTCCAAGGGAATGGAGTTCAGCTCTTCAAGATAGAAATGGATACCGAGATCGTCTTTTTTATGACTGGAAAGTTCGAAATAATCAGATACACCAACAGGGATGATCAATGGAAGAAGGGCTTTAAAGGATTCGTGCACGGGATAAAATAATATTCAACAAATATCCTATTTATTCATCAAGTCCACAACTTTTGAACATGATCCCAAGAATTCCGCTTGATCCTTTTTTTGCTTGATCCAAAGATTTTAAAAATCCCCCTAAATAAAAAAAGCAGCTCTTTTCAGAACTGCTTTTAAAAATCGGGGTGGCTGATGGGGCTCGAACCCACGACCCTCGGCACCACAAACCAATACTCTAACCAACTGAGCTACAGCCACCGTGTTTTTTTTGATGTCACAAAAGTACGACTTTTCACATTCCCTGCAAATATTTTTTTCAATGTTTTTACAAGAAATTTTTAATTCCTTAACATTCAATTATTTGAATTTGAAAAAAAATTTCGGCAACAGATAAAATAGGCGATTTTAAACCTAAAAACATAACTTTACCACGTTTATGATCGAAATTTATACAGACGGAGCAGCTAGCGGAAACCCCGGACCAGGCGGTTGGGGTACCATTTTAAGAGCAGGGCAACACTATAAGGAATTAAGTGGCGGCTTCAGGATGACCACCAATAACCGAATGGAATTATTAGCTGTAATCAAAGGATTAGAAGCATTAAAAAGCTTAAACCAGGAGGTAACCGTTTATTCCGATTCTAAATATGTGGTTGATGCCGTGGAGAAAAAATGGGTTTTCGGCTGGGTGAGCAAAGGTTTTAAAGACAAAAAAAACAAAGACCTCTGGTTAAGGTTCCTTGAGCTGTATAAGCTCCATAAAGTGAAATTCGTTTGGATTAAAGGTCACAACGCCCACCCTGAAAATGAACGTTGCGACCGGCTGGCCGTATTTGCTTCTCAAGATAAAGCAAACCTGGCTATAGACAGTATTTTCGAAGCAGAAAGGAATAAAGCGACTTTGCTTTAATCCAACCCGCCAATTACATTCAGATCTTCCAGTTTAGCATCTGCATCATTCTCGCTAGCGGTTGATTTTGCCGTATACAACAGCATCATTTCTTCCGCTTTTTCTACCATATTTTTGGAGCCGATAAAAATCGGCACGCGTTGGTGTAATTCAGCTGGGTTAATATCCAGTATCCGTTCGAAACCGGTACTGGCCTTGCCCCCAGCCTGCTCAATAATAAAAGCCATGGGGTTACACTCATATAACAACCTTAACTTACCATTTGGCGAGCGTGAAGTGGTGGGGTAAATATAAATGCCGCCTTTAATCAAATTGCGATGAATATCACCAACCATAGATCCGATATAACGCGAGGTGTAAGGTCGTTTTGTGGCTTCATCTTCTACCTGGCAATATTTAATGTATTTCTTTACCCCATCCGGAAAATGCACATAATTACCCTCGTTTACAGAATACATATAGCCGTTTTCAGGTATTTTCATCTGCGGATGCGAAAGACAAAACTCACCTATTGATGGATCGAGCGTAAAACCATTCACTCCTTTACCTGTAGTATATACAAGCATGGTAGAAGAGCCATAAATGACATAACCAGCAGCCACCTGCTCTGTACCTTTCTGCAGCACATCGGCTAAACTGGCCCTGCCCTCAAAAGATTTCCTCCTGTAAATAGAAAAAATCGTACCTACCGCAACATTTACATCGGTATTTGAAGAACCATCCAAAGGATCGATACATACAATGTATTTTGCATTTTGAGAAACCGGTGAGTCGATATGGATAATTTCATCTTCCTCTTCAGTAGCAACAATGCAACATTCCCCGCCACTGGTTAAAGCGGCGATAAATTGTTCATCAGCATACACATCCAGTTTTTTCTGTTCTTCGCCCTGAATATTAGTGGTTCCCACATCACCCAGGATGTCGACCAAACCTGCCTTGTTAATTTCGCGGTTAACAATTTTGGCTGCGATACCAATGTCTCTCAGCAGCCTTGACAGCTCGCCTTTGGCATAGGGAAAATCTGCCTGTTTTTCTATAATAAATTGTCCTAGTGTTTTAACGCCACAAACCATGCTTAGTGTATATTTTACATTATCTACCCGATAATTCTATAACCTCTAAGGTATGAATATTTTCGTCAGTAATGCAAAATCTGATCAGGGTCCTCACTTTATGCCAGCCATGTTTCCCCGCTGCACCGGGGTTTATATGCAAACATTTCAGCTTTTCATCGAACATCACTTTCAAAATATGCGAGTGCCCGGTAATAAATAATTTTGGAGGGTTAGTGTATATTTCAGGCTTTACATAGGAAGAGTATTTACCCGGATATCCTCCAATATGCGTCATCCATACATCTACCCCTTCACAGCTAAATCGATTTTTCTCCGGAAATTCATTCCGAATAGCTGCATCATCAATGTTTCCGAACACCCCACGCAAGGGTTTAAAGGCCGCAAGTGGCGCAGCTACATCCTGACCAAAATCGCCGGCATGCCAGATTTCGTCCACGCTTTCAAAATGTTTAAAAACCGCATCATCTAGAAAACCGTGGGTATCTGAAATTAATCCTATTTTTTTCATCAGGTAAACTTAATTGTTTGCTTCTGCTAAAGGATAACTTCACTGCACAAGCATAAAATTTAATAAAAACAACAAAACAGAAGCATCAAAATACGTGCGAACAAGTTGGTAGTCAATTGCCAAAACAGCCCGTTTCAATTGTACAATCTTAACATCTTCATAATAGCAGGTCAAAAGGCCAAAAAGAAATCTTTAAGCAGTATTTTATATTCAGCAGTATGCACCTTTAAATCTTCATAAAGATAGAAATCACTTTCCTGTAGTGCCGTTCTATTTTTCCCCAGGCATATCATTTGCCTGAAAGCGGTCTTTGATCGGTCAGAATGGACATATATGCTTTCCATCAGTTCCATTCCGTAATGTCCGGCCTGCATAACCACCTCTTCAGCCTGTTTTATGGGAAGAATCAGCCAGACCTGTCCCTCATCCGTCAACAATTCACTGATCTTTGCCACCAGCATGCTAAAAAAACCTTCCGCAGCATGCCTGGCAATCCCTTTCCGCACCTCTTCATTCTTAAGGTCATTTACAAAAAAAGGTGGATTAGACACAATCAGATCAAATCTATCAGGCGATTTATAGTATTCAATTGCTGCATTACTGATGGTTAAACGATGATTGAATGGCGATTGTTTAAAATTCCGTTCAGCAGTTTCCGCCGCTTGCTCATCGATTTCAACCGCATGTATGTGTGCATCAGGAAAACGTTGTGCCAGCATCAAGGCAATCACCCCTGTACCTGTTCCAATATCCAGTATCCTTTTAGGATGCTGGTGATCGGCCATGGCCCCGATCAAAACGCCATCCGTATTGATTTTCATGGCGCAGCCGGTCTGATCGACCTCAAATTGCTTAAACTTAAAAATACTCATCCTAAACCTCGTACAATTCCAGTGGCAAACCATCCGGATCGGCAAAAAAAGTAAAGCGCTTATCCGTAAATTCATCAATCCGGATCGGCTCAGTGATAATTCCATGTTTATTTAACCTGTCAATCTCCTGCTCAATATCTTTTACTTCGAAAGCCAGATGCCGCAAACCCTGAGCCTCGGGCCGCGACGGCCTTGCCGGTGGATTTTCGAAAGAGAAAAGCTCGATCTGATAAACACCATTTACCGCCAGGTCGAGCTTGTACGATTTCCGTTCTGCCCGGTACACTTCGGCCAACACCATAAAACCGAGTTTATTCACATAAAAATCTTTCGATCTTTCGTAATCAGAACAGATAATAGCAATGTGGTGGATTCGGAGCATAGGTAATGATTGAATTTAAGAATGAGTGTATGATTGAATGAGTATATGATTAAATGATTTGCAAAGTTCTGCATTCTAGAATTCAAAACTCAATCATTCGTCCATTATTTTAAAATCGTTCAAAATTCTATCATTCAATCCCTCATTCCTTCACTCATTAAATTTAAAAACGCTAAATTTGCGACTTCAAAAAAAAAGCATGATTCATTTCTTCTCTAGTCATCCTGAGCCTGTCGAAGGGCAATCGCAGACGGTTTTTGTTTTGCAAACAGACAAAGCGCTTTCTACTACTGATATTACTAAACTCGAATGGTTATTTGGCGGCGCCAAGATCTCACAGGAAACAGCCCTAAAAGGCTTTTTTGTAGGGCCACGTGCAGCTATGATTACGCCATGGAGTACCAACGCGGTAGAAATTACCCAGAATATGGACATGCAGGGCATAATCAGGATCGAAGAATTTAAAAAGGTTGACGAAGCCTTTGCCGATTACGACCCGATGCTTTCTCAAAAATACGATAAGATTGACCAGGATATTTATACCATCAACATCAAGCCTGAACCCATTTTAGAAATTACCGATATTGCTGCCTATAATAAACAGGAAGGTCTTTCTTTAAGCGACGAGGAAGTTGATTATTTAAATACATTAGCGCAAAAATTAGAAAGGCCCTTAACCGATTCGGAAGTATTTGGCTTTTCACAGGTGAACTCAGAACACTGCCGCCACAAAATTTTTAACGGAAAATTTGTAATTGATGGAGTAGAGCAACCTACCTCTTTGTTTAAACTGATCCGCAAAACTTATGAAGAAAACCCGAACGATATCGTTTCGGCCTATAAAGACAATGTTGCTTTTATTAAAGGACCAAAAGTACAACAGTTTGCACCTAAACGTGCCGATCAGCCTGATTTTTACACTTTAAGCGATTTTGATTCCGTAATCTCTTTAAAAGCAGAAACACATAATTTTCCAACCACTGTAGAGCCTTTTAACGGTGCTGCAACGGGGTCAGGAGGTGAAATCAGAGACCGGTTAGCAGGTGGCCAGGGTTCTTTACCTTTGGCCGGAACGGCAGTTTATATGACCGCGCTTTCCCGTTTAGAAGAAAACCGCTCATGGGAACAACGTGTAGAAGAAAGGCAATGGTTGTACCAAACACCAATGGATATCCTGATCAAAGCCTCAAACGGTGCTACCGATTTTGGAAATAAATTTGGCCAGCCGCTCATTACCGGATCGGTTTTAACTTTCGAACACGAAGAAGATAACCGTACGCTTGGTTTTGATAAAGTGATTATGCTTGCGGGCGGTATTGGTTATGGCAAAGCCAGCCAGGCACAAAAACTTAAACCACAGGAGGGCGATAATATCGTAATCTTAGGTGGCGAAAATTATAGAATTGGAATGGGTGGCGCAGCAGTTTCATCTGCTGATACTGGTCAGCACGGCAGCGGCATCGAATTAAATGCCATTCAGAGGTCAAACCCTGAAATGCAGAAACGTGCGGCAAATGCCGTTCGTGGTTTGGTAGAGAGCGATCACAACCCGATTATCTCCATCCACGATCATGGGGCAGGTGGTCACTTAAACTGTTTATCAGAACTGGTTGAAGAAACCGGTGGTTTAATCAACCTGGATAAACTTCCGGTGGGCGACCCTACCCTTTCTGCTAAAGAAATTATCGGAAACGAATCGCAGGAGAGAATGGGATTGGTAATCGGTAACGAACATATCGAAACCCTCCAAAAAATTGCCGATCGCGAGCGTTCACCGATGTATACCGTAGGTAAAGTTACCGGCGACCACCGTTTCACTTTTAAATCGGCCACTACCGGTTTAAAGCCGATGGATTTAGAACTTGCCGCCATGTTTGGCAGCTCGCCTAAAATTGTAATGGAAGACAGTACAGTTGACCGTAAATACGAAGCCATCACCTATAACAACAGCGAATTAAATAGTTATTTAGAACAGGTGCTTCAGTTAGAAGCCGTTGCTGCTAAAGATTGGTTAACCAATAAAGTTGACCGCTGTGTGGGTGGACGCGTAGCCAAGCAGCAGTGCGCCGGCCCGTTACAATTGCCGTTAAACAACTGCGGTGTAATGGCTTTAGATTTTCAGGGTAAAGAAGGTATTGCCACTTCAGTTGGCCACTCACCTATCTCAGCACTGATCGATCCGGCTGCAGGTAGCCGCAACGCCATTGCCGAATCACTGTCAAATATTGTTTGGGCACCTTTAAAAGAGGGTTTGAAAAGCGTTTCGCTTTCTGCCAACTGGATGTGGGCCTGTAAAAACGAAGGCGAAGATGCCAGGTTATATTCAGCCGTAAAAGCCTGTTCTGATTTTGCAATCGATTTGGGCATCAACATTCCAACCGGAAAAGATTCCTTATCAATGAAACAGAAATATGCCAATGGCGATGTAATTGCACCGGGAACGGTGATTATTTCTGCAGGTGCCAACTGTGATGATATTACTAAAGTGGTTGAACCGGTATTACAAAAAGATGGTGGCGCCATTTACTACATCAACCTGTCTACCGACAGTTATAAACTGGGCGGTTCATCTTTCGCACAGATTTTAAACAAAGTAGGTACCGAAACACCTGACGTAAAAGATGCAGCACAATTTAAAAACGCATTCAATACCTTACAACAATTAATTAAGGCAGGTCACATCCAGGCCGGACACGATATTGGCAGCGGTGGTTTAATTACAACGCTGTTGGAAATGTGTTTTGCCGACCGTGACTTAGGCGCCCGACTCGATTTATCAGCTTTAGCCGAGCAGGATAGCACTAAATTGCTTTTTGCCGAGAATATTGCCGTTGTTTTCCAGGCTGATGCTGCTGCAGAAGCTACCTTAACCGAAAATGGCGTTGCTTTCCACAAAATTGGTACAGTAAACACTACGGCCAAACTGGAAGTTAAAAATGGTGGTGATAGCTTTAGTTTTGATATTGACCATTTACGCGATGTTTGGTTTAAAACTTCATACTTGTTAGACAGCAGGCAAACCGGCAACGGCTTAGCCAAAGCGCGCTACGATAATTATAAAAACCATGTTTTAAATTACAGTTTCCCGCTTACTTTTGATGGTAAAAAACCGGTAATCGACGAAACGAAGCCAAGACCAAAAGCCGCTATTATCCGCGAAAAAGGAAGTAATTCTGAGCGCGAACTGGCAAACGCCATGTATTTAGCCGGTTTTGATGTAAAAGATGTTCACATGACCGATTTAATTACCGGCCGGGAAACTTTAGAAGATATCCAGTTTATCGGTGCGGTGGGCGGTTTCTCTAACTCTGATGTTTTAGGATCGGCGAAAGGCTGGGCAGGTGCATTTTTATATAATGAGAAAGCGAGAATTGCTTTAGAGAAATTCTTTGCCCGTCCTGACACCTTATCTGTGGGGATCTGTAACGGCTGTCAATTGTTTATTGAGCTGGGCTTGATTAATAAAGACCATACCGATAAACCTAAAATGTTGCACAACAAAAGCGGCAAACACGAAAGTATTTTCACTTCGTTAACCCTGCAGGAAAACAATTCGGTAATGCTATCAAGCCTTGCCGGCAGCACTTTAGGGGTTTGGGTATCGCATGGTGAAGGAAGATTCTCTTTACCATACACAGAAGATCAGTACAAAATTGTAGCCAAATATGCTTACGAAACCTATCCGGCCAGTCCGAACGGTTCCGATTACAACACCGCCATGTTATGCGATGAAACCGGCCGTCACCTGGTGATGATGCCACACATTGAACGTTCATTGTTCCAATGGCACTGGGCAAATTATCCTGCAGGCCGTAAAGACGAAGTTTCACCATGGATGGAGGCCTTTGTGAATGCCAGGAAGTGGATTGAAAACAAAGGATAGTATAAATGGAAGAGGTAAAATGGATGATGGAATTAAAAACCATCATCCATTTTTTATGGTGCGCCGGGCATGGCAATCGACTATAGGGTTAGAGTCCCGAACACGCTTAGCAGTAGGAAGTGTTAGCTAAAGACAAGGGTGTCGTGGGTGACTGCGAATCTGAAGGAAGTCGGCGG
>NZ_JBHNZK010000035.1:0-26000 GCF_042464845.1 Pedobacter sp. BG31
CTGGAATTTTGGCTCAGCTGGTTAGAGTCCCGCACGTGCGGGATTAATCAGAGGGTCGCTGGGGAGTATGATCCCGATTCATCGGGGAGCCCAGCAGAAGGAGCAAAACCCGCAACGAAAGTTGTGGGTTTTTTGTTTAAAGTCTATTTCGGACAAAAGATTATTTTGATCATTTACGAGTAATACTCATTGTAGGTAGCCCAACCTCATTTGTTTTTTGTAGTTATGACATACTATCTGTGTGGGATGTAGAGGCTGAAGCAATGCGTCTGGAACGATTTATCAAAAGCCAGAAAAGCCGGAAGTTGATTGAGCGTATGGTTAAAGGAGAAATGCTGACTGGAATTGGCTCAGCTGGTTAGAGTCCCGCACGTGCGGGATTAATCAGAGGGTCGCTGGGGAGTATGATCCCGATTCATCGGGGAGCCCAGCAGAAGGAGCAAAACCCGCAACGAAAGTTGTGGTTTTTTTGTTTATAGTCTATTTTGGACCAAAGATTATTTTGATCGTTTACAAGTAGTTTGGGATCAACACCAAAAGTTGTGGAGTAGGATAAAAACATATCGCTTTGTTTTTTACTATTTTCATTTTACATGCCTTCTACCGTAGCCTCTGGTTTGGCCAAATACCATTTTATCTAGTAAAACTACATCCTGCTAATGATTAGTTACGTCTCGTGTATTTTAAGAATTTGGTTGTGATTTGTTAGATTTTGTTTGTAGCTAAATGGTTACTTTTTTGAGCGTTTGTGCCGCCTTATTTTTCCTAGACAACTAAAATTTTAATTGTATTTACTTGATTATTGTCAAGTAACGCATAATTTGTTTTTTTGTTTGCCGTTTTTTTGTGCTTTGTATTTTTTTGAGGATATTAGACGAGGTTAAACGGCAAATAAATGTACTCGTCTATTGTTAATGCTTCTCTCAAAATATCCTGCTTTTCAGGTATTACCTCATCACAAGATTCATAACAACCAGTCGGTTTCTGCTTTAATCAATAATAATAAATTTTAATGTCTGATAAGGGGCATGACAACAATGTATTTAGACTTAACGCATTATGATCAGCTGTTACGTAATCGGTGACCTGCATACCGTAGAATCTTTATGTGTGTATATAACTGACTACCCGCTTACTCAGTTAAAGGGATACACGGTACAACGGCCCGAAAGTTTTGATGCTGTATATTCCATCAAACCTGATATTGTTTTTGTTGAAGTTGCCTTTTTAAGCGGCAATAATGGTTGGCTGGAGC
This sequence comes from Pedobacter sp. BG31, assembly GCF_042464845.1. Taxonomy (NCBI): domain Bacteria; kingdom Pseudomonadati; phylum Bacteroidota; class Sphingobacteriia; order Sphingobacteriales; family Sphingobacteriaceae; genus Pedobacter; species Pedobacter sp. BG31. The sequence goes on from NZ_JBHNZK010000035.1 coordinate 1,256, forward strand.
GTATCAAACAGTTTTCTTCCATTATTCTGGTATCAGAAAACACAGAAATGGCATTCGAAGCTTTTGAACATTCAGCATTTGATTACCTGATCAGGCCGGTTACGTTTAACCGTTTTGTAAAGGGTATCAATAAATTCGATCACCTTACGCAGTTAGCCCATTCCGTAAAGGGCTTGAAAAGGCAGCAGGTAGCAGATTCTTTTTTTATTAAAGCTGATGCTAAAGGATCAAAGGAATTCCTGATCAAATGCGATCAACTCATCTACATACAGGCCATGCAGAACTATGTTCTTCTTCACATGGAAAATAACCAATGTTTCTCCTGCCATAACACAATGAAAGAAATGGAAGATGGTTTACCCGGTGCCGGTTTCAGCAGGATACATAAATCTTACATCATCAATGATGAAAAAATTACCGCTGTGGAGGGAAATACCGTAATGCTTAATGGCAATGAAACGAATAAACTCCTGATTGGTAGTACCTACCGGAAGGCTTTTTTTGAAAAAAAAGCGCAAAAAATGATCAAGAAAAAGGCTGGTGTCCAAATCTTTTCCTACTCCAGGTTGGCAGTGGCTTTAATTACTTTTGGAGGATGCCTGATAAAGGCACAGGTGGCTGGCGAATTTAACATACAGTTTTAAACGATGAAAAAAAATATAAATCTTTTAGTGGGAAGTGTTTTGCTATTGCTGGCAGGTTGTAGTGAATTTATTGAGCCATCTATAGAAAATAGGAATATATCCATATTGGCTCCTGCTAATAAATTGGAAACCAATAGCTATCAACAAACTTTTTGGTGGGATCCAATGGCCGATGCGCTATTTTACAGGTTACAAATCGTAGCACCAAAATTTGACAGTGTAAGTAAAATGGTTTTGGATACCCTGATCAAAACCGAAAAATTTGTATATACTATGGATCCGGGAAAATACGAATGGCGGGTTAGAGGCGAAAACGGTAGCAGCGCGAGTAGTTACAGTACCCGTTCGCTCGAAATATTCCCTTCCAGTCTTAAAGAGCAGAGTGTGCAGCTTACAGCTCCAGCCAGTGCGCTTTATTTTTCAAAAGCTGAAGTAAGATACGAATGGCTTAAACTTTTTGGTGCCAATGTATATCGCTTACAGGTAGATAATAATAATTTTCTCGATGAAAATAACATGACCCTCAATATTACAACTGATAACCTGGGCTTTTTACAAACACTCAGTAAAGAAGGTACCTATCAATTCCGCGTACGGGCAGAAAACAGTACGGAGAATTCGAAATGGAGTAACGTAAGAAGCTTTACCTATGATGCAACAGGGCCTGAACGGGTATTGCTCAGTACTCCGATAAATAAACAGTCCGTATCCCGGCCTGTAAGGCTAACCTGGAACAAACTCGCTGATGCTGAACGTTATGAAATATCGGTATACCAGAGCGATGAGCAGACACCATACAGTAAGAGTTATCCCCAGATCGTAACAGCTACCGAACACGTTTTTGATGCGGGTAATGCGGGTGAAACCATTGCCTGGAGAGTGAGAGCTTTTGATAAAGCCGGAAATGCGGGTGCTTACAGCGAGATCAGAACTTTTATTTTACAATAAGCATGAAAAGTAAAAAAACCACCTATTTGCTCATTTGTTGTGTGGCAGGTGTATGGGGGATCATTTTTTATCGGGTTTTTGCCGGACTCGCTACCGAAGATAATGTTCCGGTTAATTCCAGGACAATCAAAGAGCCTTATTTCAATATGGTTGATCATGCAAAAGATCAGGTAACACTGGAAATGAATTATGCAGATCCTTTTGCCTTAAGCTATTTAGAACCTGAGCAGATAGCTAAACCAGCAACACCAATCATACCAGCCACACCTGCTCCATTTAAACCTCAGGTTAATTGGTCGGGAATTATTTATAGCGGGCAGATTTACAACCGCATAGAAAAAAAGCATGTAGCCATTATTAGTGTAAACGGTAAAGAAGTAATGCTTAGTGAAGGCGAAAGGGCAAATGGTTTAAAATTTATAAAACGTATTGGCGATTCGATAAAAGTCGAATACCAGAATGCAACAAAATTTTTATCAATAAAGCAATGAAGTTAGTTTATATCACCTTGCTCTTGTTAAGCATGCTGTTTTTTAAGGCCGATGCACAAGGTATAAAATCCTATTTTAATGTAAGTCATTATACCCATACCGTTAATTATGACCATTACAAAGCTGTTTTCTATGTGCAACGCCCGGAAATTGGTTTAGGAACCATTAAATCGGACAGAAACTATGCCTGGTACAGTGGTAATCAGATCCGTTATACCCAGGGTGGTTATAGTGGCAAACTGTTGGATGGTGTATATAATGAATTTTATGATACCAAAGGACTTAAAACACAAGGGCTATATCAAATGGGCTTGAAAACGGGTAAATGGAAAAACTGGGGGGAGGATGGAAAACTGGATTCAATCATAAATTATTCTTCGGGCAAAGCCAATGGTAAATTTGAAAAATATGACCAGGAAGGTGCTTTATCAGAAAGAGGGACGTATAGGGATGGCCAGTTAAATGGAAAACTCGAAAAACGCATTAGTGCCGATAGTATTCAGGTGGTTAGGTACAAAAAAGGCAAAGTGATGGCCTATCAGCCTAATAAAGCAGTTAAAATAACCAGGTGGTTAAAATCCATTTTCAAGAAAGATAAAAAAATAAAATAATGAAAAAAATCATCTTAATTGGCCTCTTTTTATTTACAGGTAGTCTGTTGTTTGCCCAAAATACTTTCCCAACCTCAGGAAATGTTGGTGTCGGGATGGAAGCAACTCAAAAATTATCCGTAGCCGGTATCATTTTATCAAGTGTTGGCTCAAACGAAGGCGGAGCCCTATGGCTTGAAAACCCATCTAAAACTGCCAATAATTTAGCCTATCGTTGGTCAATATATAATATGACCGGGGCTTATGGTAATTCATTACAGTTCTGGAGCTATAATCACGATACTTCTATGATGGGGCCTAAGTTCGCCATAAGCGACAATGGTAATGTGGGCATAGGAAGCACCAGCCCGATGGCTAAATTAGATGTAGCAGGAAATATGCTGTTGCAATCTGCCTTAAATAATTCATCACCAAGGCCATCGTTATCTACGCAACCTTTAAGCGGCGAAATAAGATCTTACAGCCAATCAGGATATGCTTACAATGACGGTTTGTTAAGATTGAGTGCCGGAGCCGGAACAACACCAGCAATAATGTCATACATTGATATCAGTTCCTATTCCACTATCCCAGATATGGATCAGAATATCGTTTTTGGTACAGCAGGACAAGAGAAAATGCGTATCCATAAAAATGGTAATATTGGTATTGGTACAGCCAACCCAACTGATATGTTAACGGTTGCCGGAAAAATTGGTGCAAGAGAAATTAAGGTATCTACTAATGCAGGAGCTGATTTTGTATTTGAACCTGGCTATAAGTTAGCTGATTTGTCTGAAGTTGAGTGCTTTGTAAAGGCCAATAAACATTTACCTGAAATCCCTGCAGCCAAAGAAATGATCGAAAACGGGGTCAGTCTTGGTGAATTAAATATCAAACTATTACAAAAGGTGGAAGAGTTAACCCTTTACTTAATAGAACAGGATAAAAAAATCGATGCACTGATTAAAAGGGTCGATCTTCTTGAAACCAATAAATCTAAAAAACATAACCTAAAACGCTAAAAATAATTATTTATCATGTTGTTTAAAAGATAAAACTCACACTACGCTAATCATGAAATTTAAATTAACATTCTTTTTAAACCTTTTCTTTTCTGGTTTTTTGTTTGCACAACAAGATCAGCTTACTTTTACGCATCAAAATATCAATTTCTCAGCTCCCCCGAGAACCACGATCAACTCCATGTCTATCAAACTATGGGATAATTATAACAATGGCGGCCCTAGTGCTTATGGAACAGTGATGGAATTTTATGGGCTAGGCGGACATCAAACCGGGCAATTTTATTTTGCGGGCTGGGACAACTCAAAAATCAGATATAGAGAAGCTTTTTATGGTCAGAATACCTGGTCTGATTGGATGACTTTACTGGATTCTAAAAATAATGTAGAATCTACCGGAAGATTACTGATAACGGGGCAAGGAAACCATTATATCAACGGGGGTAATGTGGGTATTGGAATAACTAATCCTGGAGAAAAATTATCGGTAAACGGCAACATCCGCGCTCGCGAAATCAAAGTAGAAGCTACCAACTGGCCCGATTATGTTTTTGAAGACGATTACGATGTCGGAACATTAAATGGCTTGGAAAGTTATATCAAAGCCAATAAACACTTGCCGGATATGCCATCGGCAAAAGAAGTTGCTGCTAATGGCCTTGAATTGGGTGAGATGGTAAAAATCCAGCAGAAAAAGATAGAGGAGCTTACCTTACATCTGATCAGTCTGGATAAAAAGTTCAGAGCGTTGGAACTTGAAAATCGAAAACTTAATATAGTACACAGGAAACGTTAAGCTTTGGTTTAAAATAATTCCTGATCACAAAAAATCAATATTCTTCTGAATTAAGATGTTGATTTATATTTAATCAATAAAGACAAAGAATTAAAAACATTTACCCTTCTCTTAAAGAAGTACAGGGAAATGTTATAGCATCAGCCGAACTGAAACACTGTTACTTAAAAGTGAATTACACGCTATCTAATCAAAAAGGTACAGAAATAACCATGATCAAAAAAGAATTATAAGCGCTAAAATCTTAAACATAAAATTATGAAAAGTTCCAAATCCTTGCTCATCTTAATTGCTTTACTAATTAGTTATCATCTGGGTAAAGCGCAAGCCATATTGGGTGATCCGAATAAAGATAATAATACAAAACTTTATATTTACGAATATTATCATCATACCGCAGAGCAGGAATGGATAAAACTATTTTCGATAAAAAACTACAATGCTGATCAAGGTTACTGGGGTAAGGGGGGGGTGGCTGGTCGTGCTTATTTTGTAGATTATCAAGGATCAGGAGGTAGTTTTATCGATTTTTCTTTTCCGCAAAAATTATCGGGTACACAAAAACCAATTCTACAGTTATCCGGAAATTCTGCTAACCAATTACAATGGTATGCAAAAATCTCAAATGAAAATGGAAATGAGGAATTTTATGATGTTTATATTAAAACACCCATTGCACATCTTGGGCTGACTTTCCTAATAAGAGGCAATGACTTTACCCCTTTTTTTCAAAAGGAAAATACTACACCAACGCAATTTAACTGGTCATCAATTGCGAATCCGGAAAGCTTCTCTTTTTTTAACAACGCTGGCAATATTGGTCTTGGTACATTAAATCCGACAGAAAAGCTCTCCGTAAACGGCAAAATCCGCGCTCGCGAAATCAAAGTAGAAGCTACCAACTGGCCCGACTACGTTTTTGAAGACGGATATAAGGTTGGAACGTTGAGAGAATTGGAAACTTATATCAAAGCAAACAAGCATTTGCCAGGAATGCCATCTGCCAAAGATGTAGAAGCAAATGGGATTGCGGTAAGTGAAATGTTGAAATTACAACAACAAAAAATTGAGGAATTAACCTTACATCTCATCGAAAAAGATAAAAAAATCGATGCACTGATTAAAAGGATGGAGCATCTGGAAGCGCAGAAAATCAAAACTGATCAATAAAATATTAATATGAATTTTAAATTTTTAATGCTCTGCTCCATAATGTTTGGAAGCAGTCTGGCCTATGCGCAGAATACCTTTCCTAATAGTGGCCCGGCAGGGATTGGCACGCTTAATCCCGATGCGCCATTACATATATTAATTAGTCCGGATAGCAAGCCTGCTGGTGTAGTTTCGGCTGCACAATCGCTGTTGAAGTTTTCTCGGCCTGGTACGCCTAATTACAGTTATCCTGAATCAGCAGAATTTAGGATTGCCCACGGTGGCCCGTCTTATTGGGGGTCAAGGTTGGATTTATATGTAAACGGAGCAAGTAATCAGAGCAATGTGCCTGATCAGCATGTGATGACCTGGCAGTATAACGGGAATGTGGGAATTGGTACAGCAGATCCCGGTGCAAAATTAGATGTTGTAGGCACGGTGAAGTTTGGGGGGCAGGATGCTAACCTCGATATGAACGGGAACCCCATTGCTTATCAAAGCCTGGCAGGTACAGGCAAAATGCTTATGGGATGGAATAGAACCGCTGGGCATGGCGAAACTGATTTTGTTGCTAATGAAGGCGCTGGATCTCAAGGTGGTTTTGCATTTTATAGTTATAATAATGCTAGTCAGGAGAAACAATTATTAAGGATAATGGGCAATGGAAATATTGGTGTTGGTACAGCCAATCCAACAGATCTGCTTACTGTAGCTGGTAAAATTGGCGCCCGTGAAATTAAAGTTTCTACCAATGCAGGTGCCGATTTTGTATTCGAGCCCGATTATAAACTTCCTGAATTAGCCGAATTGGAAAGATTTGTAAAAACGAACAAACATCTTCCCGAAATCTCTACGGCCAAACAAATGGTTGAAAATGGAGTAAACCTTGGAGAACTGAATATTAAACTGCTGCAAAAGGTAGAAGAACTTACCTTACACCTCATCGAAAAAGAAAAACAGCTTCAAAGACAAGAAAATAAGGTCAATGAATTAACGTCAAAACTCGCGCAACAAGATGTAACCATTCAGAAAATCCTAAAGAAACTAAAATAATGACAAAAAAAATCAAATTAACAGCACTTACCTTATGCTGCTTTACCTCGTTAATCGTGGATACGCAAGCCCAAACCAGAAATGATGCCGGCCTTCAGGGAAATGCGGGTGCTGTATCGGGTTTTTTCGAAACGTACCAACCTGTTAATTATCCTGCAGGAGCGTATGATTGGTGGCATTTGCTCGATGTGAGGCACAGCAATACTGAAAATAATTTTGCCATGCAGTTTGCCGGCAGTTTTTTTAATCAGGAATTATACTTTAGAAAAACCAATAATAACCCTGCGCAACCATGGTCTAAGGTATTGTTAGAAACAAATGGTAATGTGGGGATCGGAACCAGTACCCCTAATTCTTCATTGACCATCCGGTCTGGAAGTACCGGTATAAGTATCGATCCAGGTGTTAACCCATATTTTGGTAGATTAGCTTTTAACAGAGAAGCGCGAACAGGAGCTATTTTTGATCCTTCGGGTAAAGCATTTCAAATCAATAATGGTGGCAACGATCAAAATCTGCACATTCAGGTGTATAATGGAGATGGTAGCTTGGTTACCAATAATTCATTGGTTATTTCTGGTACTAATGGCAATGTGGGAATTGGCACAGCAAATCTCACGGAGGCCCTTACAGTCGCCGGCAAAATCGGTGCCCGCGAAATAAAGGTTTCTACTAACGCAGGAGCCGATTTTGTATTTGAGCCCGATTATAAACTCCCGGATTTAGCAGCACTTGAAAAATTTGTAAAAACCAATAAACACCTTCCTGAGATTCCAACTGCAAAGCAGATGGTGGAGAATGGTGTGAACCTGGGAGAATTGAACATTAAACTGTTGCAAAAGGTAGAAGAACTCACATTACATCTGATTGAGAAGGATAAAACAATTGAAGGCATATTGAAGAGGATGGATGAAATGGAGAGAAAAGTAAAAAAATAAACATACACTGCTAATGAAATCGCACATATTATTTACTCTTGGCATGCTGTGCCTGACCTCTGTATGCACCGCCCAGAATACTTTTCCCGCTAATGGAAATGTTGGAATAGGGCTCACCGACCCAACAGATAAATTTCAGATAGAGGGCAATCAATTTTCTATAAGAAATGCAACAACCAATAATGGGATTATTTTTAACGTGAATGCTTTCGGACACCCCGCAATTTTACCAACTAATGGAATAGGAACCATGGATAAAAGCTTGTTGCTTGCCCCTTATGGTGGTAATATTGGTATAGGACTCAATAATCCAACGTCAAAATTGGATGTATTTGGGAATATAACAAGCTTCAACGCTGCATTTGGTCAAACAAATTCAAATACAAGTACAAAGAACTATGCCAATTTTAGTTCAAATAATCATGGAACCGTACTCATGTCTTCGAACTTGTTTTTTTCTGATAATGATGATCTGAAAATTGCGAATACACATCCCTCAATGTCTGGGGCTTCCGTCGTAATTCCAGGAAATGGACAGAATCATCAGGGTGGCATTTTATTTTATACCAATACACCAGGTCCGGTAACTGAAGGCCAGGCGTTCACAGGTATGCTCTCAATGACAATAAAAGCTAATGGCGATGTGGGCATAGGCACTGGCATGCCTCGCGAAAAATTGTCTGTAAACGGCAACATCCGCGCTCGCGAAATCAAAGTAGAAGCTACCAACTGGCCCGATTATGTTTTTGAAAAAGGTTACAAGGTTGGAACGTTGGAAGAATTGGAAAGTTATATCAAAGCAAACAAACATTTGCCAGATATGCCTACAGCAAAAGATATCGAGGCCAATGGCCTTGAATTGGGTGAAGTGGTAAAAATGCAGCAAAAAAAGATAGAGGAACTTACTTTGCACCTGATTGAAAAGGATAAACAGATCAACAATCAAAATACAAAGGTTAAAGATCTCGAAAGCAGACTGGACCGACAGGAAAAGATGCTGAGCGAAATGCTAAAGAAAATGAAATAAAGGGTTCAAAAAACCAACATTTCCAACACACAAATAAAACCAGCTTTACTTCTAATATTATGTTAAGGGCCAGCTGCGAAGAGGACGTTACGGCAAATGGCTGGCAAATAGCAAAAATGTAATAATTTTTCTCAACACAATTGATCGCCATCAACAAACAAGTGGTAATCCTGAAGCAAAAAAATAAAATTGATTGAAATCAAACAAGTTTAAAATGAAGAAATTAATGCTTTCTCTGGTCTTCATGTCATGCTTTATGGCTGGTATGGCTCAAACATCTTTCATCGTTGGTGGTGATTTGGATAAATTTTATCCGGTAGTGTTTGCCGATCTCAACTGGAATAATAATAGTGAAACACAACTTGAACTTGGCCGTTCTGATGTGCATAAAGATGCAGATTGGCGAGGCTCACTAATATCTACATTCAGGTTTCATACGACCAGATGGGGGCATGGTTCCCGTTTTACTGATGTAGACATTAGACAAGATGTTCCCTTTATTGCCGGATATCGCGATGCAACAGTAAGTAATGCATCTTATGATTTTGTAATATGGCTTAAAGGTGGAGGTACCACTTATTATGTTAAATCGGGGGCAGTTCAAAATCCGCGTGTTTATGACGGCATTCAAAATGCGCTTCCTTACCAGGAAATTAATGGACCTGCCCATAGCTTTAAAACATCGATAGATTCCTACGTCAATTCTTCAGGGAAAAGTGATGAGGGAACAATTTATAGCCGTAGCGGCGGATTAAATTATTTGAATGGCAATTTGGGTTTAGGTACTACTGATACAAAGGGGTTTAAACTCGCCGTAAATGGTAAGATGAGGGCCCAGGAAATTAAAGTACAAGCGACCGACTGGCCCGATTATGTTTTTGAAAAAGGTTACAAGGTTGGAACGTTGGAAGAATTGGAAAGTTATATTAAAGCAAACAAACATTTGCCGGATATGCCTGGTGCTCAAGAAGTGGAGGCAAATGGGCTTGCGGTGAGTGAGATGCTAAAGCTGCAGCAGCAAAAAATAGAAGAGCTGACTTTACATCTAATAGAGAAAGACAAAAATATTACACAGCTGGCAGAGCAGTTAAAATTGCAGGCAGAAATGCTTAAGGCTTTTTCAAAACAGTTAAAAACGATCGAGAAATTTAAAAATACACCAAAAAATTAATATGAAAGCGCTACTCACATTTTATTTTGCTGTTTTATCCATAAGCAGCTTTGCTCAAGAAACTTTACAATCGGTTACTGATAGAGGGAGTTCAACAATTAAGGAGGTCCAATTCAAATCATTGGCAAACCCAAACAAATATGCTTTTGCTGGTGGTAACCCGGGCTATGCCAGGATTGGTGCATATGATATAACAATTGGTTATGATGACTTATTTATTGAGGCTGCAAACGTAAGTGTTGGCCATTCAGCTCCACGTGCTGTTTTTGACATTACCAAGCCGATTCCTAATGGAATGTTTAGGGCTGTTTTAGGGCGGCTGGTAGAAGGCGACGGAACTGGAAATGTAACTTTTGTAGGGATACAAGGCCATAATACCAATGTTTTAGGAGGAAAAAGCTTTTCGATTGTGCATAACTTTTACGGACAAACGAACAGTTCAATCAATTTTCATAGAGGCGGAGATAGAACAGGAGGATTTATCAGTTTCAATACAAATGTGAATGAAGAAAAATTAAGAATTGATGCCCAGGGAAATGTAGGCATCGGTACAACTAATCCTACCGAAAGATTGTCGGTAAACGGCAAAATTCGCGCCCAGGAAATCAAAGTAGAAGCCGGGAACTGGCCTGATTATGTTTTTGAAAATGATTACAAGATTGGTACGTTGGAAGAATTGGAAAGTTATATCAAGCTGAATAAACATCTGCCTGAAATGCCGAGCGCAAGAGAAGTAGAAAGCAATGGTGTAGACCTCGGCAGTTTGGTAAAAAAACTATTAAAGAACCAGGAAGAGCTTACCCTGCATATCGTAGCGCAGGAAAAGAAAATTAGAGTACTCGAAAAACAACTGATAAGAAAACAAAAAACTACATTTAAAACTAAACAAAAATGAAACACTACGCCATCTTTATGCTCTTATTGATCTTCGTAAAAGGTCATGTAAATGCAGCTGAAAAAACACCAGGAAAGGATATAAACACAAGTGTCGATAATTACGAAACCAGTATTACTTTCCCAGCCAACTTTGTGATCGGCGATTATATCGAATTTGTGGTGGTTCAGCCTATCTCGGCTAGTGCCTCAGGTTTTTTTGAAATTTCAATAACTTACACCAGGGGAGATATTGCTGCAGCTGCTACACATATTGCCGCAATTTCTCATGCTAATCCGAATACCTGGCGGGAAACCGGGTGTACAAACCGGAACAAATATTTAGACTGGTATCAAAATTTTACTGTCGATTGTAATCCGCAATATGGCTACCCCAGGTTTAGGATTCGGGCAATAAATAACTATGGATCAAAAGATGCACCACTTAAGGTTGATATCAAAATAAGATCTGTAAACTTTAACAGTTCATTTACGCCATTAAGCGCTACAGGAAATGATTTAACGGTCAACAAATTTCTGCCCATGACAAACGAATGGGAACTTTACGTCGGAAATTTAACAGACACTCAAAAAGGAGCGTCAATTGCGATAAAAGCATTGGCGAATGGAAACGTAGGCATCGGTACAACTAACCCAACTGATATGCTCACTGTAGCTGGTAAAATTGGTGCCCGCGAAATAAAGGTTTCCACGAACGCGGGCGCCGATTTTGTATTCGAACCTGACTATCAACTGCCTGCCTTAACTGACCTTGAAAAATTTGTAAAAACCAATAAACACCTGCCTGATATTCCTACTGCAAAGCAGATGGTCGAAAATGGTGTAAACCTGGGAGAATTGAACATTAAACTGTTGCAAAAGGTGGAAGAACTCACTTTGCATCTTATCGAAAAAGAGAAGCAATTAGAGATACAGGCTAAAAAGCTATCCGGGGTGGAGGAAAGATTAAAAAAACTGGAGTCTAAAAATAATTAGAATGAAAAAGACAATATTAACATTGGTATTTGCTTTAACTGCAACGTTTGTTTTTGCGCAAGGAAACACATTTCCTGCTCAAGGGAATGTGGGTATAGGCACATTAACTCCACAAGAAAAATTAGAAGTTAAAGGAAACATCCTGATTTCAAACGCCGATATACCGCTTGGATTAAATACAGAAGTTGGCGGAACTGCCCCACTTTTTAATATGAGTTTAAACTTTAGAGAAGCCAGCAAAAACAATGCTTTTTTGGGTGCCGCCATTAGGATTGATAGCAGGCCTACATTTCCACTTTTTCAATGGCTTAAGAGAGACGCAGGCACGGATACAGAACACGTAATGATGAATCTAAGCAATACCGGGAACCTTGGTCTCGGAGTGATCAATGCAACCGAAAAACTCTCCGTAAATGGCAATATCCGCGCCAGAGAAATTAAAGTACAAGCGACTGACTGGCCCGATTACGTTTTTGAAGAAGGTTACAAAGTTGAGACGTTGGAAGCATTGGAAAATTATATCAAAACAAATAAACATTTGCCAGAAATACCAGGTATCAAAGATGTGGAAGAAAATGGAATAGCCCTGGGCGAAATGAATAAGCTACTGTTAAAAAAAGTAGAAGAACTTACTTTACAATTGATTGCCATTAATAAAAAAGTAGTAGTGCTGCAGCAACAAAATCAAAAACAAAAAAATATAAAAATTAAGAAATGAAAAAGTTAATGCTTTCCATACTGTTTATGTCATGCGTCATAACAGTACTCGCTCAAACACCCTTCACTGTTGGTGGTGATCTGGATAAATTTTATCCGGTAGTATTTTCTGATGTTAATTGGGATAGCAGGCGGCCAACTGTACTAGAAATCGGCCGATCAGATGTACACCAGAATGGGAACTGGAGAGGTTCATTAATGTCAAAATTTATTTTTCATAATACAAGATGGGGAAATGGTGCCAGGTTTACCGATGTGTATATAAATCAGGCTGGTAATAGTGGTATGAATCCGGATGTGGCATTCATAGCCGGATACAGGGATGCAACCGCCAGTAATACGTCCTATGACTTTATAATATGGCTTAAAGGTGGTGGAACCACTTATTATGTTAAATCTGATGCTGTTCAGGATCCGCGCATTTTTGATGGTGTACAAAACGCGTTGCCTTACCAGGAGATTAACGGACCTGCCCATAGCTTTAAAACCTCGATTGACGCCTACGTCAATTCTTCAGGAAAAAGTGATGAGGGGACAATTTACAGCCGTAGCAGTGGATTAAATTATTTGAATGGCAATTTAGGCTTAGGTACAACTGATACCAGGGGATTTAAACTCGCCGTAAATGGTAAGATCAGGGCGCAGGAAATTAAAGTTGAAGCTACGAACTGGCCAGATTATGTTTTTGCCAAAGGTTATCAGGTTGGAAAGTTGGATGAATTAGAAAGTTATATCAAAGCAAATAAACATTTGCCTGAGATCCCGTCTGTTAAAGAAGTAAAAGAAAATGGAATTGAACTGGGTGAAATGAATAAACTTTTACTTAAAAAGATAGAGGAGTTAACGCTTTATATTATTGAGCTGAAAAAAGAAAGTGTAGACCAGCAAAAACAACTCGATGGACTGAAAAAAAACAATAAACTATAAAAAATGAAAAAAATCTATTTAACACTCGCTTTAGCCTGTTCATTTGCTGTTGGCCGGGCACAAAACCAAACTATTGATGGTAACTTATCTATTGGTGTGGCTGATGGTGCAGTTACTGGTACTGGAAAAAAGATCACATTCAATGGGGTAGCTTCAAATTCGGATGAACTTTCTATTTACCGTTTTAACAGGGCCTTTAATTCAAGCGATTTAAGAGTTGATATTGGTGATGATTATGGAAGCGATGGAGACCGTTTTGTACTAGGAACAACAAGTTGGAGCAATAGTACATATTATGTCCACATGGTGGTAGGTGCAGATGGTAAAGTGGGCATTGGTACGGAAACGTTTGGTGCCGAACGACTGGCTGTTAATGGTAATATCAGGGCCAGGGAAGTTAAGGTAGAAGCAACCGGCTGGCCTGATTTTGTATTTCAAAAAGATTATAAAATTGGTTCTTTGGTAGATTTAGCACGTTACATTAATAAGAACAAGCATCTTCCGGGAGTTCCAAGTGCAGAAGATGTTGAAAAAAACGGAATAGAACTTGGCGAAATGAACAAACTATTACTTCAAAAAATTGAAGAACTAACGCTTTACATGATCAGCCAGCAGAAAGAAATCGATGAACTGAAGAAAAAAGTTAAACAGTAGACAGTTTACAGTTATCAGTTAAGAGTTTCTGGTTTTTTAATGATCAATAACCAATTATCCACCGCTATAGGCCATTTGACTATCAACCATGAATCTATGAACAACAGCTGATTATCACAATCGCTGCAGGCAATCTGGTTATCAACTATGAACCAACAAACTAATAACCAATGAACCAATGACCAATGAACCTTAATTATGCTTAGAGCCGGCGCTTTATATTTCTCCATCATTGTGGCTTTCATCATTGCTTTGATCTGTGCATCGCTGATCATGCTGGCCGCGCATTATCGCGGAAGTTACCTGAAAGAGATTCGGATGGCCCGGCTCAGCAGAAATATGGATTCGGGCATCGCGTACGTATTGGCTCAAAATGCGAATGCCAAAGAAAATAATATTGCATTAGATCTTTTTGGCGACCAGACCGATAGTGTATTGATTGAAGCAAAACATTGGGGCATTTTTACCCTGGCTACCGTTAAAAGTTTCGTACTGACTGATACCCTGAAACGAAGTTTTCTGATCGGGCAGGAAACTACCAACGATGCTGTGGCACTGTACCTGAGTGATGAAGACAGACCGTTATCGGTAAGTGGCGATACCCGCATTACCGGTAATGTTGAAGTGCCTAAAGCAGGTATGCGCAAATCGTACGTAGATAGCCGGCCCTATTCAGGCGATCAGCTGGTGTATGGTAAAATTGCCGACAGTAAACGAGCCTTAGGTGGATTAGAAAGCAAGTGGATTAAGGAAATAGAAACAGCGCTCGATTTTGATTTTACAAAACTTCCTACTTTAAATGGGAGCGATGAGCAGATTTCTTTTTTTGCCAAAGCCAAACGGTTTAACGTATCAAACTTGAGCCAGGTCAATACCCAGCTTTCTGGTCAGGTTGTTTTATATTCAGATACTACGGTGAAGATTTCTGCAGTAGCAAAGCTGGATAATACCATCATTTATGCCAGGAGCATTGTAGTGGCTGATGGTTTTAAAGGCAATTGCCAGCTTTTCGCCAGAGATTCAATTGTGATCGGAAATGATGTTCATTTGGATTATCCATCGGTGCTGGGGCTGGTCAGCAAGGAAAAAATGGTCGATCAGGCCAAGATTACCCTGGGGAAAAACAACCGCTTTGAAGGGATCATTTTTAGTTACGAACCTAAGCGATCGGCGCTGCAAACCCAAATAGCCCTGGGTGAGCAAAGCACGGTGCAGGGTGAAGTTTATGCAACCGGATTGATTAAGCTTGGCAAGCAGGTAAAGGTGGCCGGAAAGGTATCCTGTAACCGCTTTATTATGCAAACTCCTGCTACCCTCTACGAAAATTTCCTTATTGATGTAATACTAAACAGAAAGGCCAGGAGTAGGGTGTACCTCAGTTCGGCCATATTTACTGGGGCGGCTGAAACGCAAAAAATACTGAGATGGCAAAATTAAAAAGCAAGCAGCTGGAAGCTTCCACATTGATAGAAGTACTCATTGCCATGGTGATTATCATGGTGGTGTTTTCTATGGCTATGGGGCTTTTTTCCAATGTGCTGAGCAGTGGCGTATCCATGCGCAAAGTACAGATTGGACAACAGCTGGAAACGCTTCGGTTGCAGGTTATCAAAAGCGGAAGTGTTGAACAGGAGAATCTCCAACTGGATAGTGTCGATTATAAAATCAATGTGGTTAAACAGGCCAGTTCAGCCATGCATATCGTAGAGATCAAAGCAGCGGAACATGGAACTCCGGCAGGTCACATCAGATTTCTTTTAAAAATGAAGGATGAAAACAAAGAAAATTGAGGCCTATACATTGATGGAAATAGCGATTGCCATGCTGCTGGCTGCAATATGCATGAGCATCTGTTATACTGCCTACCAGATGGTTGGAGACTATTTTCATGCTTTTCAGAAAAAAAATGCTACAGCAGAAGAGGTCCTTACTTTACGCAGAACCATGGAAAAAGATATCGCTAAAGGCCGCTACCTGATCAGGACAGCCGAAGGTTTTAACATTACCGGAGATAGTTTGAATATCACCTACCAGTTTGCAGACACGGCCATCCTTAGGAAGGTAGAAAATTTGCGTACGGATAGCTTTCATGTAATACCGGTTGAAACCCGTTTTCGCTTCGAAGAAAGGGAAGCTCTTGAAATGGACACTGTTGATCATATCAGTTTTATGCTTAAAATGGAAAAACAACAGACGATCCCTGTCACCATAGGGAAATTTTACAGTGCTCACGATTTATTAAAATAACATGCCGTCAATAGATATTTCAAAAATCCAGAAAAAAAATGGTGCACCCAAAGAAAAGGAAGCAGCAAGTCTTGTTGATTTTTTGAGCAAAGACATTTCTTTTGGCAAGGGTAAATTATCCGACAAGAAAAAGGAGGGGTTTTACAATGAACTGGGCACGCTGATCCGGTCGGGGATTGATATCCGATCCGCGCTTGAACTTACCGCAGGTTCTTATACCCAAAAAAAAGATATGGAACTTTTTTCCGCAGTACAAAAGCAGGTCATAGCGGGTAAATCACTTTCTGAAACCATGCAGCTTGAATCCAAATTCAGTCCTTACGAATATTACAGCGTAAAAATAGGAGAGGAAACCGGTAAACTGGGAGAGGTACTGGGCGAGCTGGCTAAATATTATAAATCTAAAATTAGCCAGCAACGCAAAATTATCGGTGCCATTACCTATCCCTTACTGGTATTGTTTACTTCTTTCGCGGCGGTGTTTTTTATGATCAAGTTCGTGGTGCCCATGTTTGCCGATGTATTTAAACGTTTTGGCGGCAAGTTACCTTATATCACTTCGCTTATTGTCAGTTTTTCTGATTGGTTCGATCGCTATATCTACCTGATGCTCTTTGTAATCGCGGCAATAGTTGTACTATATTTTATTAACCGCAATAAATTCTGGTTTAAAAAAGGAGCTTCCTTACTCTTACTGCGCATTCCCATCGTTGGCGAAATTACGCGTAAGGTTTACCTGGCCCGTTTTGCCAATACCATGCGCCTGCTTACCGAAACCAATACCCCCTTGCTACAGGCCCTGGAACTGGTAAGGCAGATGATTACCTTTTATCCGGTAGAAAATTCACTGCGCCTGGCCGAAAAAGATATCCTTTTAGGAAGCAGTCTCTCATCAGCACTTTCCAAATATGATTTTTATCCTGGCAAATTTATCCAGATGATCAAAATTGCCGAAGAGGTAAACCGCCTCGAATACTTTTTTGAACAACTGGCCGAGCAATATACGGAAGAGGTAGAATACAAAACCAATGCCATTAGCGGCTTGCTGGAGCCTTTAATCATCATTTTTTTAGGATTGGTAGTAGGGGTAATCCTGATTGCGATGTATCTGCCCATGTTCCAGATGAGTAGTAGTTTTTAAAGAATCTAATATTAATGCATTACAATAATAATTTTACTCCAATGAAAAGCAAAAATTGCAGATCGCAAAGAATGGTATTTAATTGTCCGATTTATCATAGGTTGTTCATCTAATAGCTCTGATACTCAATAGTATCACTTGAAAAGTATCATTTGTCAATTATAGTTTTTGACTAACATTTTAAAAAATACAAATAAGAAATAATAAAAAAATGTACAGATTGCTAATAAAAATCCTACTACAGTTCATGGTAGTAATTCTGAGTATATCCAACCTTATTGCTCAACCAAACCCATGGCAAAATCCTCAAACTAATAAGCCCAATATTGATTCAGATATTATACCACCTACGCCAACAGCTGCTGCATTGGCAAAAGTATTTGAATTTCCAATAAATGTATTTACAGGGAGCCCTGAGATAACTTTGCCATTGTATGATATTAAGAGTGGTAGCATTCAGACAGCTATTTCACTTAATTATTCTGGTAGTAATGGGATTAAGGTGCAGGATGTTGCGGGTCCAGTTTCCACAGGATGGACGTTAGTTGCAGGGGGTGTTATTACAAGAGTAGTTAGAGATCATCCAGATGAAACAGGGACCAATTTTCAGGGATATCTATATGCTGATAATTCCTGGTTGAATAACGATACGTCTTCAACAAGCTTTAAACAACCTTTGAAAGAGAGTGTTCTAGGAATGTTTAATTTAAGTTTAAGTAGTGATTTACAGCCAGACATATTTAACTCTACCATTGGTGGACGGATAATATTCAGGCCAAACAGGGTGCCTGAGTTTATAGAACAAAAAGGCTATACAATAAAAAGAAATGCCCTTTATGATGTTAATGCAGTTTGGGAAATAGTGGATCCAAAAGGAGTACGATATTTGTTTGGAGAAAATAGTAATTCTGTAGAATATACCTCATCATCCTCTAATTCAGGACTATTATACCCTACACAACATAATACAATGTTCGAAACGGCAACCAGCTGGTATCTAACTAAAATTATATCTACCTCGGGTGATATTATTACTATAGATTATGAAACAGGAACACCTTATGAAACACCATATTATAATACGATTTCAACGGCAACCACTTTTACAAATGGCGCGACTAATTTTAGTAGAGGAGATTTGTCAATAGTTAGGGCAAAAAATCCCGCATATATCCATAGCATTTCTGGTCCAAACGGAACAGCGACTTTTTATTATAATAACAGGCTTGATAATAGCGCACTCAGGTCTCTGGACAAAATTGTCATTTCTGATCTGGTGGGAAATATAAAAACTTCTTTTCGATTTAATCATGCGTATTTCAGTGATGGCGTAGGAAACGCATATAATAGGCCTAAACTATTAAGCGTAGATCAGCTTAATTCTTTACAAGATAAATTTATATCGATTGCTAAATTCCATTACAATGAAGATAACATGTTGCCTGATAGATCTTCTTCTCAATTTGACCACTGGGGTTATTTTAATAACAATACAACTGGTAAACGGTTAATTTCGCAAGGTGCGGTAAAAACGGCAGATCTAGCTAAATGCAAATCTGGCGTTTTAACCAGCGTAGAATGGCCAACTGGTGGTGAAACAAAGTACGAATATGAACTAAACAGATTTATAGAAAATAATAAAGAATTTGATGGTGGTGGATTAAGGATAAAAAAGGCACAACAAGTAGAAGGAAATAATATTAAGGAGACGAATTATTCATATACGTTTCCAAACTTGTCAACAAGCGGTCAGTTACAACAGAAGTTTAATCCCGACAAAGGGTACGTATTTACAACGCCTACTTGGAGATTTGATTATACAACGGGTAGTGTAGTAGGTACAACAATAAATGAGTATGATATTCCTTGCTTTGAACTTTTTGATTTAAATGGCCGTGCAGTAGGATACTCTAGGGTTGTAATTACTCATCCAAATCAAAGTAAAGAAGTGCAGACTTTTCAAAACTACGATTCATTTCCTGATAATATTACAGGATTATTCATGATAGTAAATGCTGGTGGTGGTACCTATATTTACAATATTACTAATGCTTATGATCCCCAGAAATATTCTTATCTTAACTTTAGAACTCCATACTACCTCCAAAGAGGGCTAATTAAAGAAAAAGTTCTCTATAATGTGGCTGGTGATAAGCTTAAGAAATTTAGTTATTCATATAGCTCAGCATCAAATTCTAATGCAATAATTGGTATACAAAGGCAGGCTTTCACATCATCTACAATTGCAACATCTGCTGGTGGCACTACAACCTATTATACTGCTAACTATTACAAGGAGTTGCCTCAAACTATCCAGTTAACTAACGAAACAGTAGTTGATTACGCTGCTAAGGGAGATTCCATTAAAATCGTAAATCAAAACGAATATAGATCAGCATATCCATTTCTTTTAGAAAAAAAGATAGAGCCGATTTCAAAAGAAAACTTGGTAAGAGAAACACGATATTTTTATCCTGATCAGTTTGCTTTCTCGGGCATTTATTGGGAGTGGATAACTAACAGCAGTGGTAATATGGTCAAGGTTCCAAGATCAGGGAATAATATATACAGCAAAATGGTATCTGCAAATATGATTAATTTTGCTATTGAGACGGTAACCAGTATACAAAGACCAAATCAACCATTATCGATTATTAATGGCAACTTAAGTGTTTTTAATGATGTTAATACAGGTAACTTAATTTTAAAAGAAAAAGAGCTTAGCTTCGAACCCTTTAACTGGCAATCTTCAAATTATCTATCTCCAACGCAGGCTACACCAACGGGTATTACTTACGATGGGCGTTATCAAACCAAAATAAGCTATAATAAATACGACAGTAAAGGTAATTTACTGGAGTTACAAACTGCTAAAGGATTAAAGACAAGTTATCTTTATAGTTATGGCAATCAATATCCTATAGCCGCGATCAAAAATGTTGATTATTCCTCAATAGAATCATTACTTGGTGGTGATTCTATAATAAAAAGCTTTAGTGAATCAAACCCAACAGATCAACAAATAAAAGATTTTCTCCTGCCTTTAAGAAATTCTATCTTGCTAAAAGATGCTCAAGTTAATACCTACACCTATAGGCCATTAGAAGGGATAAGCAGTCAAACTGATGCGCTAGGGAGAACAACTTATTTCGGTTATGATGATTTTCTCCGCTTAAAAATAATAAAAGATCAAAATAACAAAGTATTAAAAGCTTTTTATTATCATTATAAGAATTAACACTCAATGAAAAAATACCAAATTCTATTATTGCTATCGCTAATAGCATTTTGTGGTAATGCCCAAACGCAACATATCACCTTATCAACATACAGTGGTCAAAATGAAATAAAAGCTGGAGCAAGTATTACCCTTACAGATGGTTTTTATGTTCCTGCAGGAAGTACTTTACGTATTTTTACTAGTCCCACCTTTTTGGTTACTGTTCCATTTGTTGGGGTACCAAGCAATAACCAAAATTTTATTTCTACACTTACCTTTAAAAAACCTGTAGAGAGTGAAAACATTAGTGGCCTAAATGTTTCAGATGTAAATCAAGATATACAATACTTTGATGGTTTGAATAGGCTTGTACAAAGAGTACAAACACAAGCGAGTCCGAGTTTTGCCGATATTGTACAGCCAATTGCTTACGATGTTTCTGGGCTCGAGACAATAAAGTATTTGCCTTATACTGTAGCTGGCAGTAATGGCAGTTATCGTTCTAATGCATTTGCAGAGCAATCTAACTTTTATAATTCTCCTCCTAATGGCGTGAAAAATATTCCTAGCCCTTTTTCTGTTACTGTATTCGAATCTAGTCCCCTAAATAGAGTAATAGAGCAGGGTGCACCAGGAAATCCTTGGCAACCAGTGGCAAATAGTAATATAGGTCATACTGCGAAAACGGAATATGGCGTTAATGCCAATGGCGAAGTAAAGCAATGGAATATTAATACTACTGATAATGGTGCTATTGCAACAATATATCCTTCAGGCAAATTATATAAAACAATTACTAGAGATGAAAACTGGCAACCCGGGGATATGAAAGCTGGCACAACTGAAGAATTTAAAGATATAGAAGGGCATACCGTTCTAAAAAGGTTGTGGGAGACGGATGATAAAAGTTTAAATACTTATTATATATATGACGATTTTGATAATCTCCGCTATGTACTTCCCCCTGCAGTAAACGAGAATGGACAGAGTATTATAGATAGTTTTGATGAAACACAGCAGCTGTTTAACGAATTTATCTATGCATACCACTATGACGGGCGTAGGAGACAAATAGAAAGAAAACTACCTGGTAAAGGGTGGGACTTTATGGTGTATAACAAACTAGATCAGTTGGTATTAAGTCAGGATGCAAATCAACGTGATAAGAGTCCACAAGAGTGGAGCTTTAGCAAGTATGATGCTATGGGTAGAATAATAATAACAGGAATATACACATACAATAATAGTTTGGCAGATATAAGCCTAGTTCCAGATCGAAGCAAAAAGAATTGGTTGCAGAATTATTCGGATAGCCAAACTATATTATGGGAATCAAGGGATAATAATAATTTAGTAATGGGTTATAGTAGTAATGCTATGCCGCAGGCCGATTTTATAGCAAACACAATCAATTATTATGATGATTACGATTTTGCTGCAAATACTTTTGGATTGCCTACGGGAGATCAAGCCCCAAAAGAAAGAACAAAAAGTTTAATTACGGGGACAAAAGTTAAAAACCTGGGTAATGGGCATATGCTGCTCTCTGTAAATTATTATGATTTAGAGGGACGTGTAGTACAAAGTAAAAGTGAAAATCACATGAATGGGATAGATGTAGTAGATAAAACATGGAATTTTGATGGGAGCTTAGAGTCTAATTCTCGTAGGAATACCGTAAACGGAATAACTACAATCATTGCAGAACGTTATGAATATGATCATATGGGGCGAAAAATCGCTACTTTTGAAAATATCAATAATAAGGAAGAGATAGTTTTAAGCCACTTGTTATACAATGAAATTGAGCAAGTTAAACAGAAAAGTCTGCATAATGATATGCAGACCATCGTTTGTAATTATAATGAGCGCGGTTGGCTGAAAAATAGTATTTCTAACCTGTTTAGTTTAAAACTAGACTATGAGGATGGTATTGGACAGGGATATAATGGTAATATTACCAAACAATATTGGGACTTGGCAAATAAAGTTGATCCCATTAAGAACATTTTCAGTTATGGATATGATAAACTTGGTCGATTGAAGACTGCAACAACAACAGCTGGAATATTAATGAAAGAAGTACTGACTTACGATGTAATGGGGAATATCGCAAGTCTAAACCGTGATGATGCAGGGGCCAAAATATATAACTATTATAACTTTGCTAACCGTTTGCAAAATATAAATGGATTAACAACAGTAGATTATCAATATGACCTTAATGGTAATGCAATTATTGATGGGGTAAATGGTATTAATTTAACATATAATTATCTTAACCGTGTTGTAAAAGCAACAAGATCAACAGGGGTACCAGTAAATCTATCTTACACTTATGATGCAGAAGGGAATAAATTAATTAAGAATAGTAATGGTTCAGTAAGAAATTATATCAAGGGAATAGAATATAAAACAGATGGCACTATAGATATTATCCATACCGAAGAAGGAATTGCTCGAAACAATGGGGATAGTTATAATTATGAATATAATTTAAATGACCATTTAGGGAATGTAAGAACAACATTTTATAAAAACCCAAATACAAATCAAATTGAGGTTTTACAAAATGATGATTATTATGCTTTTGGACTGAGAAAAGAACCAGTAATAAAAGCGGGAATAAATAAATATCTTTATAATGGAAAGGAATTACAGGAGGAGTTAGGGCAGTATGACTATGGCGCAAGGCTTTATGACCCAGTTGTTGGGAGATGGAATGTAATTGATCCTTTAGCGGAATCTTCTAGCCCACTAACTCCTTATCATTATGGATTGAATAATCCTATCCTTATGATTGATCCTGATGGAAAATTTGCCTATCCAATAATTACCGTTACCAATGAAAAAATAGGTGCTGTTCAGCAAACGGTAGCTGGGTACTCGAGTGGAACAAATGGGAAGGCTGCAGTTACAACCGTTAATGTATATAGAGCGGTCGTTACTGATACTGAAGATGCAAACTTTCGGATGGAATTTGGTGTTACAAGAGCAGGGTATGTTGTAACCGAAGGAAGCGCAAAAAAGGCATATGGTGAGAATGGAAATTGGAATGGCGCACGTACTGCTACTAACATGGGGTTTCAGCCTGCTACTGGCAGTTCTAATATTTATCAAGCACAGAAAACTGATTCTGAAGTCCCGAAAGGCTCTGGATTACCGGCTTTGATGCTAACTCAAAATGGTAGTACAAAATTACCGTCTGCAGATCGCTCAGCAGCTGTTCAAGCTGGAGTACCAGACGCGAGTAAAAAAGGCGCGAATGGAATAGAGTTTCATGTTGGGGGTTATTATAAATACCAAGGGAAAACAACACTTTCTATGGCTTATGGATGTTTTGGTATAGTTAATAAGGATAATTCACCAAGTAATCCGTCCAATGTTACAGTAAAAAATGTACTTGGTACTATAATTGATCAATCTAATAAAAGTCAAACTAACCCTGGAAGAATTGATGTAGTTGTTGAACCTAATTCGTCTGATCCAAAAAATAAAACTGTAAAACCATGATGAAGACTTTCCTTATCCCGATGCTTACAACGTGTCTGTTAACATTTGCACCGATAAAAAAAGTAGAAGTAATTAGCTACACTAAGGCGATGAGAGTTAATCCAGGATATTATGTTAAAGAAGAAGACAGTACCTTTATTTTTAAAGGCAATAAATATCTTGTTACTACCCAAGTTAATTATAAAGAAAACGGGACATTAGATAATGCCATGGTTTATGGCGATGTGGGCTATTTAACTTATTCCAATAACGAATTAGGTAAGTATAAAAATATAATTGAGGATTATGGTTTAATTAAACGTATGGAGGTTTCTATAATCAATGTGAATTTAATAGCATTAAATCAAAAAAATATTTACGTGGAAAAAATAGATAACAAATCAAAAACAATATTTTATTTTCTCAATCAGAATAAGAAAAACATTTATCTGATAAAATATAAATAAGCTTAAATCGCAGGGGAATCGCTTTTAACGTTTTAACCTCGCGATTAGTTGAATTAGTCAAAACTTAATCTGACAGTTACAATAAATTAAACAACGTAACAGAGATTAGTATTATGACTACACAAGCAAAGATCATTAAGAACAAACTAGGTATCCTTGAGCTTGCTCAGCATTTG
>NZ_JBHNZK010000036.1:0-17607 GCF_042464845.1 Pedobacter sp. BG31
CTAACTATTACTATTGGAAAACGACGCACCAAACGAAGTTATTCTAACAAACCGCCGTATACCGAACGGTACGTACGGTGGTGTGAGGAGACAGCAGGGAAACTAATTCCCTGCTTCTTACTCGATACTTTATGTTTTTTGCCGATACGTAACGGTCTTGAAAAAATACTGCAGATTGAGGGAGGTGAACCCTTAGTGAATGACCAGTCAAGCTGATCTTTTTTGACCAAGTCCCTACTGCATGCCAACAGCCAATTTTGTCCAATTGACAGTACTAAATTAAAAACTGCCTCGTAATTGCTTATGGGGCAGCTCCTTTGTTTTGTTTTTAATCCAATACTTGTGAATATAGAATATACGACGCGTAATAGAGAGCCGGATAAGTGGCAATATACGACCACAAAAAAGTATTGAGCCCCATTATCCGCCCAATGCCAATATGCAAACAAACGCCAAAGGCCAGTATAAACATGCAGATATCAGGAGGAAAAAGAAACGAAACGGATAAGAAACAATCTCCATATACCACCATCATGCCCAAAGCCCTCGCTACTGATCGGCTTTTTTGTGTAATTGCAAGTGCTTTTTTATTGCCATAAGAAGACGTTTTTAATATATCGATTACGTATTCTCCGTTGTACCATCCTATCTTCTGCATTTTCAGAAAACCAGAAGTGCCATAAGCCAACGCAGCCTGGGCTGCTATAAAAAATAGCGCGCAAGACATGCTGGTGCCAGTATTAATAACATTGGCAAACAATAGCGCGATACAACAAACTGTGGCCATTTGATCTGAACCATCATTGCTCTGCGAATTTCTGATCTGCATCAGAAGGTTTATGGCTGTAATCAGGAATAGGGGTATCACTGCGGATTGGTTTAACAGGATAATAGGTATTAGCGCTATAGCACTCAAAAGCCGGATGATGAGCACAAATAGTACATTGGGATATTTACAAACAAAATCAAGCTTTAATTTTCTGACATAAATCGCTAATTTTGGCCCCGAACGCTGTAGTTCCCAAGCCATTAATCCATCATGTTTATAAAGTCTATAATACCACAGTAGTTCCCCTGTTGCAATAATTGCCTGTACGGCTAAGATGATTTCTACCGCGTAAGTTAAAGTCAAAGCGTCATACTTCATGATTCTCTTTTTTTATCTGAAAATGCCAGTCTGAAATTAAAACTAAACGTGGTTTTGAAGTCGTATCGAATGTTTGTTCGGAAACGATTTTAAACTGCATGCCCCTGCTGTTCACATCGTTGTTTTTGTCCTGAAGGTAATTTAGCAGGTGACGGTACGAAATGCTTCTTGGTACAGCTTTTGGATTGGAGGAATGTTGCAGTTTAATGATCCTTCTTACATAGGTATTAAACGATTTCCTGGTCCGCTTATCGGGATACCAAAGCACAGATAAGGCCGTTCGCTCGGAAAAGAACGATACCCTTTTCCATTCAGTCGTCTTTAATGAAGGTTTGATCAACCTGTACTCCAGGTGAAAATCGCGTCGGATGGGTACAGGCGCGAAAAAACGGTAGTTTGGAATCAGGTGGAGTAGCCCTTGTCCGAAGATTTTTCTGATTTTTTCATTGTACTGGGAAATGCACGAACACACCCACCAAATAAACAGAATTAAAGCAAAACCATATTCGATTATATTCTGCATGCTGATCATTTAATTTAATTGGATGATTATGTATAAAATATTTATGATGCAGTTCATCAGGCTATTGCGACCGGCAGATCAGTTTTCCATTCCTGCTTTACTTCATAGCTGATGGTATCGTTGGATACAAACGATACGAGGCGGCCTCTTCCTCCTCTCGGCATTTCCTTAATTTTTACCAGCCTGAACCTGCATTCATCAGAACAGACAAATTTTATGGTTTGAGTGATGAGCGACATGGAAAAATTCCGGCCGGGACAACTTCGTTTGCCCATACCAAAGGGCATATATTTGAAGCCTTTTGATGCATCAGGCTCTAAAAAACGTTCGGGATAAAACTTATTGGGGTCTTTCCAGATGTTGCTGTTGCGGTGCAGATCAACTAGGGGTATCATAAATTCGGTCGCAAAACTATTAGGTTGCTGTTTTTCACCATCCTTCCTGGTTTGTTCATAACCAAACTGGCGGAAAGGTGGATAAAGCCTTAACACCTCCATTACAAAATAGCGTGTAAAACCAGGATCGTTTTGGATCTTTTTCTGATAACTGGGGCGTGCGGCCAGACAGAGCAGGGCAGATCCCATTGCTGATGCCAGGCTGAAGGAAGAAACCAGCATGCTTGTGATCTCTCCCCTGAACTGCTTCTTTGTAATTTTGCCGGACAACCTCAGCTCTTTTAGTGTTGCAAACCATGAATCTGGCTTTGGCAATGTAAAATCCAGTACCATTTGTTCCAACTTCGCAGAAATACGCTTCATATATAATACTTTTTTGAAAAAAAGATTGTCGAAGAGCCAGCGCACAGGTCGCAAGAACGGTAAGTGCAGCCTGAAAGAATACATCAATCCCTCTAAAACCAGTGAGCGTGATCCGTGCGGAAATTTGGTTTGTACGATGTAATCTTCAAGCGGCTTCAAAATTTCCACTTCCAGCATATTTGTGAGCATGATGCGATAGAGTTCAGGGATCAAGCTATCTGAAATCTGGATAGTTTTTTGCTCATTTACAAGTCCATTTACATCAAATAACCTTTCGGTAATTTGCTTGGCAATAGCCGGTATATCCTCGTCAATTGGCATGTAGGGGCGTGCAACACGCTTTAACCACATGGCATGCTCATCGTCGCTTACTACAATGGAATGATGGCTTAAATGAAACTCACTAATTAGTGCCATTACAAAACGCGAACGCGTAAATGGCGTTTTCGCATATGCGGCTATCCTTTCAGGATCTGATGAATACTCAATGCGGTTTTTAAGCCATGGCAGGGAATAGACTTTGCCACTTCCCTGCCATTTTAATAGATTACGCATGTTATAAATTGATCTTTTTGTCGAAGCGTCTTTTTAACCACCACAGTCTAACCGAGTGATAAGAGAGGCCCACCGTGAAAGCTACTTTTAATATCGCGAAACGGATGGCATAAGGAAGCCTGATCCTGGCAAAAGCACCAAGTCCATAAGCATATACCTCATTCACCATATCTACATCTTTAAATGTAGTGGCTTTTTGGTTCACCAGTTCTGCGGTTGCGATCCGGTAAAGATCCTTAGCGAGATCAAATTCACCCATTTTAATCAGAGCGGTAATTGGCCGGAGATGTTCTGTCCAGAACTGTTGCCACTCGGGTGCAGTTGAGCGTTGAACAATCAAAGGCGCAACTTTATAATAAAGCTGTACTGAGGCATTGTCCCTGTTCGAATTCATTTTGTTATCACGCAGATACCTGGCCAATGTTAAGGGTTCGCTGTCATCGGCCATTCCGAGGGTGTTTACCACTGCCGTTGTCAAAAAGCATGGACCTGGTTCAGGTTCTGGTTCAGGTTCTGGTTCTGGTTCTGGTTCTGGTTCTGGTTCTGGTTCAGGCTCAGGTTCAGGTTCCGGTTCCGCCTCTGGTTCTGCCTCTGGTTCTGCGCCTGCAGGATTATCTTGCGGGTTAAATTCTTGCGGATCATCAACAGGCCCGTTTCCTGGATCATCAGCCGCCTGCTGGCCTTGCGCCCTTGCATTCTGAATCAGCTCACTAAGATAATTGTAACCAGCACCAGCCAATTTCTTAATAATCTCAAAAGCTACCATGCTGGCCACACCCACACCGATCATAATTCCAACCTGTTCCCACTCATTTGTTTCTTTTTGCTGGGGCGTAGGCGACGGCGGTGGAGTTTGTCCTAAATTACCGTAAACATTGGGGCTACTTGGTTTAGTTGAGCCGGTTGGGTAAAAATAACCAAAGAAATTTGGACCTTTAAACGTACTGCCCGCCATTATAGGAAAATACGTCCACTGCATGTAGATTAATAAGGTATTGTTTCCGATGATGCAGTTGAAATAACTGGTAAAAGGACCGAATACAGTTGTTGATGCTGTTGTTCCCTGGAAGGTTACTTTCGATCCATCTGAGGAAATGTTTAACGTTGTGTTTGTTGAAGTATTGAGCGTGCAGGAGTAATTACCTGCCCAGATGCTGGGAAGATCTACTGTTGCCGGTGAAAGTGCCGCCGCCGAAGAATAAACACTTCTGCGTCCGCTTGACGTAATGGCACTCCCGCTACCGGTTGGATTAAGTGATACCACAACATTAAAATCAGTTGTCGGCGTGTTGTTATAGGTAACTACGCACGAAGAAAAAGTTAATGTACCGCTAAACCCAAATGAAGAAGATGCCATCACCAAAAACTCGCCAGAGTTATTCTGGAAAGCCGAAGACGAGGAAATATCAATCAGTGCACCTGTTGCCGCTGTAGCAACCTGTAGTTTCCAGCTTCCCTTGCCGTTATCGTATATCATAATTAGGATACTTGGGTTGCCCTGAGCATCAAATGTTTGATAGGTTCCGTAAAGGACAGAGGGTAGGGTTCCAAACGGTGGATAAGACGTGTTTGAACTTTTTCCGCTGCTTACCGCGGTATAGTCGC
Organism: Pedobacter sp. BG31; assembly: GCF_042464845.1. Classification (NCBI taxonomy): domain Bacteria; kingdom Pseudomonadati; phylum Bacteroidota; class Sphingobacteriia; order Sphingobacteriales; family Sphingobacteriaceae; genus Pedobacter; species Pedobacter sp. BG31. The sequence goes on from NZ_JBHNZK010000036.1 coordinate 4,589, forward strand.
CTCCGATAACCGTGTTGATGGCACTGCTTACCTGATCAGTAGTTACACCTGTATAGCCAGATTTGGTAATATACGCCTGCACAGCGGCATCGGCTTGTGCAGCGGTTCCGCCACTTGCGAGCGCATTGTAATAAGTATCCTGTAGTACGGCGGTATTTCCCTGCTGTACCAGGCTGTTAAGAAAATCATTAGCGCTTGTAGGCACTAAATTTTGATTTGTGGATGTCTCTGTATCATTTTTCATAATTTGAGATTTGAGGATGTAAAAGATGGTTAAATGCTCATTTCAAAAAACTATCCTGCAGGTTTCGTTTTTCATTAGTAATATCTGGATTAATAGACAAGTTAGATATTTTAAAAATACACAACAATACTTATTTATTAGTAATTTTAAAAATGCATATTAACAACATTGAAGAATTTTTTTTCGTATTTTCATTAGAATCAAATACTTCATTTGCGATTTAACTCTTTTTACACGCCATCAAACCTAACGCCGTATCATTCCTTTATTTATTGTGTTCTGAGTTTTAATAGCCTGTCATTGAGTTGGATAACGTGATATGTGTTTCCAGGATGCTTATATGTTTATGTTGAAGTGGGGTTGATGAAGCGGGAGCCTATCGCTCTCAGCTGTGGACGCTCCTGCCGCTTTCCGTTTATCGTACTGATGGTCTAATATGGACCTATCGCGTCCAATATCATGTACCAGGCAGCAAAAGGTATTTTTAACGTTTATCAGAATATAGATATTATTTATCAGCCTTGTAATTTGATGAATATATTCGTACATTTTATAGATACATAATAGGATAAGCGCATCTTTTCCCATTTCTATTTACCGCAAATAAGTCCTATTTTTACTCATCAATGGACCAGGACTATGCTACATATGGTGATGACAGATTACTTTCGCTATTAATAGCCCGGGATAACAAGGCCTTTTCAGAAATTTATAGCAGATATTGGCCATTACTATACAGGCATGCCTTTCGAATGCTTAAAGAAGAGAGTGAGAGTGAGGATGTGGTTCAGGAAGTATTTACCAGGTTATGGCAGAAAGCACCTCAACTACCCGTTGATACATCCATTGGTGCCTATCTCTACGTTTCTATCAGAAATGCGATTCTGAATTTTTTTAGTAAAAGTCAGGTACACCATGCCTATCTGACAGATCTTGGTCAGTTTTTGGATCAGGCACAGGAAATTACCGATCATCTCATTAGAGAACGGATCCTGGCCAAGCTGATTGAAGAGGAAATTGAAAAACTTCCTCCCAGAATGCGCGAGGTTTTCGAACTAAAACGAAAACAAAATCTTTCCTACAAAGAGATTGCAGGTATTATGAATATCTCTGAACTCACCGTTAAAACACAGATGAATAAGGCTATTTCTACGCTGAGAAGCAAATTTGGTAGTCATTTGCCTTCCTTTTTTATCGCGTTGTAGCGCTTTTTCCAATAAATTAATAAAAAAGTAACTTTTTTTTAATGTTGCATACAACATTGGTGTGAGCTGCCTGTCATTACTATTATACTACCTATAAAAAAACATGAACAAACAAACTATAAGTGGATTTATCAGAGATTATCTGCATAATAAACTTAATGAAAAGCAAAAAGCCCAGCTTGAAACCTGGTATTTGTTAAAAGCTGAAGAAAATAAGTCGGTTGATCCGCCAATAGAATACGAGAAATTGGAAGCAAAAATCTGGAATAAAATTCTTTCTGATGTTTCGCAAACGGAAGCGGAATTGCCTAAAGTTCAGAAGCTGAATAGGCCTTACAAAAGAATAATTTCAATAGGAATTGCCGCAAGCATATTATTGATAGCTGGCTTAGGTTATTTGACACTTAAAAATAACGATACCACTCCAGACCAGTTTGTTATCGCAAAAAAATATGACCTGCCTGCTGGTACTGATAAGGCCATATTAACTTTATCTGACGGTAAGGTAATCGATTTAAATAAGGATGCTGTCGGGAAAATTGCTACTGAAGCTGGTATTGAAATTACCAAAGCTGCTGATGGAACTTTGATTTATAAAACTTTAAATACAGGCAAAAGTGATGGGTTTAATACCATTACCACGCCTATTGGCGGGCAATATGCAGTTATATTACCTGATGGATCAAAAGTTTGGCTAAATGCAGGGTCTTCTTTAAAATATCCAACAGCATTTGCGGCAAGTGGAAGAAACGTAACCTTAACAGGGGAGGGATACTTTGAGGTGGCGCATATGGAAGGGACTAAAGGAAGAGTGCCATTTACCGTAACCGTACTTAAAAACCAAATGCAATCAGAAAAAGTGGAGGTGTTAGGTACACATTTCAACATCAATGCTTATGCTGATGAACCTTTTATTAACACTACTTTATTAATGGGGAGTGTAAAGGTTGCTTTAAGCAATAACAAGACTACATTACTTAGACCCGGGCAGCGGGCCAGGTTAAGTAATGAAAACATACAGGTACAACAGGCAGATACGGAAATGGCGGTTGCCTGGAAAAACGGAGAATTTGTATTCAGGGAAGATTTAAGAAGTGCGATGAGAAAGGTAGCGCGATGGTATGATGTGGAAATCGTTTATGACGAGACTGCACCAGAAAATTTGATGCTTGGCGGTTGGATGTCGAGAGGTACCAATATTTCAGAAGTACTCAACCATATTCAGTTAACCGGAAAAGTTCACTTTAAACTTGAAGGAAGGAGGGTAATCGTTTCTAAATAACATTGAAAACGATTCCAAAAAAAAACAGAGGTGCTTGGCGGCACCCCTGAATAATTGGCAGTCGACTATAAATATCAACTAATCACGCATAAGGTCTTGATTTCGAAGCCCAGGCCAAATGCAATAAACCAAACAAACAAATGTATAAAAATTTTAATTCACCAGGGTTGCCCAACAGGCAGCTCCGCAAACTGCTACTCGTTATGCGACTGACGGCTGTGATTTTCTTGGCGGCTTTAATGCAATTAAGTGCATCAACCAAGGCACAAAAAGTTTCCATTGTCGAAAAAAATGCGCCGCTGGAACGCGTATTAAAAGAAATTCGCCGACAAAGCGGATATAATATTATCTATGATCTTAACCTGATCCTCGATGCCAAGCCGGTATCTATACAGGTGAACCAGGTTAATGTTTTGGAAGCAGTTCAAAAGTCGTTAAATAACCAGCCGCTTACTTTTTCTGTTGATGGCAAAACCATTGTAATCAAGGAAAGAAGTATGGCAGATAAACTGGTAGATCTGGTAAAAGACATTGATGTTAAGGTAAGCATCAGAGATTCGTTAGGACGTCCGCTTCCCGGAGCTAATGTGTACAATAAAACCATTAACAAAATGTACGTTACAGATAAAGAAGGCGATATCCTGATTAAGGATGTGCCGGCTAATGGTTATGTATTACTGATCTCGTATATAGGATATAAAGGGGAGGAGATTTTTGTGGATAGAAAGACCGTTACCTATTACGTAAAATTAACGGCGGCTTCATCAGCGTTGGAAGAGGTTAGTGTAGTATCTAACGGTTACCAGAAAATTAGTAAAGAGCGGGCAGCTGGTGCTTACTCGGTAGTTACGGGTAAAGAACTGGAAGCTAACCCTGCTGTTAATATCATGGAGCGGTTGGAAGGTCAGGTGGCAGGCGTAAAGTTTGACATTAAAGCAAACAGTATACAAATAAGAGGGGTGAACAATTACGCCGGTGGTAGTGGAACCCCATTAATTGTTTTAGATGGATTTCCATTAATGGATCCAAGTGACCGCGCACAATTAACAAAAACAAATGGCGCTGGTTGGGGTAATTCTATTATAAGTAATATCAACATTGCTGATATTGAGCAGATTACTTTTTTGAAAGATGCTTCAGCAACTTCTATCTGGGGTTTTAGAGCAGCAAATGGTGTAATTGTGATTGAAACTAAAAAAGGCAGAAAAATTGCGCCAACCTTAAATGTGGGTTACACATTTGGTATTTCAAAAAATCCTTCAATAAAAGATTTGCACTGGATGAACAGTGCGCAGTATGTTGATTTAGAGCAGGAAATGGTTGATAAGGGATTAATAGCTGATCCTGCATCTGCAACACCTGGAAATGAAGTTTACACGCAGAACAATAGTGAAGCTACTGAATGGATGTTCAGGTATAAAAGAGGTGCAATAACCCTGGCACAGCGCGACGCTGCTTTAGCAGAGATTGGATCAAGAAATGGATCTCAACAGATAGAAAAATATTTGTTGCAGAACGCCATTAATCATCAGTATAATCTTTCTTATTCAGGCGGATCTGAAAACAGTACTTATTATGTTTCAGGAAACTATACAAAAGACACGCCTATTTTTAAAAGCAATTACGGAGAGAATGCATTTGTAAACGCAAATACATCAACTGATTTCCTGAATAAAAAAGTAACCTTAAGGGCGTTGTTCAACTATCAGTATACAAAATCTCAATATAATCCGGCGGCAGCCAATGCAGTATCCGTAAGTACCACAGCGCTCCGCCCGTATGATCTTTTAATTGATGCAAATGGAAACAGCATTGGCAGAAACATTATTTTTCGTGATGATTTTGCCAATAAAATGGTTGGACAAGGTTATCTGCCATTCACTTATAACACTTTGGATGAATTAAATTATTCAAATTCCATTGCCAGAAACAATGTACTTAGAATGAGCGCTGGGTTAAATGGTAAAATAGCAAAATGGTTAAATGCCGATCTATCTATCTCCAACCAACGCCAGTTTGGAAATACTTACACGCTTGATGAACTAAATAGTTATACAGGCAGGATATTGGTAAATACATTTTCTCCATTGGTTAATGGCAAAGCTTCCAACGGACTTATTTACGGCGGTCGTTACATCACCTATGGAACCTCATCGTCAGAAACCTCATTAAGAGGTCAACTAAATTCTGATTTTAATATCGGTGGTAAACATCAGTTCAATGCCATTGCAGGTAGTGAAATTAGGGAAACACGATCTGAAAGCACCAACGAAACGAGATACGGATATGATGAGGATACCCGGTCGATTAAAACTGTGAACCCTACCCAACTTTATCCAACTTTATATGGTTATTCTCAATCATTAGGTGCTAACTTAAGTGGCTTGGGCGCTTCACGTAAAAGATATATGTCTTATTACAGTAATGCGTCTTACAGTTATATGGATAAGTACTTCATTACCGGTAGCGTACGGTTTGATGATTATACCTTGTTGGGTTTGGATAGAAGTAAAAGAGCCAAACCATTTTGGTCAGTTGGTTTAAGATGGAATGCAAACAAGGAAGCATTTTTAAAGGATCTAAACTGGCTTGATGCATTTAGTGTACGTGCTACGCTTGGTACCGCTGGTGTTGTTCCTACTTCTGGTACCAATGTGCCGCTACTCAATATCTCTGGTACAGATTTTAGAACTAACCTTCCGTACGCAAATATCGAAGTTCCAGCCAATTCAGAGTTAGGCTGGGAAACTACCAAAATGGCCAATTTAGGTTTTGATTTTGGTTTATTAAAAGGTAGATTGAACGGCAGCTTTGACGTTTATACTAAAAGAACTCATGGCATCTTGACTCAATTTCCTTTCAACGCTACTTATGGCTGGTCGATCTTGAGTTTCAATAGCGGAACTTTGAGCGGTCATGGCTACGAATTCTCTTTAAATGGAGAAGTGATCAAGGCTGGCAGATTTAGCTGGAAATCAATACTTAATGTTGGCTATAATACTAATAAGGTTAACGATTCACGGTTTATTAATAATGGTAGCACTATTGCTGGTAATGCTGCGGTAATCGAAGGTGTTCCTTTAGGTACACTATATGTTTATCGTTTCGCCGGACTTGATAATAAAGGACAAACTCAGATTTTTGACCGTAACAATAATATAATCAACAATACGACTACGCTTACATCTGCATTTACGAAAGAAGATTTGGTAAACGTAGGTAGGCTGTACGCTCCTTTTAGTTCAGGTTTCAACCACAACTTTAAGTATGGTCAGTTTGATTTGGGGATAAGATTTACAGGTTACTTCGGGCATGTTTTTCTGAAGAACACTATTACCAATTCTAACTATCCTTCTGCAACAACTTTTGCCTATTCAGGCGTTCTGGGAAGAGCAGGTGAAATCGCTGATCGCTGGAGAAAGCCTGGTGATGAGGCTTTTACAGATGTTCCTGGAATAGCTAATGTGAATTTTAACAGTATCAATCGCTATCGCTTCTCGGATGCCGTGGTTAGGAAAGCAGATAACATCCGTTTACAGCAAATTTCGCTGGCCTATATTGTTCCGCAACGGTATCTCCCTCGCAACTTCGTAAAATCAGTATCCGTTTCTGCCAATGTAAGAAATCTGGGGATTGTTTGGAGAGCCAATAAAGATGGTATCGATCCGGAATATATCAACAATGGAAACTTTGGTAGCATCACGCCTACGCCTAGTTATGTTTTTGGAATAAACGCAACACTATAATTAACATGAAAAAGAGATATTCGATTATATTGTTTGCTTTAGCAATTGCTATGGCAGGCTGCAGAAAATATGTGGAGATTGATCAACTTTCAATCAGAACGTTAAAATACACCTCCGACTATAGAAATACATTAAACAATAACAATGTTTTAGAAGGCACATTTTCATATCCGATTTTATCGGGTGATGATATTGAAATTACTGATCAGGTAAGGCAAAATGCGCTAAGCTCAGCATCTGCTGATATTTTTGCAAATGTGTATACCTGGGCAAGTAAATATACTTCCGATACTCAAAGCGACGGTGATTGGGAAAGACAGTACAAAACCATCTATGTGTGCAACGAAGTTTTACAAGGTGTATTGACTGCACAAGGTGGTAGCGAAACTGAAAAACAAACCATTTATGCTGAAGCATTGGTTCATCGTGCCTACGCTTATTTAATATTGGTAAATATGTACGGCAAGCAGTACAACAGTGTGACTGCCGCTACTGATTTGGGGGTTCCACTGCTTACCACGCCTAACCTGTATACTAAATTAAATAGAGCTCCGGTAGCTGAAGTTTATTCCCAGATTCTTAAGGATTTAAGAACATCAATAAGCCGTTTACCGGCCATTGCTGATTTTAATGTACGTCCGAGTAAGGCTGCGGCTTACGCTTTGTTCTCAAAAACTTACCTGAGCATGCGTGATTTTAATAATGCTGCTTTATATGCTGATAGTACCTTAGCCTTGCAAAGTGGTTTGATCGATTTAAAGGCTTATGAAAATACGCCGATGTCGCTTCCGGTGAGACTGGTAAATCCCGAGGTCATATTTTCCAAAATTGCGAATGTGGTTATTCCCGCTACCTCATTAAACAACGATTTGCTTACATCTTTAGGCACAACAGATTTGCGATATAAGATATATACAGATGTTAGAAGCAGATTTCCTGGTCAGTTTAGCACCACATTTACAGGAAGGGCTTCATGCAAATATCTGGTAAATGGTGAGTTTGTTATCAATAATGGCCCATCGGTACCAGAAATCATGCTCATCAAAGCAGAATGCTTAGCGAGAGCAGGCCAAACTGCAGATGCCATGACGGTTGTAAATAACTTAAGGGTTAAGCGTTTTAACAATGCCAATTATGTGCCTTTAACAGCCTCATCTGCTGCTGATGCCTTGCGGATTGTAGTGGAAGAAAAAAGAAAGGAGCTGTTTGGTACAGGTTTACGCTGGTTTGATCAAAAAAGATTAATGCTTGATGATGCCTTTACCCAAACGAAAACCCGCAATTATAAAGGAATAGATTACACGCTCACACCAAATTCTAATCGCTACACCTATCCGATAGGTGATAAGTATATTTTATTAAACCCCGAATTGCAACAAAATCCGAGATAATCTACGGAGAGCTTATGAAAAAAAATCTTTTACTGAATGGTCTGCTACTGCTTTGCCCTTTTTTTTGGCAGCAGCTGGCTGCCCAGACCTTGACCTGGAAACCAGAATTGTTAAGGCAAAATCAACCTGCTACATTTTATTATCAGGCAAAGGGCGGCGACCTTGAATTTAGCGATGAACCAAAAGCAACACTGGCTTATTTTAATGGCAAACGCTGGGCATCTGTACCGCTAACACTGAAAAAGGAAAATGATCAGTGGCAGGCAAGTTATACCTTGCCCAATAACGCCGTTTTTTTGGCGCTTAAATTTTACCAGGGCGCTTCAATGACGCCGGAAGCAATCGATAATAACCAGGGTAAAGGTTACTTTACAAAGGTTTTAGGTAGCAACGACAAGGAACAGCGTGGCAGTTATCTGGCAGAAGCTGCATTGCGGTCTAACTTAACTGGCGACTGGAGTTTAAATGATTTTGTTTCGGCGGCAAAAAATGCCCAAACCACTGATTCCTTGTTAAAAAAGGAAGAAAAGATTTCTGGAAAACCATCTGGCCCGTTACTCTTTACCTATCTTGATTTGAAACGTTTGACAATGCCGCCAGAAAAGTTTGATGCCTTTGCTGATGCAACAATACAGGCTATGCTTAAGAAAGAAAAGTTCAGCGACGCCTTGTTAGCAGAAGCCCATGGTTATTATATCCGGGAGAAAAGGGATCAGCAAGCAAAGGAAATAGAAAAGCTGATTTTCCAATATCAGCCCAAATGCGGAACTGCAAAATTATTAAGCTTCCGTGCGGCAACCAAAGGAGCCTCACCAGAGGTCTATCAGGCGGCATCCGAAGATTTTCTTAAAAAATATCCTTATGCAGAATGGAAGAAAAATCCCGATGACAAAGGTTTCTTATATTATGAGATCTATAGAGGGTTGGCTACCAGATACTTTGATGGTAATCAGATCGATAAGTTCTTATCCCTGTTTAAGGATATTGATTTTAGAACAGCCAACGAAATTTATCGTTGGAACATTACGCGGAATCAAATGTCCATGTCCGGTAAAGCAGATTATAAATTACTTTATGAGCTGAGCAAAAAGATCATTCCTTACTTATTGGAACGCCAGCGTGATCAGTCTTATCTAACCGACTTCGGTAGGGATGCGGTTAAAGCACAGGAAAACGCCGATAAGCAAATGAACGATCGCTTATTTACCCATATTGCTTTAGCCATTAACCAAAAGGATTTTGCCGCAGCAAAGAACTTTTTCCAATACCTGTCTAAAGACGGAACTTATAGTAATGCCGACATGAATGCAATGCATCTTCGTGTATTAAGCGAACTGAAAGATGACAAGGCCATCAAATCCTTACTGGAAAATAGTGTTGCAGCCAATGCAGTTACGCCTGAAATGTTTGCTAAGTTGAAAGAATTGTATAGAAGCGAACACCAGGGCCAGGAAAAAGGCTATGAGGAATACTTATCATCTCTGATGCCAAATGATAAAAAAGCAGAAATGAGGGCGCATGTAATGGCCAACATGGTCAATTATCCATTAAAGCCTTTCAGCCTGGAAGATGCCAATGGTAAAATGGTAAATTCTAACGATTGGGGAAATAAAATAGTAGTGATTGACTTTTGGGCCACCTGGTGCAGACCTTGTATTGAAGCTTTTCCTGGCATGCAATTGCTGATAGATCAATATGCAAAAGATCCAAATGTTGCGGTTTATATGATTGGTACCATGCAATTTGGTGATTATAAAGCCAAATCGGTAAACTTTGTTAAGAGCCAGGGTTATCGTTTTAACCTTTTGCATGATGCAGTTCTCCCTAATGGAGAGCAGGCAGCGGTTTTCTTAAGCCTAAAGCCGCTATTTAAGTCGTCAGCCATTCCACGTAAAATCATCGTAAAAAACGGCGTTGTGCGCTATTCTTCTGAAGGATATTCCGGTAGCCCGAGCCAGTTAAGCGATGAATTATCAACCGCCATTGAGATTTTAAGAGCAGAGAAATAATGATAAGAAAAACGATAATTACAGCTTTTTTTTTCTTCTGGATAGGGCTTTCCGTTCAGGCACAGATGAATCCGAAGATTAAGCTTCAGGATGCCTTAAAGCTAATCCAGGATAACTATGTAGATCCGGTTAACGATGAACCAGTAGTAGATGCCGCCATCAAGGGCATGTTGAGCAGCCTTGATCCTCATTCCAGCTACATCAGCCGCGAAGAGGTAGAGGCCATGAACGAATCCATGTCAGGAAGTTTTGCTGGCATTGGAATCGGTTTTGCAATGATTTCAGACAGTACATTTATCATCAGTGTCAATCCGGATGGACCTGCGGCAAAAGCAGGCTTAAAAGTAGGCGATCAGATTGTAAACGTAGATAGTCAGACAATTCTTGGCAAAAACCTGAAAAACCAGGAAGTGATGCGGTTACTGAGGGGAGAGAAAGGAAAAGCTGTTGACCTGGCTATCAGGCGTAAAGGACAGCCAATGCTTTTACAATTCAAGGTAATGCGTGAGCAGATTGCCGAGTTATCCATTACGGCCAGTTACATGGTTACCAGACAGATCGGTTATATTGCGCTGTCTGTTTTCAGTCAGTCTACCCGCCGGGAAATGGATGCCGCCTTAAAAAGCTTGAAAGCGCAGGGCATGACCAAACTGATTCTCGATTTACAGATGAATGGGGGAGGCATAGTAGACATGGCTATTGGCGTGGCGGATGAATTTCTTCCTCCTGAAAAAACTGTTTTTTATTCAGTTACCAATACAGGTGTGAAGGATTATTTTCTCACCGGTGGTTACGGGCAGTTTATGGATGGCGAATTGGTGGTTTTGGTTGACGAATCTACTGCTTCTTCAAGCGAAATCCTGACCGGTGCTTTACAAGACTGGGATCGGGCCGTAATTGTTGGACGCAGAACTTTTGGAAAGGGATTGATGCAGAAAGGATTTCCATTAAGTGATGGTTCGGTAATCAGGTTAACAGCCGCTCGCTATTATACGCCTTCAGGCCGATCCATCCAGAAACCTTACACCAAAGGCAAAGCTGATTATTTTGAAGATTTTAACCGGAGGATGGCTTCAGGTGAATTGAAAGAAGCAGGGCATTATCATTTTCCAGATTCGCTTAAATATACTACACTTAATCATAAAAGAACGGTGTATGGTGGTGGCGGTATCATGCCAGATCAGTTTGTTCCAATAGACACGGCATTATATAGCACCTGGCTGAATCAGACCATGAACAGTGGTTTAGTGAATAAAGTAACCTTTGAGCTGGTGCAGCAGAATCGTAGTCAGCTAACCGCTAATTATCCTGATTTTGAAGCCTTTGATAAGGGTTTTAAAGTAGAAGAAACCATGATTGACGGGATTTTTGACGCCGCGGAAAAACTTCGGATCAAAATGCCTGCAAAAACAGATCAGGTTGTAAGAAAAACCATCCGGATAGAACTAAAGGCCGGCATAGCCGATATGTTATATGTAGGTAAGGGTTATGCCCTGCGCGTTCGTAACGAAGCCAGCGCCGCCTTTGATACGGCCTTATCTATTCTCAACTCAAAAGCCACTTACAATAAATTATTGGCAGGAAGTACCACCAGTAAATCATCTCCTAATCAAAAGAAAAAAAACTAACATGAAAAAATTAATAATTGGTGCAATAGCTGCACTTTATTCCCTGAGCGCAACCGCACAAACCGGATATACCATAAAAGGTCAGATCGGAAAGCTGGGTAAGCCTGCCAAAGCTTTTTTGCTAACCAAAATTGATGGCAAGCAGATTCTGGATTCAGTTCCGCTGGTAAATGGAAGCTTTACCTTTAAGGGCAAGGTTTCTTCCCCTATTGAAGCAATCGTGCGTTTGAAACATGATGATGCCATTGAGATTCCGGGCAAAAGAATAAATGTAGATGGGGTGAGTTTGATATTGGATAACGAAAACATTACCATTACCGGTAAAGACTCATTAAAAACGGCTGTGGTTAAAGGATCTGCCCAGACCGAAGAAAGCCGCCGTGTAGATGATCTTCTTCGTCCCATTTATAACAAATTGCAAGCCTTGAATAAGGAATATCAGGATATGCCTGAAGCTAAAAAACAGGATAAAGCTGTGATCCAGGATTTAGAAAAACGGGCAAACGCTATAGAAAAAGAAATTGTTGACGCTAAAATCAGTTATGTGAAAAATAATCCAGATAGTTTCATGTCGCTGATGGCTTTAAACTCCACTTTAGCTCCGGGTTTCGACGCGGTGGAAATGGAAAAAGTATACCTGACCATCAATCCGAAGTTAAGAGATTCATATTTCGGTAAAGAGGTTGGCCTGCGCATCGCTACTTTCAAAAAAACACAGGAGGGCGTAGAGGCCCAGGATTTTGCCCAGCCTGATGTTGACGGAAAAATGGTTAAACTTTCTGATTACCGCGGAAAATATGTTTTGGTCGATTTCTGGGCTTCATGGTGTGCGCCATGCCGTAGAGAGAACCCAAACCTGGTTAAGGTTTATGAGCAGTATAAATCAAAAGGATTTGAAATTTTAGGTGTTTCGCTTGATAAAGCTGCTGACAAAGCGAAATGGATTAAAGCGATAGCAGACGATAAACTGACCTGGAAACAGGTGGGTGATTTAAAAGGATGGGAAAATGAGGCTGCGGCTAGATATGAGGTTAAAGCTATTCCTATGAATTTTTTGATCGATCCAAGCGGAAAAATTATCGCCAAAGAACTTAGAGGTCCGGCACTGGAGTCGAAAATCAAAGAAATATTTGACGGACGCGCCAAGTAAAAAATCTTATAGTTAATGATGATTAATGCAGGTTGACGGATGTCGCCTGCATTTTTTTTATCATTTGTTTTGGACAAATCAATTGACTACAGGATTAAAGTCATGGCCTAGCAGGATATCTGACAACCTAAGCTAGATTAATAATATGCTTTAACTTGTTTTATTTGGCGCCTTGGATGCACGAAAGACCCTGAACTTGTTTCAGGGTCTTTCGTGCTAAAAAGATGCTGAAATGAATTCACTGTTGTCCGGAGAAAATATTTTTTGCTTATAAAAAAGGGCAGCGATAAAAGCTACCCTTTGTGCTGTTATATTTGAGTTACCACACCTAAATACAACATGGGCAAAAATACATTTTTTACCG
>NZ_JBHNZK010000037.1:0-12512 GCF_042464845.1 Pedobacter sp. BG31
GTAATCTATTGTTATGTCTTAAATCAATAAGAATATGCCCTATGTTCAGATGATTTCTTTTTCTAGTCCGATGACTGAACATTTATCAATCCGCTTTCAAGGTATAAACCGAAACCGAGCCTGCTTCACAGAAAAATTCTGCCCATCCATCCTCGCCTATGGTAACTTCTCTGTCGCAATGCCCCAGATAATCGCTGAAAATTTTGCCTGCAAACTCAGCACCAATCTCCATACGTTTATTCCCCGCTTCACCGTTTGATAAAACTACCGCAAGGCCCGAACCCTGGTGTTCCTCATCCCCTGAGCGTGTCCAGCCAATGCAACTTGGATGATCAAAATAATCACGTTGAAAACCATAGGCAAATGTTTTTCTCAACTGCAGTAATGCCTCCAGCTGAGGAAGTGCCGCCATGGTTACCTCATGATCTTTTCCATCGTTGCCTTTGTCGGTATATTCTGATCCGTATACATCCGCGTAAAAAACACAGGGATAGCCTGCTTCCCGGAGTAAAATGATCGCATAAGCATGTGCCCTGAACCATGGCTCTACCGTTTGTTCGAGCGATTGGAGTGGTTGGGTGTCATGGTTTTCAACCAGTGTTACCGCTAATTCTGGCCTTACTGAAACCAGTGATCCATCTAATATGGTGCTCAGGTCATATTGTTCGCCCTCCTTACTGGCGCGGGAGAAATTAGCCTGTAGGCTGGCATCGAAAAGCGACATACGGCCCTGGGTAGCATCGATATAATCCAGCATGGCCTGCGGATCGTATGGCGACCAATATTCGCCCACCGTAAAGAGTTCTTTACCTGTTTCAGCCCTAAGATAGTCTAACCATTCATTGTAGAAATCAGCAGGCATATGTTTAATCGCATCCAGACGTAGCCCATCAAAACCTGTGGTTTGATAAAACCAAAGCCCCCATCGTTTAAGCTCCTCTCTTACAGCAGGATTCCGAAAATCGATATCGGTCAGCATCAGGTAATCATAATTTCCGTTTTCGGTATCAAGCACATCTTCCCATCCTGCCCCATATTGGTTTTGAATACTATACACCGCTGACTCCTGGGTACGGGCATCGTAATCTACACCGGTAAAACATTGAAAATCCCATTTAAATTCAGAATATTTCCCTCCGCGTCCCGGATAGGTAAATTTGGTATAAGCATCGATCTCAAAAGGTTCTGAAATAAATTCATTTCTATTTTCAGGGTTTACCTTACGTACGGTCACCGGCTCATGGTCATCTGCACCGCCAAGATGGTTTAGCACGATATCTACATAAACATTTATACCAGCCTCCTGCGCTGATTTGATCGCCTGAAGATATTCTTCTTTAGTTCCGTATTTTGTGGCAATGCTCCCTTTTTGATCAAATTCGCCAAGGTCATATAAATCGTAAGAATCATAACCAGTTGAATCTTTGCCATCCATACCTTTATGTGCGGGAGGCAGCCAAATGGAGTCTATCCCCATTTCTTTTAATTTAGCAGCATCTTGTTGTACCTTTTTCCAAAGGCTGCCATCGTTGGGATAGTACCATTCAAAGTACTGCAACATCGTATGATTTTCCATCTTTAAATAAATTTAGTAGTGCATATACCTCTTAAATGGTACAATTGTTTTGAATTTGATCAATACATACTGAATTTATTTTATAACAGACAATCCGAGATGCAGATGATTGACTGATATGCCCTTTAACACGTAAAAAGATATGTGCAACATTAAACGGACATACGTTTTGCCTGCGGCTTTGTGTACTGTCAAATAGATCTTCATCACGGGAAGAAAAGACACGCAAATCTTTTGGTAAACGACACTAAATTGAGTGCAAATGGCCAGTTATTCGAAGTGTAAACCACGTTATTACTATCCGTTCCGTAAAATTCATCAATTTTTGGGTAACTTAGCAAATAGTTACTAATGATTTTGGGAAATAACCAATAATGGGTAAAATAATTCAGCTGTTACATAATGAAACCGAACTTTTTGCAAAACTTGCTAGAGGTGATGAGCAATCTTTCGACATTATTTATCGTCATTATGTAAAACGTTTATTTCCATATGTTGAAAAGCTAGTAAAAGTTCCCGAGTTGGCTGAAGAATTGGTTCAGGAGATTTTTGTTCAGATATGGATCAACAGACAAGCGTTTGCCAACGTACAGCATCCTACTTCTTATCTCTTCAGTATTGCAAACAGACAGGCCTTAAAATACCTCAAAAAGGTTGCAAATGACGAGCGTATTTTACAATGCATAACTAGCCATATTGAACCCTCCAGAAACGAAACCGAAGAGCAAATGGTATTGCGCGAAAGCGTAGAAGTCATTAAAGAAGCCGTTGCACAACTTCCTGATCAACGCCGTTTGATATGGGAATTGAGCAGAAATGAGGGGCTTAGTCATGAGCAGATTGCAAACAGGCTAAACATTTCTAAAAACACGGTCAAAAATCAAATGGTCCATTCCCTCAGATATGTACGTGAATTCCTCAGTAACCGGGATATCTCATTACCAATTTCAATAATTATTTTCCTGATTAACAGGAAACTATAAAATTTTTATAGTTTAGAATAGTCCTATCTATGCTGTTATCGTACTTATCAATTAAACAGCGAAAATAAATTGCTGGCTACACTGATATTAGATGCAAAAAGAACCATCCGCTATTGAAGTACTCTTTACAAAATATACCCGGGGCGAGGTTACAACCGAAGAAACCCTTCGGCTTTTCAAACTCATTGGTTCAGGTAAGCATGATGTTGAGATTAGTGAGCGTTTAGCCAACGAGCTAGACCATACTGACCCTGCAGATCAATATGAAACTAACTGGGAAACATCGTTAATTCGTATCAAAGCACAAGCTTTCGAGCCTATAAGAAGTATATCGAAAAGAAAGCACATTAACCTGTGGACCCGGATCTTAACGGCGGGTGCAGCAATCTTATTCCTTGTCTTTGGAATAAATTATTTCACGTCCAGGGAAACCGGCCATACTTACGAACATTTAACACAAAATGATATCGCCCCAGGTAAAGTGGGTGCAACGTTAACACTAGCAAACGGCAAAACCATAAATTTAGCGAATATAGCTCGTGGCGAATCGATCAAGGAAAATGGCATTGTTATTTCTAAAACTTCTGAAGGACAATTGCTATACCAAAGCGATCCAAACAGAAATGAAGCGCAAGATCTACATACCTTATCTACAGCCTTGGGGCAAACCTATACCCTTACCCTTCCCGATCAAACAAAAGTGTGGTTAAACGCCGCCTCAAGTTTAACCTATCATAGCACGCTAAAAGAGAAGGGCGTACGTAGGGTCCAGCTTAAAGGAGAAGCCTATTTTGAAGTAGCCAAAGATAAAACCCGCCCCTTCTTGGTAGAAAGCGGAACGCAGACAGTTGAAGTATTAGGTACACATTTTAACATCAATGCCTACAACGATGAAAAAACATATCGAACAACTTTGCTGGAAGGTAGTGTCAAAATTACCGATCACGCCCGGGAAAAAATACTAACTCCCGGATATCAAGCTACTACATTACCCGGAGAAATCAAATTAAGCAAGGTAGATACCGAATTTGCCATAGCGTGGAAAAGCAATAATTTCACTTTTGATCGCCTCGATATCAGGGAGATTATGCGAATAATAGCCCGATGGTACGATGTTGACGTGATCTACAAAGAAGAAATCCCTTCTGGTAAATTTTGGGGATCAGTATCAAGGTTCGACCATATTTCTCAAGTATTGATTCCACTAGAAGCCACAGGAAATGTGCATTTTAAAATCGAAGGAAGAAAGGTGTATGTTTATCGATAATCGCTCTCAGGTAAAATCAGCCACTGCAGATAACGGAAAATTAATTCCCAATGCCATTAAAAAGCCAGAATACAAATAACCAATCAATTAACCACCAAACAAACTAAATTATGAAAGGAATGATACTAAAGTTACACTAAAGGATATTAAAACTGAAAGTAACCATACCCTGATTGCAGTCAGGATATGGTAGATACTGGCCTCGAAAATAATGATCAACGATTTGCAGATGCTATGTTTAACTGACAACGGCACCATGCATTAACCAGACAACCAAACTTAGACAATAATGCGAACTAAAGCAATATTGATGGTATTTCATTGTACCGTTAAGTCCTTGTCGCAAACTAAAAAATGTGTTAAAAAAACTAAAAATTAAACAGGATATGCGTAGGTGTATCCATAAAATTTGGCTGATGATGCGATTAACCACCGTAATTTTAATAGCCGTGCTGGTACAGGTAAGTGCCGCCGGCTTTGCTCAAAAAATCAGCCTAGACAAGTCGAAGGCCTCGCTGGAAGAGGTAATTAAAAACCTACGTGTACAAAGTGGATACAACTTTGTAGTGCCTGGCGATTTACTGGACGATGCAAAAGCGGTTACCATAAGGGTTCGAAATGCAGACTTCAAAAAGGTACTGGAACAGATTTTCGAAAACCAACCCATTGCATACGAAATCAATAACAACACAGTAACCTTAAAATCCAAGCCAAAAACTATTTTTGAAAACATCTTTGAGCGATTACAGTCCATCACCGTAACCGGAAAAGTAGTGGACGAACTTACAGGGAGTCCGCTGGCTGGTGCCAACATTATGGTAAAGGGCCAAAAGCAATTTACGCGTACTGGAGCTGATGGTAATTTTGTACTTCAAAACGTTAATGAAGATGCCATTCTACTTATCAGTTATATCGGGTACACGACCAGAGATGTTAAAGCCGCAAAAGATCTTGGTGTGATCAGACTGGGTGTTGATGTCGGCAAATTAGAAGACGTAGCGGTTACAGTAAACACGGGTTACCAGAGGATAAAACCAGAACAGAGTACGGGTTCAGTTGCTCAACTCGGCACAAAAGAATATGAATCAAGGGTAAGCTCCAATTTCCTGGACGGATTGGTAAACAGATTGCCCGGATTGCTAATTAATAACGACGTACAGTTTACAA
Organism: Pedobacter sp. BG31; assembly: GCF_042464845.1. Classification (NCBI taxonomy): domain Bacteria; kingdom Pseudomonadati; phylum Bacteroidota; class Sphingobacteriia; order Sphingobacteriales; family Sphingobacteriaceae; genus Pedobacter; species Pedobacter sp. BG31. The sequence goes on from NZ_JBHNZK010000037.1 coordinate 4,994, forward strand.
GTACGGTACCGGGCAGCGGACAATCAACACGGCCGCTATTTAATATCCGCGGCATTTCCACCATGTCGGCGAACCAAAGTCCTCTAATTGTTGTAGACGGTTATCCGACCGAATTAACCCTGGAAATGATCGACCCCAATGAGATCAAATCTGTAACTATCCTTAAAGATGCAGCTTCAGCAACGATATATGGCGTGAGGGCATCAAATGGTGTGATTATTATAGAAAGAAAACAGGCCAATCCAGGCGCCGCACAGTTCAATTTCAGGACTACACTGGGTTTAAGACCCGAAGAGAATTATAGCCGTTACCGTTGGGATCCACAGGCATCAGCCATTAATGCCAGCTACCTGCGCGAAAGGCAAGCATTAATTATCACACCAACGAGCTGGTCCTCTTTATATGGCACAGCATCGGGTGTAGGTGGAAATGTAAGGCGGTCTACTCCTTATTACATCCAGGCGCAGCTTGCTGCTGGAATTATTACCCCTGAACAGGCCGAAAGCTCATTTGCAGAACTGGCAAATTATGACAACCTGGATGATTACAGCCGCCTGTTCCTAAGAACTGCGGCTACACAAACCAATACATTAAATGTTTCTGGTGGTACGCCTAATGCATTGTATTACATTACAGCGAATTACACAAATAATCGGGACAATAAAATTCTAAACGACAACAACAGATTTTTACTAACCGGCCGTACCACACTAAAGTTGAGCCGAAAATTGACCCTGGAGCTCACTACCGAGTATCAGGAACAACGCACGAATGGTGTACCAGTACCCGGTCCGGCCGATTTTGCAGGTTACGAACGTTATGAAGATGTGAACGGTAACCCTGCCCCCATCATTTCCAGAAGTTATGCGCCGGTTTTCAATACCGTACTTTTATCCCAAGGATTGTTAGACCAGAACTATTATCCGCTGATTGATGCGCAACTAGTGAATGATAAAACGCAAACACTGAACAGTAAAACCATTGCCAACTTTAACTACGACCTTGGAAAAGGCTTTAATCTTCTGTTTGGGGGAGTATATGAAACCTCCAGGTCAGAAATCAGGCATTTAGCCGGGCGCGGTTCTTCAGAAGTGAATGCCTGGGTGAATAACTATACGGTTACGCCTACAACTGCCAATCCATCGCTGGCTTTCAAAAGAAACCTGCCTGACGGCGACTTCCTTCGGCAGCAGAACGCCAGCAATACCGGATATACTGCCCGTACCCAATTGAATTTTAATAAAGTAATCGGGAATCATTCATTTAATGCCATAGCCGGTGGCGAACTGCGAAATATCATCAGCAAAGGTAATTTAGCTTCCTACTTTGGTTACAACGACCAAAGCTTGTTGCAACAACCGGTAGATTATGCTTCCATTTTTGGCGGCCTGGCTGCAGTTCGCGGAACACTGGTTACGAGCAATACACTTGGACAACTAACTGACTTCTTTAATCAATCGTATAACGAGGATCGGTTTTTATCTGCTTTCTCCAACGTAGTTTATTCCTTTAAAAATAAATATTCATTATCAGGAAGTATTCGTATAGATCAATCCAACCTGTTTGGTAGCGACCCTAAATATAAATACAAGCCCTTATGGTCGGTTGGTGCAGCCTGGAACATAGACCGGGAGAACTTTTTGCACAAGCTTAACTGGCTTCACCAATTAAAGTTGCGGAGTGCTTTTGGCTTTAATGGAAATGTGGCCAAACTTTCGCTTCCACAGGTTATTGCGCAGGCTCAAAATAATACACAAAACACCCCGACACTAAGTTCTCTGATATTGGTTTCAAATGCCAATACCGGCCTGCGTTGGGAACAAACTGCAAACTTTAACCTTGGGCTTGATTTTAACGTTTTTAAAAATATTAGCGGCAGCATAGATTATTATACCAAAAAAACAACTGATGTGATGGGCAACTCTTCCATTGATCCAACTTTAGGTGCCCCATCAGCTTTGGTCAATTATGCCAGCATCAGAAATAATGGATTGGAGTTCAGTCTGAAAGCAGACTGGATAGCTAACAAAAACTTTAACTGGAACACAGGTGTGGTGATTGCCAAAAATAGCAGCAAAGTACTTGATGTTTATCGAACCGGACGCTACGACCCTCAAATAATAGATGTATTGGGTTTTGTAAGTGGTTATCCCGTAGGTGCAATGTTCTCTTACAATACCAAAGGTCTAAATAACGAAGGACATCCCATTATTTTAGATCCCAAAGGCAATGAATACGTGGTCAATACCAGTAGCTCAACCAATCCGCTGGCGATTGCCATGTCGAGCAAAGATTCCGGATTGGTACAATATTCAGGCACTACGGTTCCAAGTATTAATGCCGGACTGAGTAACCGTATAGATGTGGGTAATTTCTACTTTTTCGCCATGGTAAATTACTATGGGGGATTTAAAGTACGGGTACCCAGACCTAGCCCGGCAGATCTGAGACCTTTAGAAGGTTCTAATAACTTTTGGCGGGTTGCAGGCGATGAGTTGAAAACAGACATTCCCAATCTGGTTGACTTAAACAGTCCAAACCCATCATGGGCTTACCGGTACAATAGTAATTACGTGGTACATGGCGATTACCTGACCATCGGAGATATTACCGCTTCCTATCGTTTGAATGACCTCAATTTTATAAAAAAGGCAGGCTTCAAAAATTTCGAAATAAAGGCTCAGGTTTCGAATCTATACACGGTTGGATTTAACCGTTACAACTATAGCCCGGGTACCGGAAGTTACGCTAAATCATACGTAACCCCTACCTATACACTGGGCTTATTCACTAACTTCTAAAATTATACTGATGAAGATCATTAAATATATAGGCGTGTTGTTACTCATTTCAGAACTGCTTCTAAGCGGTTGTGATAAATACCTGGATGTTGAACCGAAGGGAAAACAATTACTAAAAACAACAAATGACTATGACCTTTGGTTGAATAGCCCCGTTTTCACCACCGAAACGGAAACCAATATCCTGAATTACATGACAGATAATATCGATTTGCCAAATGTAGGTAATCCACCTACTTCTCTGGCAGATTTGATTTATACCTGGGCACCCCAGTTTACCACAGATATCACTGCTGTCACCTATCTTTGGGGCGACCATTACCGAAGAATTAGCCTATATAATACGGTATTGATAGGTATAGATGCCGCCCAGGGCGGTACCGAATCGCAAAAGAATAGTCTGAAAGCAGAAGCTTTACTCGGCCGGGCACATTCATACTTTTATCTTGTAAACGAGTATGCCAAACCTTATGATGCCGCAACTGCAGCTACTGATTTGGCTGTACCCTACGTAACCTCGGATAATGTTAGTCAAAAAGCACCTACAAGAAGCACCTCTGCTGAGATTTATCAACATATCATCAACGATATTAATGAAGCTATTCCGAACCTGCCGGCCGATAACAGCAATGCCAGGTTTCGAGGTTCTAAGGCCGCGGCTTACAGTGTGTTGGCCAGGGTTTACCTCTATAGAAGAGAATATGCTGAAGCGCAACGTTATGCAGAGCTGGCTTTGGCAAATACCCGCGCAACCATGATCGATTTAACTACCCCATCAAGTTTTCCAACCACCTTAAATGTTGTATCACATCCTGATGTGATCTACGGTAAAGGTACAAATGCCGCTGGATTACCCCTGGCACAGGAATTAAAAAGTACGTTCGCTGCGAACGATGCAAGAAAGAGCGTGCTATACCTGAATTGGGCAAGCACTGTAAGAGGATCAACTCAGTTTTACGCTGCCGCAGTTACCCCGGCTTTTCAACTCACCAATACCGGAACCACCGTACAAGAAATGCATTTGATTGCTGCTGAATGTGCAGCAAGAGCCAACAATTTAACGGTTGCGCTCAGCCACCTGAATGAAATTCGTAGAAATCGACTCACTGGTACACCGATCTCCAGCAGAGATTTCAACTCAGAAAGCCAAACGACGATATTGGATGAGGTACTGGCAGAACGCAGAAGGGAATTACCTTTTCACGGCCTCCGCTGGTTTGATATGCGAAGATTAGACATGGAAAACAAAATGCCTTCCGTAACCAGAATTAATGCGCAAAACGTTGTCATTGCCACGCTTGAACCACACAGCAGCAAATATACACTTCAAATACCGGTTCAAGTATTGGCCTATAACCCAGATATGTTACAGAATCCATAACCAAAAAACTCAGAAAATGAAGATATCTAATTTTAATATACTGGCAATCTGCACGATTTTAATGCTTTACCTATCATGTAAAAAAGAGAAAGTGACAAGAGAACCACTCCCGGACGGAAGTGTTGCCTTTGATCTGCCAGCAACGTCAGACGTTGTGTCAAGACCGCTGGACATTAAAAATACTGCCGTAGTTTGCGTAGAGATGAAAGCTACTTTAGAAGGCAGCAGCTCCTCTGGTATTCACTATATTACCTTCGCACCTGACACCACTAAAATTAACGATTATAGAGCAAAGTATGGCAGTGGTGTGCTATTGCTGCCTACAACTAGTTATCTTTTTTACAAACCAACTGTGGCCATCCCCGCTGGAACAAATGTTTCAGAGGCTGCAGTACTAAATCTTGGTTTCCAAACTACCCTCAAAAAGTTTAGTACCTATGTGCTACCCGTTACCATTACATCAATAGACGGGCAAAATCAAGATCCGAAGACACGAAAAGTTGTTTATTATGTATTTAATACTGGTGATGCACTTTATGTAGACCATACCGGTTTTACCCTTACTGCCACAGCCTCTTCAACAGGAGGTGCAAACAGTGCAGGACGAGCAGTAGATGCCAATACCACCGGTACGTATTGGCTAAGTGCTACAACAGCTTCCCTACCACAATTTGTAACCGCAGACTTTGCAAGGGAAATTACATTCTCTGGATTAGATTACTTTATTCCAACGGTTGTAACACCAACAACCGGAGGCTATACCACCTCTGCTAAGGTAGAAACGAGCAGCAATGGCACTACCTGGACAGATAAAGGTATCTATGCCGTGGATGTAACCAACGCGACCAGAAAACAGACCATTAACTTTCCCACATTAACCACAGCAAGGTATTTACGTTTCACTATTTTAACGGCAACTCCATTTGTGCAATCAGGCACCAGCTACAGCGTAGGTTTTGTGGGTGGAATTGTTTTGAGGAACTAACCCAAAAATTTTATTTAAAAATAATTAGACATGAAAAAATTACTGATTCCAATTATAATGCTCTTACCTTTTGTGGTAGCGGCTCAGAAAAATTATTCCATTACCGGAAATATTCCTGCCTTAAAAGAACCGGCAAAGGCTTACCTGGTGACGCTTCAGGCAGATAAATGGAAAGAAACCGATTCTATTGAAATTAAAAACGGGAAATTTGAGTTTACAGGGCATGTTAACGAACCGCAACCAGCCCTTATTGCCGTTAAACCACTCCGCTTTAGACCAGGCGCTACGCTTGGCGATACTAAAGATTTTTTCCTGGAAAATGCTGCGATTACTTTGGATGGAACAGACTCCATTAAAAATGCAAAAGTGAGCGGTTCTGTAGCTGATCGCGAAAATAGCGAGCGAGAGGCGCTGATCGGTAAGGTAACAGCAAAAATAATGATGCTGCAAAGGGAATATGGCAAGAAAGCTACTGACGGAACTTACCTGAAATCTGTTTCAGAGCGCAAAATGGCAGCCGATAGCATCCAAAAACTAGTCGCTCAAAACCGAGCAATAAATATGAAATTCGCTGAAGACCACCTGAATTCATTTGCTGGCTTATATGCTTATAATATGTATGTACTTGATAACAAGTTTGAAGCAGCAAAAGTAGAGCCTTTGTTCCACAGATTCTCTCCTGAGTTAAAATCATCGCCACTAGGCAAAAGAACGGTCGAAAAAATTGAAATCGGAAAAAGACGCCAAACTGGCTCTAAAGTGACTGATTTTATTCAAAATGACATCAACGGAAAACCATTCAAACTTTCTTCGTTAAAAGGAAAATATGTATTTGTGGATTTTTGGGCAAGCTGGTGCCTTCCCTGTCGTGCAGAAAATCCAAACGTAGTAAAAGCCTATACTGCACTCAAGGATAAAAACTTCGAGATTGTCAGTGTATCACTCGATTACCCTGGAGGACAAAAGGTATGGGAAGAGGCAGTAAAAAACGATGGCATGCCATGGATCCACGTCAGCGATTTAAAAGGCTGGAAAAACGAAGTTGCCATGATGTATGGAATCAATTCTGTACCACAAAATGTTTTGGTCAATCCTCAGGGCGTAATTGTAGCGAAAAACCTTCGTGGCGAAAACTTATTGGATCAGCTGAAAAAATTCATCAATTAACCTAAAAAATAGATTTCAAAAAATTATGAAAATCAATCTAATGAACATCCTTGCGCTGTTCACCTGCCTGATTACCGGCAAAACAATGGCACAAGATAAATTTACCGTTACTGGCACATTGCCTAAAGCAGGAACTGAGAAAATGGTATTGTTAACCTTTATCAACGATAACGGAAAAAGCGTTGTAGACAGCACGATTTTAACCAATGGAAAATTTGTGTTTAAGGGCACCACCGCTTTTGGAAATAAAGCGTATCTCGAATTAAAGGCGATTAAGAAAGATCCTTCAAAAAGAACAAATCCTGATTTTACAGATTTCTATCTTGAAAAAGGAACAACAACAGTAAAGGGTGTAGATAACATGGCCAAGGCTAACATTACCGGCACAAAAATACAGGAAGAATATAATCAGTACAATTCAAAAACAGCCAGGTTAATTGCTCAATTTAAAGAAATTAGTGAGCGATTTGCAAAAGTATATTATGCAAAGGTGAAAGATTCGGTAGAAATCAAAAAGATACAGACAGAAGCAAAGCCGGTACATGCCAAAATTGAAGCTGCACTTGATTCATTTATTTTTAGTCATCCGGATTCTTATGTGACTGCAGATCTAATTCACCAAAATAAAATGGCGGTAATTGATGTCATTAAATTTGATCCTTATTATAAAATCTTAACGCCCCGGGTACTCGCCAGCTTTACTGGAAAAAAAATTACTGATAAGTATGAAAAGGCAAAACAATTTGCAGTAGGCAGATTGATTGATTTTACTTTACCAGACAAAGATGGTAAAGAATTCAAGTTATCTTCATTCAAAGGAAAGTATGTACTTGTTGATTTCTGGGCCAGCTGGTGTGTACCCTGCCGTGCGGAAAATCCATTTTTATTAAAAGCGTACCATGAATTAAAAGATAAAAATTTTGAAATTGTGGGCGTCTCGCTGGATGATACAAAGGCCGCTTGGATGAGAGCTGTTGAGCAGGACAAATTACCTTGGACGCAAGTGAGCGATGTAAAAGGTTTTAAGACAGAAGTAGCTGTGCGTTTCGGTATCACGGCTATTCCCCAAAACATACTTATTGATCCGGCAGGAAAAGTAATTGCAAAAGATTTAAGGGGTGAAGATGTAAATAAAAAAATAGCGGGCTTTATCAAATAACGATAAAATAGACGCTATCGAGTAGG
>NZ_JBHNZK010000038.1:0-10572 GCF_042464845.1 Pedobacter sp. BG31
TTTCCAGAGCTACGACCTGAGCTTCGGTCAAGACTAATCCTTCCTGTGCGGACTTAGCTTCTAATGCCTTTAAACGGAGTTGAAAGGTGTGAAGATCGTGGCGGAGCCAAATACTTCGGACTCCGCCAGGTGATACCAGAATGCCCTGTCTTTTAAGCTCGTTAGATACCCGGAGTTGACCTAAGGCTGGCTGATCTACAGCCATTGCCACAACAGCTTTCTCAATATGCTCTTCAACACGGTTTTTGAGAATGGGCTTTCTTCTGCTGATTTCCTGGAGGGCAAGCTCACCGCCCTGGTCGTAAAGTTCTTTGAAACGATAAAAGCTATCACGTGAATAACCCATTACTTTGCAGGCTTGAGAGACATTCCCCAAGTGCTGAGCAAGCTCAAGGATACCTAATTTGTTCTTAATGATCTTTGATTGTGTAGTCATAATACTAATCTCTGTTACATTGTTTAATTTATCGTAACTGTCAGATTAAGTTTTGACTAATTCACATGACCTGATTTATCGGCATGTGATGGTATAAATATCCACTGACCCATTATTGCTCTGGTTGAATGTTATGTATCTATGTTACTACACATCCTCATCAGTATTCAGCGGTAACAGCAAGTCCGAATCATTATTGGGCTTTTTAAGTGTCGATACCGCATTAACACGTTTGCCAACCTTAACACGTATCATCAGTTCCTCAGGAAAGGTATCTAAAACCGTCATTTTAGATTCAATTGGTATTGTTTTACTCAGCCATATCTCTTCTTCGGGTTTTGTAAGTATAACTGGCATACGTTTTTTCGAGTGGATTTCTGCAACTAAGGGGTTGGCCTCAGTTGTAAGGATACCATAAGTACGGAACTTCTCTTTCGTTTCAGGATCAACCCATTGCGACCATAAGCCGGCAAAGCAAAACAGCTTTCTGTCTTTAACCGTAAAGCGGTAAGGTTGCTGTTCTCCCTTTGTATCTTTTTTCCATTCATAAAAACCGTCAGCCATTACCAAACAGGTTTTATGGTTTACAAGCAATGGTCTCCACAGTTTGCTCTCCATTGCGGTTTCGCTTTTAATGTTCCATGTATCACGGGTAAGTTTTAAGCTGTCGGCAAAATAAGGTACAATACCAAACGCCATCTGCTGGATAATGTCTGGTTCGTCAGCAGTAATCACTAATCCTTTCTGTGTAATGGCAAGGTTATAGTTAGGAGTCCACTCACCCTGTATCTGGTGCGGATGGGTTCTGAGAATTTCCTTTTCTTCCGCTGTTAACGTATATCTGGCACACATGTTTACCTTTTATCCCCTACAACAGTTAACCGGGGCAGTTAGTTTTTCTTCTTTGCCTGCTTAGGCTTTTGTGTATCATTTATTTGGTTAAGGGTTGCAGCCTCTTTAAGGAGGTATCGCTTTATCAGGTCTAACAGTTCTTTCATCTTATTTCACTTTTATAATATCATTCCAGTTGGTGGTATAATGTGGCCGCAGGAACTCGCGTTTCATTGCCCACTTTTGGTCCTTGCCTTCGCCGGCCATTCGCAATGTTCCCGAGCCATACTGCAAATTCAGCCTGTCCAGCACTTTTGATATCTTATCATATTTAATGCCTTTAAAGTCATTGAAGATGTTAAGCTGCACTTCCGATTCGGGTATCAAACCTGTAGCATTTACTTCAACCTTTTGGTACAGGTAGCCACGCAGGTATATTTTCTTCAATCCCCAAAGTGCTGTTTTTATAAGGTCGATGGTATTATTAACCGGGTGGTCAAGCGGTATCGTTATTGCCGGGTAGGCTTGCAGTTCATCGGCAACAAACTTATTGGTAAGTAATCTGACCGATAAGACGGTGGTACACAATTTCTCTCTGCGGAGTTTGCCGGCAAGCCTGGCCGCATAGCTTGATGTGGCTTCCATGAGCTCACTATAATCGCCGGTAAGCTTTCCAAATGCCCTGCTGGTACACATCCCTTTTTTGGGGTCAAGTACGGTTTTCAAAGGTATGCAACTCTCTCCCCAAAGCTCGCGCCACATCCTAACGCCAACAATCGTCATATTGGTTTGTACCCAATCAATCGGTAATGCCCTAAACTGCGCAGCTGTTTCAATGCCGCCTTTTATAAGCTTATGCGCAAACTGCCTGCCAATACCCCAAAGGTCTTCAACCGGGTAATCGGCCAGGGCATCATTAATTTCCTCCCCGGTTGCAAGTACCATCACACCGTTATGCTTTTTTGAGGTTTTGTTAGCAACCTTCGCCAATACCTTGGTTGGCGCAATGCCTATGCTTATGGGTATGCCGGTATTATAAATCACGGTTTCCCTGATCTGCCTGCCATATTCTTCCAGGTTATCGAAGCCGCTTAAGCCTAAAAAACATTCGTCAATGCTATAAACTTCAACGTCAGGCGTAAACCTGGCGAGGTTGGTCATCACCCTTGCACTAATATCGCCATACAATGTATAATGGCTGCTAAATACGGCAATGTTGTACTTTTTAATTTCCGCTCTGATTTTAAAAAAGGGCGCACCCATAGCAATGCCACAGGCTTTTGCCTCATTACTACGGGCAATTACACAGCCATCATTATTGCTCAGTACAATAACCGGAACACCATTGTATTCAGGTTCAAATAAGCGGTGGCAGCTTGCGTAGAAGTTATTACAATCTGCCAGTGCGAACATGGTTTTGCTTTGAATGTGGCAGGCAAGTCCAGGTAACGGCGCCAAATACAGTAACGTTTCTACCAGTTATGTTTAAACAGGCATCCATCGTATCATTAAGGCATAGGTAAGTATTATCTCCTTTAATACATAACTTTCTGGTGAGCCATTCACCCTCCACAGCACAAACAATTAACATCCCGGATGTAACCTGAACAGATTTATCCACTACAATGATACTGCCTTTCATAATGCCAAAATACCTCATGTGGTCGTCGTCACACTCGAAGTAAAATGTATTGGTCGGATCGTTAACTATCCTTTGGGCAATATGTAACCTCCGTTGCTTGTAATCCTCAGCAGGGGATATAAAGCCCGAAACACGTCCGGGATTGTCCAATGTATCCAATGTATAGTTTTGGGGTAAATCTAGTTCTCTAATCATAACAATGTCCTTTACAGGTCAAAATTACTAAAAATATTAGCAAAGTCAAGTGCTGTTGACAGATACCTTACAACCATTGTTAATTGATTGATTAGCATAGCTTTTAACTTGTATACAATTTGTTTTATAACATCACCTTGCATATCGTAAATATGAGATCAGTTTTGCGTGTCTAAATAAGAGTTAAATGGAGGTTTATGTGTTAATAGATATTTGTCCAAGGTTTTATAACAAAATGAATCCAACAATGATCTGATATTTATTTGCCAGGCCGGCAGAAATATAACGCGATTTTAGACCAAAGCGAAATCAGTAAACATTTTATCTTGTTTTACGTTATAGCGTAAAATTAATCATACGGATTTTGGTGTGTTTATGCTGTTAACATGGTAGGCTAAGCTGCACCAGCCGGTTTGTAAGTATAGAAAATAAAAATTAGCGCTTATGGAAAATGTACTGGTTTTTAAAACAAGAGAGGTTGTCGGCAATATCAGAAAAATTAGAGCGTACAGATATTACACCCAGGAATATCTGGCCGCAAAACTAAAAATATCGCAAAATGCTTACAGCAAAATCGAACTTGGTTATAGTAAATTAACGATTGACCGTTTGTTTCATATCGCCATGATTTTGAAAGTGGAGGCAGCAAATTTGTTGACTCTAAATCAACATGATTTGATCAAAATTATTGCTGATGACGATGAGAAAACCTAAGATGACATTTCGTATTCCCGGGCAACTTACTTTACCTGTGTCGGGGCAATCTGCCGTTTGCTTGATATACCTGTGCTGGTAAATTTGTTTTATAAGCGGAATATTGTCAGGATATAGTCTGCGAAAAAAAGGGGTAGATCAAATCCATGATCAACCCCTTTCTAAATTAACGCTCTCAGGCTTTCGACTGATGTAGGTCTCTCACCTCCTACACCGCAATGATACGGAAAATATCCCTTACAATCTTCATCCTGGTTTTCTGTTGTGGCTTTAAAATCCGGCAAATGCCTCATCCATAAGCATCATTCGATCATAATTTTTCACTTCCCGGGCTAAGCAATAACTGTCAAATACGTCCATCAGTATTTGAGGGTAGAATTGGTTCAAGGGAAATAAGGTGCTGATCAAGATTGATGACGTAGTTACCAAAGATAAGCAAATCATCCACTAAACTAGTCTTCTTTCCTAAACTCCAGCAGGTCTCCTGGCTGGCAGTTCAGGGCCTCACAGATAGATTCGAGTGTGCTGAATCGAACCGCCTTTGCTTTCCCGGTTTTAAATATAGAAAGGTTGGCAAGTGTTAAATCTACCTTTTGGGCCAGCTCATTAAGCGACATTTTCCGCTTGGCCATCATCACATCCAGATTTATTACAATCGGCATAAGCTTATACGGTTAAATCATTTTCAGCCTGTATTTCGATTCCTTTTTTAAATACTAGTGAAATAATAAATAAAATGCCTGCTAAAAATAGAAATTCACTTCCGCCAGCCAAATTGGGCGGTAAATTCGGGAAAATTATCCCGTCCTTCATTAAATCATTACGGTAAGCCCCGGCCATTATGGTCAGTATTCCGATAACCAGCGAAACATAACTGAGATTGATGATTAGCGCCGCCATTTTATCGCTAAAAGGATGCTCAAGATTGATTTTTAGAAAGATCTTGATAGCGATAAAAAATAGAAAAGCTTTTGCTGCCCAGCTCAAAATAAGCAACAGCATCAGCGTTACATACTGAGATGGGCTATGCTCCAGGAGCGGGCTCAGATCCAAACCCTTGTAAAGATCTTTGGCAGCTAAATGGCTTTCGGTAATACTGATGGTAAAAGATATTATCAGCGATCCGGTTTTGATGCATAAACCAACAAATACGATCCAGGTTAACACTTTCACAACTGAAATTAGGTTATTTACACTTGCTTTATTTTTCATATTATTTTTTTAATTAAGCTAATTATGATGCAAATAAAGATAAATATTTATTGATAAAAAATAAATATTTATTTTTTTTTAATAAATTAAGCGTAGCTTGGAATTGAAAAACTTATAGTGAAGAAAATTATTCTTTAGAGAAAGGCTGTTTTGGAAAACTGCTGCAGTGCATGCTGATCTGAATATGATATTTTTGGCACTACCTAACAGATCAGGTTAACCTTATACTGGAAGAAATAGCCAATTTGGTTTGGCATAATAATCTTTAGCAATTCTCTTCATAAAAAGGTCCGGCTGCAACCACCCATGCACTGTTGGCAAAACGGCAGAATACTTTGATAACAGAATTCAACAGTAAAACGGTCCCATCTTCAAGGCCATAGCCCATCTATAGTACTTATAAAAATCGTGGATAAAAAAAATCACTGTTACTTTAAGACAACAGTGATTTTTCAATAAGTAATGCAGTTTTATTGGTCCACTGCCCTGCTGATGCGGGAAATTTCAGGTATTTATTTGCGGCATTTTTAATGCCCTCATCATGGCCTGTTGTAGCTATATTCGTGTCGTTTGATCCAGTTTTTTTCACCGGCATACCTGACGTCCTTCCGTTTGGAAAAATTATTTTTACCTAATATATACGTTTGCCTTATGGTCGCTTTCTTTCCGTCATTGCCATCTGTACCCATCTTTTCCGTAATAATCTGAACATCATCTTTTAATAATACTTTCCGGGAGATCATCGGCGCATCACCAAAGTATCTGCCATCGTTCGAGATGGTCAACGTATCTGTTGAGTTTGCACTTTGTTCATTCGGATAAGTATGAATAAAAAGAAAACGGTTCGTGCTGGCAATTCGCTTAATTTCAATATCGGCAGGCATCGTATAAGGTTTGCCGGAACGGTAATCCAGATAGGTTAACGATCCTTTCCAAAGGCCTTCCATTTTTGCAACATCGTTCACAAGGTGGTTCGATGTCTCCTGTGCATACATCAGCAAAGGCATCACCATGCTAATAACTATTACATATGCTGTTTGTTTCATGTCAGTTTTCAGGGTGTATAAAGGTTTCAAATAAATATCGTTTGCAGTATAAGACGGATATCGGGTGGAATAGTGACAGTTAAGTAAAAATATTTATCAATGACCATTTCTTAACTGGTGCAAAAGTACTTTGGTGTGCTCCTTAGGCACCAGTGCTTCGGCGCTTTCCGCCGGAGATTTGCGCTTAGAAACGTTTGCAAATTTTTTTAACCGTTTTTTTGCTCAAACGATGAGTTTGCCGTAAAAAGTAAGGCAAGCTCTATGAAATGATAAGGAGACAGTACTTTTTAACTTCTACCTTAACGTGTACAGTGGCTGTGCAACTATCAGTCAACCCTCCAGGTTGACCTGTTTAAATCATTCCCTGTTGATAAGTTTTTGCATTTTCACGAGGATGATTCGGTGTACAATGTTTTAGCGCTAAGGATAGGAATTCCATTTCCCTGCTCACCAAGCGGCAGTTCGTGGATCATGATCGAACCTGTTGATTGATCTTGACTGGTCAAATTGGCGGTGCAAGATCCTTGGCAGGTTTGTACTCATGTATTTTTTCGTATAATCTGTTGTTTTTTATACAGTAGTATACCCTTGCAGCGATTTTCAATCGGATTGCATTGAGTACTGACATCTTATGTTTTCCCTCTATATCCATTTTACGGTGATAGTACGCCTCAATATCCGGGATAAACGGTTAACATTTAAGTCTTCTCCCGATAATCATGATCATCCAATTAAATTTTGATGGGACATTATCTCAAATCCGGTTTATTCGTATAGGAAGTTTCCCGTAGGTTTAAACAAATTTAGTCATCAAAGGTGATTTAATCAATTTAGTTTCTTTAAATATCACCGGTTCAGACCATGGAGCGCTAGGGGAGCCTGGTGTTGTATTCTGATTGGGGACCGTCACGACTGTAAGATGATTCTCGTTGGATAAGGCGGTGGACTGAGATTGTAATGAACAACATAGAAATGTCCAGGTATGTTCATGTTGTTGATGTTTGGTACAATAGTTTTGTTAAACTGAAGATAAGAATTTTATTTAAAATAATATACAAGGTACTCTTAGACAGAAAATAAAATATTGTTAGTTTTTTATTTTATTCGGGCGTGCCCCTAAAGGGTCGCATCTTTCGCTATATCTCCCTGCGGGAGGATAGCGCTGCAACCGCTCACGCGCGTAGGGTTAAGGTTTGATTATGGGGTGTGCCGCCATGATTTGGGAATTGATTTTAAGTATTAATAGGATTTTTAAAACCATTGTTTTCTGCCAGTCTCTTTTGAACCGTGTAATTTGCTGTGTTTTTTGTTCCAAAAGGATGACCAGGCTGTTCCTACAAGGAATCACGTGAAATTGTTGGTATGAGTCGTTTTCAATTCTTCTCATTAAAAATAATTTCTTTTAACTGGTTTCTTCCTACAATCTTTTACATTTGTTAAAAAAATACTTAATGTCTGCCATTATTTCCAGATCACAATTACTATTAAATAAAGTCAGCTTTAAGGGATTAAAGTCAATTGAGGATTTGGAGACGAACGTTAAGCCCGGACTCAATATTCTTATTGGGAAAAATGGTGCTGGTAAATCTAATTTTTTTGAGTTTATGTCAATGGCTAGCTCCTCTTTATTCTCTCTTAATGAACTTTCCTTTAAGTCGGCAGAACTAAGCTTTTTATCGGAGGATAAAACTCAGGTGGTCTACTCAATTACCAAACTCAATAGTCGTCAGGTAACAGATGATATGCCTTCTTTGACTTATGGGCAAAAGGTGAAGATCAATGGTAAAATTGTTTATGATTCCCAAAATGAATTGAGTTATTTTAGTAGTACTGGTAGACCGCTTTCTCCGCCGAGGAATATAGCCACACTTTTCAGTAGGTTGAAATTTAACTATCGCCGTGCTAACTTTATCGGCTTTGGATATCCCGATAGAATCCTTGGCCTAAGTGAACCCATGACTATGGAAATTCCTCTTGACATAGATGATTTTTGGGATACGTCAGGTTTTCCTTTATTGCGTGCGGCTATGGAGGCCCTGGAATCGAGACTTCAGGAAGAATTTGATTTAACTTTAAATGAGGACAGCGACCCGGATGAAAAATGGAAGGATGTTGTTGAAGGGCTCGATACAGAGAAATTTTTAAAATTATCCGTACTTGATGAAAAGACTTTGGATAATTTAAAAAAGTTTAGCCCAATTCAGGATGTAAGATTAAGCAAAAATGTGACATTTTATAAAAGTGACCATTTCGTCATTGCTGAAAATATCAGGATGGACTTTTTTGTAAATGATAACTGGCTGCCCTGGTCGCAGTTGTCGGATGGCACAAAAAGGTTGTTCATTATCATTAGTGATATTTCATTAAGTTTCAATAGGCTTATTTTATTAGAAGAGCCTGAGCTGGGGATACATCCCCATCAGTTTGATCTGGTCATGCAGTTTTTGACCGAGCAGGCCGTCAACAACCAGATTATTATTTCCACGCATTCTCCCAAAGCACTTGACGTGCTCAATGAGGATGAACTTGACAGAATTATGATCGCGACTTATCAAAAAGGGAGAGGGACCCAGATTGGCCACTTAACAGAAAGACAAAAAGAAAAAGCAATAGGTTATATAAATGATGTGGGTTTTTTAAGCGATTATTGGCTGTTATCAGATCTAGAGTCATGAAGAGGATTGGTTTAATCGGGGAGGACCCATATGATAAAACTGCTATTAAAAATTTGTTAGTTAGGAAGTTTGATATGGTTCACTTTCAGCCGTTGTTAAGGGGAATACGTGGGAAAGGGCTGGATAGTCCCAAAACCGCCAGGGCACTAGTTCAAGAACTTAAAGGAGCAGATTATAATTTTTTGATATTTATCCGGGACTTGGATGGCCTGCCCTCTCAAGTAGATATACAGAAAGGTTTAAATAAATGGTTTGAAGCCCTCAAGCATAAAAAAACTGATATGTTATTAATGAATATTTGGGAACTGGAAACATTGATATTTGGAGATATTGACGTGTTCAATAAAAAATACGGTGCAGATGTTAAATGTAAAGGCGATCCAATGATGATCTCAAATCCGAAGGAAAAACTGATTAGTGCAACTTATAAAACCAAAAGTCAGTTTCATGAGTCAGACTGCCCGGACCTTTTTTCTTTGTTGGATATTGATAAGGTATCTGCGAAGTGTAAATATTTTGCCGAATTTTTATCAGTACTTCAAGGAAGGTTAACCGCTTAACTGTTGGTTTAACCGTAAACGTATGGCATGGTTGGATCTGTACAGTACTCATATATTATTTCGTGTATTATAATAAGGTATTGTGCGCTATAAAGTGATGATTACAAGAGACAAAAGATGTAGTCTAACATGCTTAAATTTTTAATTGAGGGATTTAATTACTCATAGACTCAAACCCATTATTATTCGCAATGGTAAGCAAAGGCTGTATGTTTTCTAAAAACCTTTTTCTCAAATCTATTTCATGCAAATGCTGCGCATTGGCATTCGGGAACAGGCTCAGGTAATCTTCCATTATGGGCTCTTTCGGATAGTTCTCCGTCATCACTTCGATAGCTGTTTTTTGCAGCAGGTAGTACCCGTCAAAGTAATCTTCCGTCCTGGGCAGCTTGTCATTCTTACGGCTGTTAAATGATGGATCGGCCGGGATCAGGTTCCAGATCAGATCATGCGATACAAAGGCGTAGGGATAAATTGTTCAACCAAGAAGCTGCCATGTGCAAGTTTCCTGTTAGGGTATTTATATCAACGGGCCAGTATGGTATTTAATGTGCTTATGTCTTAAATAGCCATACATATCATAATACTAAATTTCATTTGCCTCTATAAATGATACCGTAATTGAATTTCCAGTCAGCGATGTTGACAGGCAAATAAACGAACAACAAACATATTGACTTCATCACATTGCATGACATAAAACTCATAACCACAGAACTATATTCATGTTAACGGCGGTTGGTTTTAAGTGGCTGTTCAAATTCTTTGTTCGATAAATAAGGTAAATGTTATTAAAAAATAAAATCGATCCTATATTGAAAAGCCTGATCAAATCTTAATAAGAAGAAGTTCGGAAGTGTTTTCTACATTTGGCAAACAAATAACTTAACTTACTATTGCCAGCACTCAGAATAATACCTGATGAACATGCAATTGTA
Organism: Pedobacter sp. BG31; assembly: GCF_042464845.1. Taxonomy (NCBI): domain Bacteria; kingdom Pseudomonadati; phylum Bacteroidota; class Sphingobacteriia; order Sphingobacteriales; family Sphingobacteriaceae; genus Pedobacter; species Pedobacter sp. BG31. The sequence goes on from NZ_JBHNZK010000038.1 coordinate 10,250, forward strand.
GCATTTTTCTGAAACATTGTAGTGGATACAAAATCCTTATTTTACTCGATATTTATTATATGATAAAAATAGATAATCAAATATTTGTGACAAATAAAAGCGCGTTGGGATGTTTGATAAATATCTTCATTTTTATTTTGATTTTTATAATCTCAAGTATAGCCCTTAACCGGTCATTCATGATGGGTAGCTTTATCTGTAATAGCCACTACTTAATCTTACAGTTGGTTAGTTTTTACTGATTGTCAGATTGAATTTGTGAGTATGTTTTTTGCTCTTCTGAGATCGTTAATTTATCTACTACTTTCTCTTGTTTATAGCTC
>NZ_JBHNZK010000039.1:0-10455 GCF_042464845.1 Pedobacter sp. BG31
CTAAGCGTTATGTCTGCCACGGAACCACGAAAAACACGGAAAAATTTTAATCTCCTCCGTGATTTCTGTGTTTCCGTGGCTAATTAATTTTTGCAAATGTTTTAAAAGCAATATCCCTGCTGGTTAGGGGCTAACGAATTGCATTTAAATAGTTGTAGATCTTTCTGCGCATGCCTAAGCGTTATGTCTGCCACGGAACCACGAAAAACACGGAAAAATTTTAATCTCCTCCGTGATTTCTGTGTTTCCGTGGCTAATTAATTTTTGCAAATGTTTTAAAAGCAATATCCCTGCTGGTTAGTGGCTAACGAATTGCATTTAAATAGTTAATCTGCAAAGCGGACTTTCAGCATTACCGGCAGCCCAAAATGACTTACTTAATCATTTCAGCCCCTTTGATGCAGACTAATCAGCCAAATCCTGGTTCCTTCTTGTTATTTCGGTTTGGAGGTCCGAAACTACCTGATCAATCACACGGTTAACCTGTGCAATCAAAGGAATCAGTTCTGAAACGGGCGCATTTTCGTCACTCAGGCTTTCTATATCCCTGATCACGCGCTGAATGGAAACAATGCCCAGGTGATCAATGGTTGATTTAAGTTTATGGGCCAGCGTTGATATTTTTGGAAGATCAGCATTTTCTAAAGCCTGGTTCAGGTCGCTAACGGCAGAAGGCATCTGATCACAAAACATCTGAATCATTTTAGTCACAAAATCCTCCCTCCCTTTGCTGATTACGTAAAGACCATCCAGGCTGTAAAGCGGGACCTCAACCTCTGGCTGAACGGTTTCAACAGCTCCTTTTACCATCCATTTATCAATTACCGTAATAAAAAGGTCTTCTTTTATAGGCTTTGCAATGTAATCATCCATGCCGGCGGCTATACATTTTTCCCTTTCCCCTATTATTGCTGAAGCGGTTAGCGCTATGATGGGTCCTTCAAAGCCGCCTTTACGCAACAACTTTGTAGTATCATAACCATTCAGAACCGGCATCTGAATATCCATAAGAATCAGGTCGAAATTATCCTTATCAACCATATCAATGGCCATCTGGCCATTCTCAGCTATCATGATCTGACAACCGTAGTTCAATAATACCGTAGAAGCAACGAGCCTGTTCATTTCATTATCATCAACAATAAGAATCCTTTTGCCCGAAAACAGGTCGTCGCTCAGCACCAGTTTTTCCTCCACCGGAAGATCCTCGCCAACACCTTTCATCAGCCGGATAACAAACGAAATTTCAGAGCCCTTTCCTTTTTCACTTTTAATGTTAAAATATCCTCCCATCTGGGCAACAAGCTTTTTTGATATGCTCATACCCAATCCGGTTCCACCATACCTGCGTGATACAGATTCATATTCCTGGCTAAAGTTGTCAAAAAGACGTTTAACAAATTCAGGCTGCATTCCTATTCCGGTATCCTTCACCATAATCTCAATTTCCTGGGCATCATCAAAATTTTCCAAAAGACTCAGCTTAAGGGATACAGATCCTTTATCGGTAAATTTTACAGCGTTGCTCAGCAGGTTCAACACGATCTGGCTAATCCGGTAGGGGTCGCCTATCAATACCGGAGCAATCTCATCATGATGAGGCTGGAAATAATCAATAATAAGTCCTTTCTTTTCCGCTTTATGCTTAATCACCTGGATCACTTCCCTGAGTACTTTTGAAATATCGAGTCCAATAGATTCGAGATTCACTTTGCCCGCCTCAATTTTAGAAAGGTCCAGGATATCATTAATGATGACCAACAGGTTTTTCGATGCGGTCTGTATGGTTTGAATGCAATAATCCTGCTCAACCGTTGGATTGGTTTTAGCCAGCTGGTTGGCCATCGTGATAATGGCATTCATGGGCGTTCTGATCTCATGACTCATATTTGCCAAAAACATATCCTTACTGCTGACCGCTTTTTCTGCTTCTGATTTAGCGGCCATCAGCTCCAGTTTCTGTTCTTTATGATAGGTAATCTCAAAATTAATCAGCAGCGAACCGATTTGTTCATGCTCATGGTTAAAACTTAAGCTGCTACATGCCAACCACCATTTCCTTTCACCTTTTGTATCTAAAAACTGTATTTCGCTTACCTTTGATGTGATGTTATCGTAACCTATGGCATCACCATCCTCCGAAAATATCCTGCCAGCCCACAGTTCTGACAGCAATTTGCCTTTAATACCAACAAGATCATAGCCGCAGATTTCACAAAAACTGCTATTTGCATAAACAATATGCCCGGCCAGGTCAAGTTCTACCAAACCGATCCTCATATTTTCGATCACCTGGTGATAACTGTATTCATCAACCGAAAATACCTGACTTTGCGTTGAATCGGTTTTACTGTTATCGGGATTTACACCTGGATCAGGTTCAGGCAGTTGAATTTCATCAAGAAATGATTGCCCGTATCCGGCAAAAAAAAACAGGTTTTGTGCAGCAATCTTTTCCCATTTACCGGTTAGGCGTACAGGTTGCTGTTTCAGGGTGATCCAGCTGTTCTTTAAACCATCCTGAACGTCTTCATCAAAATGCAGGTCAGTAAAATAATCGAAAATGGATTCACCAACCCTATTACCACAAATTTCCTTCAGTTTGTCCCCCAGTTCCACAATATTCATAGCTGCGTCAGCAATAACGAAGAATGGGAATAGCCTGTTTAGCTGTGCGCTGTCAAGGGACAAAAGATTTCTGCTTATCATTTTGATACTATAATAATTTTATTAGGGTACTGCCGCTCATTAATATCCGATATTAAAGTTACGCCTTATTTTCAGAAACAATAAACAAGTAATCAAAGTTCTGCCTGAAGCGAAAAATTAATCACATATCCTGCCAGCTTATGGAGAGATTTTTTTTAAACTCCTAATAGGAATAATGAAAAAGTTGCCTTTTTTTTTGTTATAATTGTACTAAAATGTAACCGTGACTAAATTAGTTATTATTGTTAAATTTTAAATAATTTCGGATTTATTAACGGCTAAAAAGGCCTAATAAATATTAAAAATCAATTGTACATTCAAATACTTGGCAGCTACTTTCATATAAAGATTGCACAAAAAATCACATTGAAGTTCCCCAATCAACGCTTCTTCGCCAATGAATCAACAGAATAATCCTAAAATACATATCCTGCTTGTTGAAGATGACGAATTTATGCAGGCAATACTGAAGGAAATATTGCAGCCGAGATACCGCATCGATATCAGGCCTGATGGCATAGACGCGCTCACGTTTCTCCAGAACGGAAATATTCCGGATCTGATTATTTCAGATTTGAATACGCCTAATATGAGTGGCCTTGAATTAATCGAACAGCTAAAAACCAGCGACTTTTTCAGCTCCCTGCCCATTATGATTTTATCCGGAGAAGAAAGTTCTAATAAACGCATAAAATGCCTGGAAGCCGGCGCTGATGATTTTATGGTTAAACCTTTCAATCCTGCCGAACTGGAAGCCAGAATAAAAATGGTATTAAGACGTGCCGGAAAAAGCAATTTTTAATGGTAGAGAAACAGATCAACGGCTCCGTTGAACCAGGTATTATTGCCATGGTCGGTTTCGAGAATTATACAGAACGTACCTTTTTCGAAAGCTGTAATTTCGAAGGGTTGCGGCTTGTGTATTTTGACAATGGACTAAAGCTTTCACAGGCATGGACAGAACAGCACCTTAAAATTGTAGCCATCATATCAAACAGCGAAATCCTGTCTAACGGCGGGCTTACGCTTATTGAAACGCTCAAAAATATACAGATGCCAGGCGTACCTTTTTTTCTGGTTGTTAAATACTTTAATCCAAATTTAAGGATACTCGCCCTAACCGCGGGTATATCAGATGTATTCCGGCTGCCCATGCAGAAAGAACGTGTAGAGAAACGGGTTACTTTTTTCGTTAAAAACTGGGAGGCACTAACCAAAAGCCTTTCCATCAGGCCAAATGTAATACGCCCTATCGGCCTGGCAAAAAGAGCCTTTGATATTTTCTTCGCCAGCTCGGCCTTAATTATACTTTTCCCGCTGCTATTAATTGTTGCCCTGGCGATATGGATGGAATCCAAAGGCCCTGTTTTTTACTATTCGCTGCGTGCAGGAACAGGATTTAAAGTTTTTAAATTTTATAAATTCCGTTCGATGTATGTAGATGCAGATAAAAAAGTTAAGGATCTGATACACCTCAACCAGTATGATATAGATAAGAAGGAACAGAAAACAACAACCCCCGATTCAGTTCTTTGCCAGGATTGCTTACCGGCCGGAAAATGCCAGTATCCGCTTTACGGAGATGGTGTGCAGTGGTGCGAAAAGGACGGTGGTTATTTTGCTACGAATAGTGGCTCTGCTTTTTTCAAGATCGCGAATGATCCACGAATAACCAGGGTTGGCAATTTCATCAGAAATACGAGTATAGATGAACTTCCCCAGCTATGGAATGTAATTAAAGGAGATATGAGCATTGTGGGGAACCGGCCATTGCCCATTTATGAAGCCGAAAAACTAACTACAGACCGGTATGTACTGCGGTTTGCCGCGCCAGCAGGAATAACCGGATTATGGCAGGTGGAAAAAAGGGGGAAAGGTGAAATGAGTGAGGAAGAGCGCCTGTTACTTGACAATGAATACGCGAAGAACCAAAGTTTTACAAACGATATAAAGCTTATTTTAAAAACAATACCTGCCCTGTTTCAAAAAGAAAGCGTTTAGCTTATCAGCTCCTTCCACCTGATCACCAAAATTTTATTCCGGTTTTAATCGCTATTGAACGTGTAGAAAACCTATCCTTTAAAATACTCAATCACATGCCAGAAACGAATAAAAACCCCGGAAAAATCACATATTTAAAATTTTGTTTTTGATATTCATCAACTAATCGTAATATTAAAGGATATCAAAATAAGGTTAACAGTTAACGCAAAGGTGGAAAAATAAAAAAGCAGGATTTAAAATAATTTGCGTCTATTGCTGGTTATCATTTAATTAAGTTAACAACGCTCTGCCTGACAAAAAGATTGAAATGCAACAAAATGAAAATGCTCGTCTGGAAGCACTTTATAATTACGAAATCATAAACTCCGGAAAAGAGCGGGGATTTGACAGACTCACTGAAATTGCTTCATTGATCTGCGAATGTGAAATATCGTTGATTTCTTTTGCAGAAAAGGACAGGATCTGGTATAAATCAACAACCGGCCTCAATATAGATGAGGTACCCCGGGGAATTGCAATATGTGAGTATCCCATACTTGGCAAAGAGGTATTTATTGTAGAGGATACCCTTGAAGATGATCGTTTCAGGCACCATGCGCTAGCTGAAGATGGGGTGAGGGTAAGGTTTTATGCCGGATATCCTTTAATAGATCCTAATGGATTTACACTGGGTTCGATATGTGTAGCAGATTTAGCGCCCAAGAAATTAACAGCCAGCCAGCAACGGATCCTTTCTTTACTTGCTGAAGAGGCCATATCGCTCATCATAGAGCGCCGGAAAAAAGAAGAATATAAAAATTTCAGTACACTATTTAACGGTTCAGAAGATCTGATCTGTATCCTGGCACCGGATGGAAAATTTAAAGAGGTAAATCCGGGCTTTAATAAACAGCTTGGATACCATGAAACGGAGCTAAAGCAAAAAACGATCTTCGACCTGATTCCATCAGAAAGTTTAAAAACGGCCCGGGAAATTTGGGAGAATCTAAAAAATGGTGAGCCATCTGGCGAGCTTACTCAAGCCATGGTCACCAAAGACGGGCAATGCAAAACGATTCAATGGACCGCAACAGCTGAAAAAGCAAACGGAAACCTTTTCGCCATCGGACGCGATGTAACTGCTGAGTTTGAAAAAAACAGGGCATTGAAGGTTAGCGAACAGAAGTTTAAAGCTTTCTTTGAAAGTTCCCAGGGGTTAATGTGTACCCATGATCTGGATGGAAACTTTCTCTCCATTAACTCTGCAGGTGCGAAAATACTTGGTTTCAGAAAATCTGAGTTAAAGAATAAAAGTCTTTTTGATATTGTTCCTGTTGAAAGGCATGATAATTTGCGTAAATACCTGTCTGATATCACGAAATATGGCTACTCAAAAGGTAACATGCTGGTAAAAAAGAAGTCAGGAGAACAAGCCATCTGGCTGTATTCCAACGTGATGCAAACAGACCTGGATAACAAACCCTACATCGTAGGCAACGCCGTTGATATCACCGATCAGAAAAAGCTTGAAAATGAACTCATCCATACGCGGAACCTTTTGGAGGAGACCAGTAAACTGGCTAAAATAGGTGGATGGGAACTTAACCTGAACGAGCGAAAGGTTATTTGGACCGCAACAACCAGAGAAATACATGCTGTGCCAAAAGATTACATACCAACCTTGGAAAACGGGCTTAATTTTTATAAGGAAGGAGAAAGCCGGGAAAAAATACAACACGCCATTCAGGAATGTGTGCAGACCGGCAAAGGATGGGATCTTGAGCTTGAGATCAGGGATTTTAATGGCAGGGAGCTCTGGGTTAGGGCAAAAGGCGATGCCGAATCCCCGGAAACCGCTAAGCAACGCATTTATGGAACATTTCAGGATATTGATGAACAAAAACGGGCTCAACTGGCCCTGATTGAATCCAAAAAATTACTGGATGATGTCCTCTCAGCGTCTACAGCGGTGAGTATTATCGCTACTGATACGGATGGAATCATTACCGTATTCAACCGGGCCTCAGAACATTTACTGGAATACACTGCCGAAGAAATGGTTGGCAAGCAAACACCGGAAATCCTTCATGACAAAACAGAAGTAGAAGAACTTTGCGCCAATGTCTCATCAACGCTTGGCTATGCGGTTAAAGGCTTTGATGTTTTTAAACAATGTGCAGACAGCCCGCAGAAAGAACGGCCTTTTACCTTCATCACCAAATCCGGAAAACGCTTAAGGGTATCGCTATCCATTACTTCCATCAGAGATTCGGAAGACAAAATTATTGGCTACCTCGGCATATCTACGGATATTACCCAAAAAGAGGCAACCGAAAAAGCACTTGCCCGTGAGAAAGCCATCTTGCTCGCCTTTATCGAAAATGCACCTGCCTCCATCGCAATGCTTGATAAGGACATGCGCTTTCTAGCGGCCAGCAGAAAATGGAAAGAGAACTACACGCAGATTACAAACGATATAGAAGGACTGTGGTACTATGATGTCTTCCCCCACCTGTCAGAAGACCGTGTAAATAACCATAAGAAAGTACTCAGCGGCGAGATACTGAAAAAAGATGAAGACGTTTATGTGGATGTCCGCACCAATATGCCACAACACATTTCCTGGGAAATGCGGCCATGGTATCATCTGGACACCTCTATTGGCGGAATGATGATTTGCACACAAGACATCTCGGCATCAGTAAAACACCGGCAGGAAATAACTGTTGCGCGGTTACGTGCCGACCATGCCAATTCGGCCAAATCCGAATTTCTGGCCAATATGAGCCATGAAATAAGAACCCCGTTAAACGGGGTGATCGGTTTCACCGATCTGGTGTTAAAAACGCAGTTGAACGATACGCAGAAACAATACCTTACCATTGTCAACCAATCGGCAAATGCTTTATTAAGTATTATCAATGATATTTTAGATTTCTCTAAAATCGAGGCCGGTAAATTTGAGCTCGACATCGAAAAATGTGACCTGTATGATATTGCCTGGCAGGCGAGTGACATCACCACTTACCAGATCCAGTCCAGAAGCCTGGAGATGCTGTTAAACCTCCCTCCTGATCTGCCAAGATTTGTATGGACTGATGCGTTGCGTTTGAAACAGGTTTTAATAAATTTATTAGGAAACGCAGCTAAGTTTACAACCAAAGGAGAAATAGAACTTAGAATAGAGCAGCTGGGTAAGGCAGAAAATCAGTGTTCCTTCAGGTTTAGCGTAAGGGATACCGGTATAGGGATCGAAAAAAGCAAACAGGAAAAGATTTTTGGAGCTTTTTCCCAGGAAGATTCCTCAACCACCAAAAAATATGGCGGAACAGGCTTAGGCCTGACCATCTCCAACAAGTTATTAAACATGATGGGAAGCCATCTTGAACTCAAAAGCGTTCCGGGAGAAGGAAGTACCTTTTTCTTCGAAGTAAACCTTAAATGTGAACAGGGTGAGCCAATTGAATGGAGAGGGATAGAGAGCATCGTAAATGTACTTGTGGTTGATGACAATGATAATAACCGGGAGATATTGGTGAATATGCTCTCCCTTAAAAATATCCAGGCTGACCAGGCCAGGAGTGGCTTTGAAGCATTACAGTTTCTGGCAGAAGGAAGAATATACGATGCCATCCTGATGGATTATCACATGCCATACATGGATGGACTGGAAACATCGGCAAAAATCAGGGAAAGTTTTACACTTGAACAGGACAGACTTCCGCTGATCCTTCTCCACAGTTCTTCAGATGATGAAAAAATCATCAAAGCCTGCAGAGACCTGAAGATCGAACACCGGTTGGTAAAACCGATCAAAATGCATGAACTTTACCAGGTATTATCAAGGCTTAAAGCGCCTGAAATTTCATTTGATGATACGGATCAATCGGCTTCATCTGAAACCATTGAAAATGAATTTAAATTCATGGTAGTTGAGGATAATGAAGTAAACAGATTCCTGGCCCGCGCGCTGATTGAAAAACTCCATCCCGGAAGCGTGATACTCGAAGCTGAAAACGGTGTTAAAGCGCTGGAGGTATTTAAAAGAGAATCACCGGACCTCATTTTCATGGACATTCAGATGCCGGAAATGAACGGATATCAATGTACCCGTGAAATCAGGCTGATTGAGCAAGGAAAAAGAACGCCTATCGTTGCCCTCACTGCGGCAAATGTGATGGGTGAGCGGGAAAAAAGCCTGGAGGCAGGCATGGATGATTTTATTACCAAGCCGGTTTTAGAAGAAAATATCGAAAGCATATTAAAAAAATGGCTGCTTCAGGGTAAAAAGGATCATGCAGCTGCCACTGAAATCACAAAACCTGTTCATTTTGACAGTAGGAAACTGGAGTCCTACCTGGACAATGATCTCAATAGGATAAAAAAAATAATTGGCATCACCATCAATCAGCTGAACCAGATATTGGTTCAGGTAGACGAAATGAGTGCGCAGTTAGACCCTGAAATGATGATTTCACTTTCGCACAAGGTATATGGGATGGCCTCTTCAGCCGGACTGAACAACCTTGCAGCAATCAGCTCCGGAATGCAGGAACCGGATATTTCCGATCACGTCGCGCTGAAAGCCAAAGTGGAACTCCTGAAACAGGAAATTGAAATCCTTATTCCATTATTAAAGAAAAGGTATGCGGTTGATTAATGCTTCAAGAGCTTTATTATCAGTAGAAAATTGTAAATCCTGATGGATAATTCATTTTATAATCAAGATAAATGATACTAACCAGCGTTCGATTAATAATATTGCCTCTCCTTAGCTTATATCGCATTTGATTAAGAGGCCGTCACCCTGAACTTGTTTCAGGGTCTTTCCTGCTGAAAAGATGCTGACCACGAAGTAGCTACAAGGCCATAGGACAAACTACTTTCCTCTTGTAAAATAAATCCGATGTCTATCGGATCAGCATGACGAACGGCTAGCCAATGTTATTTTGCGCATTCCATAAACGGTCGTCACCACGCTTGCGCGCGTTTCTAACGCGTGCATCAATAAATTAACGATTGCATCGTAACGCTATAACAATGAATTTAGTCGCAATAGCCTCCATAGATTTCTCCGTTAGGGTAGAAAGGATGGCCATTCTATAAAATACAAATGATGATACAGTCTCCTCAGTTATCTTTTTCTCTCTAAGGTGAATAACGTGAGTGATGGATATTGATATTTGACTATCAGGTTATTACAAATATAATTCGTCATTATAACGTGGCATATGCGCGAGCCGAAGCAATCTATCATGTAATTTATGATCAAAAAAGATTGCTTCACTCCCCGGCGAAGTCCTTTCTTCAGTTCGCAATGACGAAGCTAAGAGCCAAAACTCAGGTTAAATAGGAACTTTGTCTGTTAAAAATCGTGGTATATATTCCACGCTTGCGCGCGTTTCTAACGCGTGCATCAATAAATTAACGATTGCATCGTAACGCTATAACAATGAATTTAGTCGCAATAGCCTCCATAGATTTCTCCGTTAGGGTAGAAAGGATGGCCATTCTATAAAATACAAATGATGATACAGTCTCCTCAGTTATCTTTTTCTCTCTAAGGTGAATAACGTGAGTGACGGATATTGATATTTGACTATCAGGTTATTACAAATATAATTCGTCATTATAACGTGGCATATGCGCGAGCCGAAGCAATCTATCATGTAATTTATGATCAAAAAAGATTGCTTCACTCCCCGGCGAAGTCCTTTCTTCAGTTCGCAATGACGAAGCTAAGAGCCAAAACTCAGGTTAAAT
>NZ_JBHNZK010000004.1:0-314840 GCF_042464845.1 Pedobacter sp. BG31
AACTTCCAAATAAAATAATTTTTATTTTTCTGTTTGCTTTTTCTTCTCTCCCCCTGTTTCAATATGCCGGTGTTGACCAGCTTTCCGCTCTTCCGAACCGGGCTGCAAAGGTAGCAATCTTTTTCTCAACCGCAATATTTATTTTAAAATAAATCCTGCCCTCCATCTCTCTAAGCCATCTTTTCAACAAATCCCTTCCTCCGAAGCGGGATGCAAAAGTAGGAAAAATATCATTCCCCACAAAGATTTTGAAACGATTAATAGAGGTTTTAACGTAAGTTCATGGTTTTCAATGGGAAATATTTTTCGACTAGCCAAAACAATTATGCATTTTGCCTGTTTACAGCTATCTTTAACAGTTCCAGGATCTGATAAGCTCCGGTAGCCAGGACAACGAAAAGATCCTTCGGCTAAGCGTCCATTGACGTTATTTCAAAATCACTTATTAATGATCGACTGATGGAACTACGCATTTCCATCCAGCTAGGCCATATCACCGAATCTACGTTCTACTTAAATCCGGCCTAACAAATTTTTCGGGTTCCACTGACCAGGCCTTGCCACTGGCTTTGAAAGAAAACGGCGAAGCCCTCATGAATACCGATAAAAACCATCTCACACAATGAATAAATTTTCAGCCGGCATTTTATTAATGGTTTTCTATTGTTTTTATTTGTATTAATGAGCTCGGCAATGCCTCGGTTTTGTTACTTTTTGATGTCAAAAAGTAAGAGCCCTTCGGCGGCGGTGGACCTGTACCGATTTTTCATCGGTAGCCGAGGCAAGACCGCGCCGTAGAACAAAAAAACACAATTGTACGTCATTCATATTGATTTTTATACCACAAATTATCCCTCACTATGACGGATCAACTGGAGAAACCCATTAAAGCTTCCGAAGTTCCCCTGCGCCCGGCCACTTGAAACTTCGAAGAAACTGCCCACCTAAACCCGATAGCAGCGGAAAACCCGCAGCGCAGCGAGGATTTGGAGCAAATAGCGGGAACATGCTGATATAGTACCACTGACCCTGCTTTGCTAATAAACAACAGCACAATAAGTGAATAATTGAATTATCGGGATATTAAACAATAATTAATACTTTTACCTCTTAATAAACATCCTTATTAATGAAAATTGCGCTTAAAACATACTTACCGCTGCTCTTCATCTTTATGGCAAAGCTTAGCCAGGCCCAGAATTACAAAAATGAACTCGTGGTTATTACAGAAAATGACGCTTACATAGATATTACGAGCGATAAATATTACACTAATGGTTTTTTTATTAAATACAGGCATGCCTTAGATGGCAACAACCTGAAAACCGGACGTAGTAAGGAAGTTATTGGTTTCGAATTGGGCCAGAAAATATACAATCCTTATTATAGTTTTGCTCCGAACCCTGCCCTGCACGACCGTCCTTTTACGGCCTATCTTTATGGTGAGGCTAATTACAGCAGGTTCTATCAAAACAAACAACTCTTAAAGGTTTCGGCACAGGTTGGCCTAACAGGAAAGGATGCTCTGGGCGAAGAATTTCAGAAAACTTACCATAAACTCGTTGGCCAGAATCAAATTGCCGGCTGGGAATATGGACTGAATAGCGAACCCACGCTTAATCTTGGTATTGAATACAACAAACGCCTGCTGGCTACACCTAACGAAATATTTGATGTTACAGGAACTGCTTCGGCAGCAGCGGGCAATGTAATAACGAAAGCAAATGTTGGTGCATTATTCAGATTAGGAAAATTTAATGAAATGGATGGCTCAGCTGCATTTAACAGTTTGATAAGCAATCATCATAAAAATCATGCTAAACGTAAATATGAACTTTTCCTTTCGGTGGCACCACAGCTACACGCAATAGCCTATGATTCGAGCCTTCAGGGCGGTCTGTTCCTGAACGATAAGGGTCCGGTTACCTTTAAGCCGAAGCCCATGGTTTTTACCACGCAGGTGGGCCTAACTTTTAGCATCGCGCGCTGGACAGCCAATTATACCGCGACCTTTACTTCAAACGAGGTTCAACATAGTGCAAAAGGCTATCGTTATGCCTTTTATAGTCTTGCTTACCGTTTTAGTAAAAACTAATGAAAAAACAGCTACTCTTATTGTTGATTTTAGTCACCATAGGCTATTCATTTGCCAGGGCTCAGATGGCCCCAGAAAATCGTTCTATTATTTTTAAGCCCATATTTGGTACACATATCAATAACGATCAGGGACATTTGTTTCAGGATCAGATTACAGGTTTAGACGCGGCTTATTTTAAGGACATTAGCCAGAACGGCGATAAATGGATCGGATTCAGCGGGGCAAAATCTTACGGAATTGGCTTTGTTTTTAGGAATTTAAGTAAACTGAAAGGCACAAAAGATACATCGGCCAATGCCTTTGGGCAAATATATGGCTTAGTGGCCCAGATGGACTTTCAATTATTCAAAACCGGAAGGGCCAGATTTAACTTCACACCTGGTGTGGGCCTGGGTTACACAAACAAGTATTATTATAATAATACTAAAAACCGGTTTTTGGGAAGTGCGGTTAACGAAATCATTAAAGCAGATTTAGGTATGGAGCTGTCAGTCGGGAAGTACATTGATTTATTGGCTGGTTTCGGTTTTCTACATGCATCAAACGGAGGGGCTACTGTTCCCAATGGCGGATTGAATACCGGGAATGTTTACATCGGGCTTAAACTCAACAATCCAAAAACATTAACTGAGGAACGGAAAAGCACCTACACAACCTTACAGCGTAATTCGATTGAACTTAGTGTAGGGTTGGGCGCGAGGGGCGTATTTGAGAATAGAAATAAAAGCCTGTACAAAAGCGGGTTATATGCAGGTTATAACTTTTATTTGAATGATGTAATGTCGCTTAAGGCGGGTGCCGATGCCGTTTATTATTATACTACTTTCGATCCCAACAACTATGGTAATACATTTCAAAACTATGGCACTTCATATGATCAATGGCGAACCGGCATCAGTATAGGTGCTGACATTAACTTATGGCGGGTAACCGTTGCGGGACAGATCGGTAAATACATCCATTTCAATAGATTGATGGATAAAGCAACCTGGTATTGGACCTTTGGCCCAACTTTCAACATCACCCCACATTTGGGTTTACAGGCCAAAACCTATATGCATTTTGCCCAGGCCGATTTCGTAAACTGGGGTGTAGTTTATAGATTTTAATATTGCCCTGTGCTAAGCAAAACCAAGGTGCAGGCTTCAACAGGTTCTATACCGTGCAAGTCTAATAATTTCTCCAATTCAAAATTTTCGGTACCCGGATTGAAGATTACCCTTTTTGGTTTTGTAGATAAAATATAATCGTGGTATTGTGGCTGCAAAGCCGGACCGATGTACAAAGTGATGGTATCAATATCCTGATGGATTTCTCCAGGCTTTTCGATTTCAACACCTGCTACTTCCCCTTTTTTTATCCCAACATTAACAATGTCATGATTGAAACGCTTGAGCATATGGGCTGCCTTGTATGCATACCTGGATGGATCTGGCGATGCGCCGATAATTAAAGTCTTTTTCATAACAAAGGATTACACAGCCTAAAATTTCGATAATAAAGCAATCTGGCCGGAGTGATAGGCATGGTGCTGTGCCAGTCCACTTACAAGCTCCGCATTGGTTACCCCGGTGCCAAGCGCCGGATTTCGTTCATTTTTTACATCCTCATTCCACTGGCTGTCTTTTAAACTTTCGCAAAGGCGAATCAGTTCTTCGTTTGCGATCTTAAAATCAAAGATAATGCGTTCCCAAGCCTGGGCTGTGCGCTCTTCGGGTTCAGGCCAGTCACCCCTCTCAGGTTCAGCAGCTGGTTTGCCTATCAGTCTGGAAGAAACTTCTTCCGTCCATGCGGTTAAATGCAGGGCGATTTCAGCAATAGAATGCGCACCCGGAACAAAATGGCTAAACGCGCTTTCGGGATTAACATTATTGAGCGTTTGCATCACATGGTTACCATGCCAGGCATCGCCATTAAAAGCTTTTTTTATTTCGTTCGTAATATTAAACATACCCGGATAACAATTGGTACACTGTAAAAGTTTGTTAAGATGCGCTCAATATTGCATTTGCACAGTTGATTCCATCAATGGCTGCCGAAACAATTCCACCGGCATAACCCGCTCCTTCTGCACAAGGATATAAACCTTTTACCTGAGGATGCTGATAGGTTTCTTTATCTCTCGGAATCCTGACCGGTGAGGATGTCCTGCTTTCTACCCCAACCAGAATGGCTTCGTTTGTATAATATCCTCTAATTTTTTTCCCAAACAGGGGCAATGCCGCACGCAGACTATCAGATACGAAATTGGGCAGGATATTATCCAGCATCGAACTTTTGGTACCAGGCAGATAGGAGTTTTTTGGCAAATCGATTGATAATTTATTGTTCACAAAGTCGACCATTCGCTGTGCGGGAGCCACCAAATTACCGCCGCCGGCTTCAAAAGCAGCTTTTTCGATTTCAGACTGAAAATTTAACATTCTCAACGGATCATAACCCTGAACATCGTTTAATGTGACCTGAACCACAGTTCCGGAATTGGCGAAGGGATTATTCCGTTTAGATGGTGACCAGCCGTTAACCACAATCTCATTTTCACCGGTGGAACAAGGTGCAATGATTCCCCCGGGACACATGCAAAAAGAAAATGCGCCACGTGTACCAACCTGCTCAACCAAACTGTAATAAGCTGGCGGCAAAAATTCAGAGCGGATATCGCAATGGTATTGGGCCGAATCAATAATTGCCTGAGGATGTTCAATCCGGACACCTAACGCAAATGGTTTTGCTTCAATTAAGATATTTTTACTGTTCAATAATTCGTACACATCTCTTGCAGAATGACCTGTTGCCAAAATAATATCATCAGCAAACAACTTTTCTTCAAAATTTATCTCAACGCCTTTTACTTTTCCAAATTCGATCAAAATATCAGTCATCCTGCTATCGAACATCACTTCACCGCCGGCATTTAAGATCGTATTTTTTATAGATGTAATGATATGGGGAAGTTTATTGGTACCAATATGTGGACGGGCATCGATCGCAATATCGGCTTCTGCCCCATGGTTTACAAAAACCTGCAGTACTTTATTGATGTCACCACGTTTATTAGAGCGTGTATATAGTTTACCGTCAGAATAGGTTCCGGCACCACCTTCGCCATAACAGTAATTAGATTCGGTGTTAACCAAACCCTGCTTATTTATGGCAGCCAAATCTCTACGCCGCTGTTTAACATCTTTTCCTCTTTCGATAATAATGGGTTTTAATCCATTTTCGATGCATTGCAGTGCTGCAAACAAACCCGCCGGACCAGCGCCGATAATAATGACAGGTTTGGCTTCGCTTACGTTGGGATAGTTGATGTGATATACTTCGGGAACGGCTCCTTCATCTACAAAAACCCTTATCTGTAGACGAAAGATCACCTTTCTTGAACGGGCATCAATCGATCTTTTTAGAATTTCATAACCTTTTATCCTCGTTTCAGAAAGTTTTAAACCGGCCGCAAGTTTCTGTTTAATAACTTCAGTCTGCTCAACCTGATCAGGGAGCAAAGTAATTTCGATGTCTTTTTGCATAAATAAGTCAGGTTTTTATCCCGAACAGTTACAAAGATAAGCATCCGGAAAGAATATTTGTTGCTTTTGGAATGCTTCCTAAAACTTGTTGGATGATTAATGTTGATTTTTTCATTTTTTGAAAAGCAGTTCAGCATTCCATAGGTAAATCTCCTCCCGCTCTTCCTCCTGCCCCGGTGAAGGCCGGGGGCATCCGTTCGATCGGGTTTAGACGGGTTATTTCTGCTACTATTTTGGCTTTCCATGCTACGGGCATAATGTTATAGCCCTGATCGGAGCGGGCATTCTGATTAAGCACCAAGCTATATAATATTTTGGTGCGCTTGCTTGCTTCACAGGTTTTCATCCGGATAAAGCGGAGAGCAGGAACATCCGCTTAAAAACGTGGCACCTTGCGTTTCATAAAAAAGCTGTTAGATTGGATATTGGTTTAAAAGATGCTTGATGCTGTGGATGAATTCCGGTAAGTAGCTTGCCAACCTGTCATATAAATATACAAAGTGTAACAAAGGCATGCAATTTGATATCTAATTCGTAAATTGACCATCAATCAATTCTATTAAAAAGACAAAACCATAAAAATGAAAAGATTAATATTTGGATTTTTAGCTGCAGTTATTGCGGTGAGTACTTTAAGTTCATGCGGTTATAACAGCATGGTTAAACTCGACGAGAACGTTAAATCGAAATGGGGAACGGTGCAAACCCAGTACCAACGAAGAGCGGATTTGATTCCGAACCTGGTAGCAACTGTAAAAGGAGCTGCTAAATTTGAGCAGGGAACACTAACTGCAGTAACGGAAGCACGTGCAAAAGCAACACAGATGACGGTTAAAGCCGATGAACTGACTCCTGAGAATATCCAGAAATACCAGGCTGCTCAGGGACAATTGAGCCAGGCTTTAGGTAAATTATTATCAATTACAGAAAATTATCCTGAATTAAGGGCAACACAACAATTTAGTGATTTATCGGCGCAACTGGAAAGTACCGAAAACAGGATTACTGTTGCACGTAAAGATTTTAATGATGCAGTGCAGGAATACAATGGAAAAATCAGATCTTTCCCTACTAATTTAACAGCTGGGATGTTCGGATTTAAACCCAAAGGATATTTTGAGGCTGATGCTTCTGCCAAAGATGCACCTAAAGTAGAATTTTAATATTCCCGACACCACATACCAGGGTAGTGAATGTTTATGAATTGAACATTTATTACCCTTTTTACTTCATATAAAAATAAGTACATGTCGTTATTTTCAGATATTGAACAGGAAAAAATAGCAAATGCGATTTCCGATGCAGAAAGGGCAACCTCCGGAGAAATTAGAATCGCTATTGATAAACATTGCGCAGGCGATCCATACGAAAAAGCCACCGAATACTTTGCTAAACTGGATATGGATAAAACTGCAAAAAGAAATGGTGTGCTGATTTATCTGGCACATGCTGACCATAAATTCGCCATTATCGGCGATGTTGGCATTCACAAAGTAGTACCTGATAACTTTTGGGAAACGACTAAAATTGCCATGACAGCGCATTTTGCAAAAGGTAATCTGGCTGATGGTATTATTGCGGGTGTAGCATTGGCTGGAGAAAAGTTAGCCTTGTTCTTCCCTCCGCAAAAAGGTGATATCAATGAATTACCGAACGATATTGTTTTTATGGATAACCTTGAAAACAAATAAGAGATGAAGAAAATATTCCTTTTATCATTATTCAGTTTATTATTTGCTTTTGGTTTTGCTCAGGATTTTCCGGAAAAGCCTGGTACTTTGGTTAACGATTATGCCAATGTATTATCGGCCGATCAGAAACAGGAACTCGAAAATAAACTGGTAACCTTTAACGATTCGTCTTCTACACAGATTGCTGTTGCTATTTTAAAATCGGTAGGCGATTATGATATTAATGAGTATGCTGTAGAACTGGGCCGAAAATGGGGTGTTGGGCAAAGCGGCAAAAACAATGGTATTATGATCGTGGTGGCAGTTGGCGACCGAAAAATCTCTATACAAACCGGTTACGGCCTCGAAGGCGCCTTACCCGATATTTATGCCAAGCGTATTATCGATAATGATATTAAACCCAATTTTAGAGCAGGAAATTATTATGCAGGCTTAGATGAGGCTACTACATCCATTATAAAATATACCAGAGGAGAATATAAAAATGATAATCCGAAAGCTTCTTCAAAGAAAGGCGGCTCAGGTAGCATTGCCATCATTATCATTATTGTAATTGTGATTATCATCATCACGAGAAAAGGTGGTGGAGGCGGAAGCGAAGTTATTGGCGGACGAGGAGCATCTAACGCGCTTTTCTGGGCGATGTTGTTTGGAAGTGGCGGTGGCCGGAGCAGTGGTGGCTGGGGAGGCGGTTCTTCCGGTGGCGGAGGCGGCGGATTCGGTGGTTTTGGAGGAGGCAGTTTTGGTGGAGGGGGCAGCAGCGGAAGCTGGTAGCTTTAGTCCATAGTCCATAGTCCATAGTCCATAGTCCATAGTCCATAGTCCATAGTCCATAGTCCATAGATTGGAAAAGGTTTTGTTTTGAGTGTTACAGAACATTTTAAGTTTCCAACAAAATAACATTTCAACTTACATCCATGTACCGAAGAGATTTAATTACAGCTGAAATACAGAAACTGGCCCAGGTTTTAGCCCGCATCATGGGACTCAAATTAGAGGGTAAATTAACTGAAGCCGATCGACTTTTCGAAGAAACTATGGAAAGTGGTTTTCAATTGCCGAAAGAAATTTTAGAAAATGAAGATCTGTCTGTTTTTGAAAATTGGCTTGTGGCAAGCAACCTTCCTCCCGAAAAACTTGATTCGTTAAGCGAATTTTTATATTATGAGTTAGGCATAAGTCAGGAGCGTAACCAGACTGTTGCGCCAAAACTTAATTTTGTATATCAATACCTGTCGGATGAACATAAGATTGTACATTTGGTAAACCTGCACCGTCAGAAAACAATACAACAATACCTGCGCTAAACGCCAGCGCATGGCGCCAAACAAAATAAACAACATAAATTAAATGGTTATAGAAAAGTGGCAGAAAATTGCCTCTAAATATTTGGTACGCGAACAATGGGCTACCTTGCGCGTTGATGAAGTGAAACTTCCGGGTGGCGTAATAAAGGATGATTATTATGTTTTAGAATACCCGAATTGGGTAAATGCCATTGCGTTAACAGAAGAAGGAAAAATAATTATGGTACGCCAGTACCGCCATGCAGCCGATATCGTTTCCCTGGAAGTTCCAGGTGGCGTGATTGATGGTGACGAAGATCCAGAGTTTGCAGTAAAGCGTGAGCTGCTGGAAGAGACAGGCTACAGTTTTAAAACCTGTAAATTTATTGCCGAACTTTATCCCAATCCTGCAACATCGAACAACCGAACATTTACCTATTTTTTAACAGGGGGTATCAAAACCCATGAACAGCATTTAGATGAACACGAAATTTTAAATGTTGAAGAGTATACTGTTGATGAAGTAAAGCAACTGATTAATGAAAACAAAATAGCCCAGGCCTTACACGTTGCAGCTTTATTTTATGGGTTCCAGGAAATAGCCAAGGGCTTGTAAAATCTGAGACAGGCCCCTTATTCCCATCTCAAAAATTACAGGTAAAAAAAGCAGCCAGATGCTAAACGTCTGGCTGCTTTTATTATTAGCAATAAGCTCGTAAAAGTTTAGCTCATTTTCAATTTCTTTTGGATATCGTGTACGTAAGCTTTGAACTTTTTATCAGTATCGATTAAATCTTCAACGGTTTGGCAGGCATAGATTACCGTACTGTGATCCCGTCCACCAAAGAAAGCACCAATTGTTTTTAATGATGATTTAGTATGGCTTTTAGAGAGATACATTGAAATCTGACGAGCCTGAACAATTTCGCGTTTACGTGTTTGCGATTTCACCATATCAACAGGAACCTCAAAATACTCGCAAACCAATTTCTGGATGTACTCCATTGAAATTTCCTTTGAGGTATTTTTAATAAAGTTTTTCAACATCTGCTTAGCTAGCGCCAAATCAATTTCTTTTTTATTTAGCGTGGCCTGTGCCAAAAGAGATACCATAGCACCTTCTAATTCACGCACATTATTATCAATGTTGTGCGCAACATACTCCACCACCTCACCAGGTAACTCAATACCATCTGCATACATTTTCTTCCTTAAAATAGCGATACGCGTTTCCAGATCAGGAATTTGCAGATCAGCAGATAGACCCCATTTAAAACGACTTAACAAACGTTCTTCCAAACCGGCTAAATCTTTCGGTGCTTTATCAGATGTTAAGATTACCTGTTTGCCCGATTGATGCAAGTGGTTGAAGATGTGGAAGAAAATATCCTGTGTTTTTTCTTTACCTGCGAAGTTGTGCACATCATCCATAATGATTACATCCATTGCCTGGTAAAAGTTAACGAAATCGTTAATGGTGTTGTTTTTTAAGGAATCTACAAACTGCTGACAGAATTTCTCGCAGCTTACGTAAATTACCAATTTATCTGGCATACTCCGTTTAATCTCATTACCGATTGCCTGTGCCAGATGCGTTTTACCCAAACCAACTCCGCCATAAATCATTAAGGGGTTAAAAGATGTGCCACCTGGTTTAGCTGCTACAGCGTAACCTGCAGAACGCGCCAGGCGATTACAATCTCCCTCAATATAATTTTCGAAAGTATAGTTAGCGTTTAATTGCGGATCAACATTTAATTTTTTTAATCCAGGGATAATAAATGGGTTTTTAATATCCTTATTAATGGAAACCGGAATCGGCATCGATTGTACCTTTGCCTCCGCTCCATTTCCATTTGAGGGCATATTGGTAGTATAAGGATTACCGCTGTTTGATGATTTATCTACAACGATGTTATATTCCAACCTGCCATCCTCTCCAAGTTGTTTCTTTACGGTCTTGCGCAGCAAGCCCACATAATGTTCTTCAAGCCATTCGTAAAAGAACAAACTTGGCACCTGTATGGTTAAAACCTTGCCTTCCAATTTAAGAGCCGTTATCGGCTCGAACCAAGTTTTGAAACTTTGGCCCGGAATGTTATCCTTAATAATTTGAAGACAGTTCTTCCATACTTCTGTACAAGTTTTTTCCATTGCGATTTCTATAATTTATTGGTTAACAGTACCTATTCGAATTAAAGGGATGGTCCGTTTAGGGACTACGAATATTGACATAATTATCAACATTTTAAACAAAAATTTTAAATAAATCGTAACCTATTGATAGGTAATACAGTATACCTGTTAACCTCAATTTTTTATGTTGATAACTATTTATTAACACTGGTTATCCACATTATTCCCGATTTATCTCCAATATCCGTTCTTCACTTCGAACGGCTCCTGAAAAGCAAAATCTAAGCCATTTTTTAATCATGGTTAACCGTTTTAGCATTTTAGATTTTAAATAAACTGAGAATCAAAACCATAGCTTTGATAAATTAATATTGAATTAAAAATATGGCATAACATAGCTCCCGGCGTTTTATCACTGAATTAATTTTACAACAGTTTAGTGCTGATATTTTCATCATCGAAGAACGAAAATTTTTGTTACGTTGCGATTGTTTATCAAAAAGCAGAACACTTTAAAATTTACTTTCAAAGCAAAGCAAACACCAATGTGTTAAATATTCAGTTAATAAACGCCGAAAGTGGCTCTAAATACATCTGCAATTTCTCCAAGTGTAGCATATTTCTCAACGGCGTCAATGATCAATGGCATCAGGTTCGTTTCGCCTTTGGCCGCTTCTTTTAATTGCTGTAATGCTTGCTCAACCGCAAGCTGATCGCGGGTTGATTTTAAATGATCCAGCTTTTCGGATTGCAGCTTGCGGATGGAATCATCTATATTAAACACTTCGGTAAAACCTTCTTCCTCCTGGGTAAATTTATTTACGCCAACCGAAATCCTTTCGCC
This sequence comes from Pedobacter sp. BG31, assembly GCF_042464845.1. Lineage (NCBI taxonomy): Bacteria > Pseudomonadati > Bacteroidota > Sphingobacteriia > Sphingobacteriales > Sphingobacteriaceae > Pedobacter > Pedobacter sp. BG31. Next base: position 11,583 of record NZ_JBHNZK010000004.1, read on the forward strand.
GTTTTCAATTTCCTTTTGATATTGATACGCAGCACCAGCAATTTCATTTTGCATATAATCATTTTCAATGGCATTAACTGATCCTCCCATAGCATCTATCGTATCGATATAAGCCCAGGCTGCAGCTTCTACCTCATCGGTTAGGCTTTCTACAAAAAATGAGCCTGCTAACGGATCTACCGTATCGGCAACCCCGCTTTCAAAGGCAATGATTTGCTGAGTGCGTAAAGCAATTTTCGCCGCCGATTCTGTTGGTAGTGACAATGCTTCGTCATAACCGTTGGTATGTAAGGATTGGGTCCCGCCTAAAACCGCAGCCATGGCCTGGTTGCTAACCCTGATTACATTGTTTAATGGTTGTTGCGCAGTTAAGGTTGAACCTCCGGTTTGGGTGTGAAACCTCAATATCTGGGCCTTTTCATCTGTCGCGCCCAGATCTTTGGTAATTTTTGCCCACATGCGCCTTGCGGCCCTAAACTTGGCTATTTCTTCAAAAAAATTATTGTGGCAGTTGAAGAAGAATGACAAACGTTTCGCAAAGATGTTAATATCTAAACCCTTATCTAAAGCAGCTTTTAAATAAGCTTTGCCATTGGCCAATGTAAAAGCAAGTTCCTGCACCGCGGTAGATCCAGCTTCACGGATATGATAGCCAGAGATAGAAATGGTATTCCACTTTGGCACTTCGTTACTGCAAAACTCAAAAATATCAGTGATCAAACGCATCGATGGCTTTGGCGGATAGATATATGTTCCCCTTGCTGCATACTCTTTAAGGATGTCGTTCTGTATTGTACCCGAAATCTGCTTTAAATCTGCACCTTGTTTTTTGGCCAGCGCAATGTACATGGCCAATAAAATTGAAGCCGTTGCATTGATCGTCATTGAGGTCGTGATGTCTTTCAGCTCGATACCATCAAATAAAATTTCAAGATCCTTTAATGAATCAATAGCCACTCCAACTTTGCCCACCTCTCCTTCAGCCATTTCGTGATCAGAGTCGTAACCAATTTGCGTGGGAAGATCAAAAGCAACGGACAAACCAGTTGTTCCCTGTGCCAATAAATAATGATAACGTTTGTTTGATTCTTCAGCGGTCGAGAAACCAGCATACTGCCGCATCGTCCATAAGCGCCCACGGTACATATCTTTCTGGATTCCCCTGGTAAAAGGAAATTCACCAGGCAGCTCTTTCATAGGCCTCGCTTCTGTATATAAGGCTTTTATTTCAATCCCCGAAGTAGTAGTATGCTTTTTCTCGCTCATTTGGTTAGTTTATTAGTTCAATGCTTCATTAGCCATTAGTCTTTTGTGCTTTACAGGCCCATAGCCAGCAGTTCGTGGTTACTTATCGAAACGGCTAATCGATAGCTGTAAAATCAGCTATGCACCAGATTTCATTTAACAACTAACCCTAAAACAGTTTATAAATATCTTTCTTGATCATCTCAATTGTTAAATCATACGGATTTTCATCTATACTGGCCATGTGCTGTAAAATTGCTTTACTGAGTTCGATCCCATTTGCATCGGCTGGTAAACCTGGCACCGCGTTATTGATCATGGCAATGGTATCATCTTTTAGTTTTCTTACCACTCCCCAGGTTACACTATCTATATACAGCTGTTGGGTAATGTTATGTTGATATTCTGCACGGATTTCATTTAAAATACCAGCTTGTAAAGTAGCGATGGCAATCCCTTGCTGATGCAACCGAACAAGCAAATTAGCAGGGTTAATACGGTCAACAAATATAATCAAACGTTCATGGGCCTGTAAGCGCAGGGGTAAAATCTGCGCCCGGCTCTCTTTGTTCAGTTCGATGGTTTTTAAGTTAAAAAAACGTTGAATATCGTTTCTTAAAATGTAATAAGTTGCCATTAAGGCCATAAAAATGCCTGCAAATAAGATTATTATATCAACTAAAATCTGTTGTGTATTCATAAGTATTGTTTAAGTACAGTAATATTAACCGCCTGCTAAAAGCAAAAATGTACATTATTATTTATATTTGTAACAGATTAAATTTAAATAACATGAGCACAACAGTTGATACAGCATTTGCACCAGTTAGTTTTTCCGAGGGGGCAGCCAAAGAGTTATATAAATTAAAAGATCAGCAGGAAATTGGCGATGATTACGGATTGCGCGTTGGCGTTGAAGGTGGTGGCTGTGCCGGCATGAATTACGTTTTAGGTTTTGATCAGAAAAAAGATGGCGATCAGGAATTTCTGATCAACGGCATCAAGGTTTTCATGAACAAAGCACACCAGATGTACTTAATGGGCATGATGATTGATTGGCAGGACGGCTTAAATTCGCGTGGGTTTACCTTCATTAACCCCAATGCAACCAGCACCTGTGGCTGTGGCACGAGTTTCTCGGCATAAATAAAATATTATTGTAACATATCATACAGTCCCCTTGTCTAAACATCGGGACTTTTTTTATTTTTACACATAAAGGTTTAAGGCAAAAGGTGTAGGGTACAAGGTTAAATCCCATCTCCATACTTAATACTCAATACCTGACCTGGCACTTACAATAAATGAATTACAGAGAAAACATCCGACTGGCATTAGAATCTATTAAAGCGAACCGCTTGCGTACCATGCTTACCGCCTTGATTATTGCCATTGGTTTAATGGCTTTGGTGGGGATTTTAACCACTCTTGATGCTGTAAAAAAAAGTATGACAGATGCTTTTAGTAGCATGGGAGCCAACTCATTTACCATCAGAAACCGGGGTACAGGAATTAGAATTGGAAACGGGAAAAGACCCAAACCTTTTAAAGCCATCCGTTACGAAGATGCCGTTAAGTTTAAAGATAGCCTGAATACCCCCGCTACCGTGGCAGTAAGTGTTTTTGCCAGTGGTGGTTCTACTATAAAATATGGTAGTTTAAAAACCAACCCAAATATTAACATTCAGGGAATTGATGAAAATGGTTTAGCCGCTCAGGGTTTAAACCTCTCACAGGGAAGAAATTTTAGCGTTTCTGAAATACAGTTGGGAAGTAATGTTTGTATAGTTGGTGGCGAAGTAGTTGAAAAACTCTTCAAAGATTCAGATCCCTTGGATAAGCTGATCAATGTAGGCAATAACCGATTTAAAATTGTTGGTATTTTGGAGAAAAAAGGATCGAGTATGGGCTTTAGTGGAGACAGGGCCGTTTATGTGCCGCTGTTGAAAGCAAAGCAGATTAATGCCAATGCCAATCCATCTTATACCATTACAGTAATGGTACCTAGTAATGACATGCAGGAAAACATTATTGGTGAATCTACTGCGCTATTCAGAAATATACGCAAAGTAAAGGTAAGCGAACCCAACAATTTCGAAATTACCAAAAGTGATGCCATTGCCCAAACCTTGTTCGAAAACCTGGCGTTTGTAGCCATCGGTGGTGTTGCAATCGGTATCATTACTTTAATTGGAGCCTCGATAGGTTTGATGAATATCATGCTGGTTTCTGTTACCGAACGTACGCGCGAAATTGGTATACGTAAAGCCATTGGGGCCAATCCAAAAGTAATCCGTCGCCAGTTTTTAATTGAAGCTGTAGTAATCTGCTTAATGGGTGGTGTATTCGGGATTTTTCTCGGCATTGTATTAGGAAACTTAATCTCCCTGGCCATGGGTGGTTCATTTTTAATCCCGTGGTTGTTTATCATTGGTGGTTTTGTATTATGTGTATTAGTTGGAATTTTATCTGGTTATTATCCCGCAAAAAAAGCTTCCAGACTAGATCCTGTAGAGGCGTTAAGGTATGAATAAACTGGTTCAGTAGTGCTGTAATCCGGGCCTAATGATAAGCTATAGCTTTAGACGATTTCTTTTGGTAAATTGCTGGCTTCTGCAGCACCAGCCAATTTAGAGGAGTAAATTTTATCAAGCAGCTGATTTAGGTTTTCCGCAAAGTCGAACTGCAGGTCTTCATGAAGTTTTTTGAATTTATTGATGGTTACCGCAACCGTTTTAATGTAATAAACACTAAAAAGCATCATAAAATCGCGGTAACCAAAAATTGACTTTTTATAGTCCAGAGGGATAGTATTTAGAATAAACAATTTTAGCTCAACCTCTCCAACAGGATCTTTTGTCACTTTGTAAAAATGATTTACAGCAGTGATCATCTTCCTTACTTTTACTAAGGCTTCTTTTGCATTCAGTTTTTTAAGCTCAGTAATCTGCTCCTCAACTTCAGCCTTAATCCTTTCTTTACGGTCTTCCAGATCCGTCTCATCCTCTAATAACTTATAATGAAGGTGTTCGGTAAGCACTTTATCTTTTGCTACCAGACGCAATAACAGCTTGTCTTTTTCTTTAACAGGCAATGCGGCAATAGCGGTTTTTAAATCTTTGTGCTCCGATAATTTCATTTAAAAAGGATTAGCCTTAATGTATTTTTCCCACTCCCAGGCAGAGCGCATCATTTCATTGATATCAAGGGCGGCCTTCCAGCCCAATTCGTTATTTGATTTCTCTACATCACCATAAATCTCCACAACATCTCCTGCCCTTCTTGGCCCGATTTTATAATCCAGTTTCTGTCCGTTTGCTTTTTCGAAAGCAGCAATAATCTCCAAAACTGAAAAACCTTTACCAGTACCGATATTGAACACATCGTAGTTACCGTTAGGATTCCCATCTTCTAATTTTTTTATAGCGGCAACATGTGCTTTTGCAAGATCAACCACATGGATATAATCGCGGATAGCGGAACCATCCGGCGTATCATAATCATTTCCGTGAACAGTAATCGGACCACGTTTTCCAATAGCTGATTGGGTAATAAAGGGAACAAGGTTTGCAGGCACACCATTTGGCAGCTCACCAATCAAAGCAGTTTCATGTGCACCAACCGGATTAAAATAACGCAAAGCGATTACACTTAGATCAGGCGTCACCGCAGCAGTTTCTGCCAGTATCTCTTCAGCAATCTGTTTGGTATTCCCATAAGGAGATTCTGCTTTTTTTACTGATGCCGCTTCGGTTACCGGCAAAGTATCTGGCTGACCATAAACTGTACATGATGAAGAAAACACAAAATTAATTTTCCTGTTAAATGAAGTAAGCAGGTTAATTAATCCGAAAAAGTTATTTTTATAATATTTTAAGGGTTGTTCTACCGATTCACCCACCGCCTTGTAAGCAGCAAAATGGATAATTCCATCTATATCAGCATGGTTTTCGGCAAATTCCCTTACTGCTTTTTCATCCTGTAAATCAATTTCATGAAAATCAAACCATTTACCGGTGATGGCATGCAGCTGGGTTAAAATCTTGATATTCGAATTAGAAAGGTTATCGATAATTACAACTTCGTATCCTGCGTTGTGTAATTCTACTACTGTGTGCGAACCGATATATCCTGTTCCGCCAGTAACTAATATTTTTGCCATTTTAACGGTTAAATGTGGTAAAATCTTTATGTTCTATTTTTTCCAAAGCCTCTGAAGACAAAGACTTAAAGTATTCGTATGTAATTTTTAATCCTTCTGCACGACCTATTTTTGGCTCCCAACCCAATAGCTCTTTCGCTTTTGAGATATCCGGCCTACGCTGTTTCGGATCATCCTGCGGAAGTTCCTTGTAAACAATTTTTTGTGTAGTACCTGTAAGCTTGATGATTTCCTCACAAAACTGTTTGATCGTGATTTCATCCGGATTACCAATGTTTACCGGCTGAGCATAGTCACTCATTAATAAACGGTATATACCCTCTATCAGATCATCAACATAACAAAAAGAGCGTGTCTGACTTCCATCACCAAAAACAGTTAAATCTTCCCCTCTTAAAGCCTGTCCGATAAAAGCAGGTAAAACACGTCCATCATTTAGTCGCATTCTTGGTCCGTAGGTATTAAAAATCCTAACAATTCTGGTTTCTACGCCATGGAAAGTATGGTAAGCCATAGTTATGGCTTCCTGAAAACGCTTGGCCTCATCGTAAACACCACGTGGCCCCACCGGATTTACATTTCCCCAATACTCTTCCGGTTGAGGATTTACATTCGGATCGCCATACACTTCTGAGGTTGATGCGATCAGCATCCTGGCGTTCTTATTACGCGCCAAACCCAAAAGATTATGTGTACCCAAAGAGCCTACCTTAAGGGTCTGGATTGGAATTTTAAGATAATCAATCGGACTTGCAGGTGAAGCAAAATGTAAAATATAATCTAGCTTACCTGGAATGTGAACAAATTTTGAAACGTCGTGGTTATAAAACTCAAAATTTTCCAGTTTAAACAGGTGTTCGATATTGGCTATATCTCCGGTAATCAGGTTATCCATCCCGATCACGTGATAATCCTCTTTTACAAAACGATCACAAAGGTGTGAGCCTAAAAATCCGGCTGCGCCTGTAATCAATATTCTCTTTCTACTCCCCAAACTTTCCGAAGGGAATTTTTCCTTTATTTCACTCATATTTTTTAATAATCTTATTCAATATATTTTTGATGTTATCCACAATAGTAAACAGGAGTTTATAGTCTTCTACCTTTGGCGTTATAATTATAGCCAAGATCGGTCATTTTTTTCAAATCGTATCAATTCCGCCCATCAAAAATGATTTTATTTTTCAGGCCGATTTCTCATTTTATTTTGATTAGCTAAAAGGCAGGCGGTGAAGTCTGTTTATCCATTAATATCAGTAAAACGCAAGGCTTTCATATATTTTAAGCTTTTTAAATATATTCCTTTTATCTTGGCACGAAGATATGAAATTACTTTACATCATCGGAATCTGGGGCTATACTTTACTCATCAGGATATTCTCATTATTTAATCCAAAGGCAAAATTGTTTATCAATGGCCGCAAAAATATCTTTACCTCGATTGCCCAGAAAGTTAATCCAGCAGAAAAACATGTATGGTTCCATTTTGCTTCTTTAGGCGAATTTGAACAAGGCCGGCCGGTTTTAGAAAAACTGAAAGCTCTTTACCCGACAAAGAAAATTGTAGTTACTTTTTTCTCACCTTCGGGATACGAGATTAGAAAAAATTATGCCTTGGCTGACGTATTTTATCTCCCGATTGATACTGCGGCTAATGCTAAACGTTTCATAGCAGCCATTAACCCTGAAATGGCGATTTTTACCAAATATGAATTTTGGCACTTCTATTTTAAGGAACTAAAAGCCAAGGGCATTCCTTTATATGTGATTTCCGGGATTTTCAGAGAAAGTCAGGTGTTTTTTAAATGGTATGGCAGTTTTTACCGGAACATATTAAAATCGGTCACCTACTTTTTCGTGCAAAATGAGGAAAGCGCAAACCTTTTAAAATCAATCGGATTAAATGATGTAACCATTAGTGGCGATACCCGTTTCGACAGGGTTTACGAAAATGCGCAATCACCAAAACAGCTCGATATTATTGAAAGCTTTATCGGTAGCGCCCCTACTTTAGTTTGCGGAAGTACCTGGCCCGAAGATGAAAAAATATTATCTGCATTACCTCGGCAATATCCGAATTGGAAATTTATCATTGCCCCACACGAGATCCACGAAAGCCATATAGAAAGTATTGAGAAACAGTTTTCAGTTGGCAGTGTACGGTTTTCAGTTTTCAGTTCCCAGTCAGAAGTCAGCAGTTCTCAACGCTCAAATCTAAAATCTCAAATCTTAATCATCGACAACATTGGTATGCTTTCGTCATTATATCAATATGGTAAGCTGGCCTATATCGGCGGCGGCTTCGGCATAGGTATCCACAACACTTTAGAAGCTGCGGCATTTGGGTTACCGGTAATTTTCGGACCTAAATACAATAAATTTCAGGAAGCAAAAGATCTTATTGCCATAGGTGCTGCGAGAAGCATAACATCAGCTGAAGAACTAATTGATGCCTTTAATGCTTTTGCAAGCGATCGACACGCAGCGAATGCGGCCAGCAAATATGTGGAGGATAAAAAAGGGGCAACAGGTCAGATTGTTTCTGTAATTACTAAACCAGATCAGCCTTAGCAATTTCTTCAACTATTTCGGATATACTTTGGTCAATAGAAACGGTAAATACATCCGGTTCATCTGCTTGTGGCTCTTCTAAGGTTTCAAACTGACTTTGTAATAAGCTGGAAGGCATGTATTGATGACTGCGTTTAACAATGCGATCGTGGATCAAATCGAAACTTCCTTTCAGATACACAAAATGTATGGATTTATTATCCGCTCTCAAGAGATCCCGGTAAGATTTTTTAAGTGCAGAACAAGCGATAATACAATTGCCTCCATTGTCAGCATGTTCACGGCCAACTTTAGCAATTAACTGTAGCCAATCTAAGCGATCAGCATCTGTCAATGCAATCCCAGCTGCCATTTTATCTACGTTCCGTTGCGAATGCAGGTTATCACCATCTATAAATTCTGCATTTATTTTTGGGGCCAGGGCTTTTCCGATTACTGTTTTACCACTTCCTGATACGCCCATTAAAATAATAAAACTTCCCATCGTTGATCTATTTTACCATTCCGGCCAAAGCCTCAATAAATACAGGACTATCGTTTAAACTTTCCACCAACTGAACATGTTCGCCACCCAACGCTTTAAATTCTTCGTGGTATTCTACCGTGATTTCGTAAAGCGTTTCCAAACAATCAGCCACAAAAGCCGGGCTAAAAACTAAAAGGCGTTTTTTGCCTTCGGCAGCCAGTTTCTTTAATACATCGGTAGTATAAGGCTGTACCCATGGTTCCTTACCTAAACGGGACTGAAAACAAACAGTATATTGATCTTTTGACAGGTTTAATTCCTGAGCGATTAACCTGGCGGTATCATGTCCCTGGGCAGAATAGCAGAATTTATTGGTATCATTTAATGTTTGGCAGCAATCGGCATTTTTTAAACAATAACTCCCGGTATGATCGCATTTTAAAAGCTGACGTTCTGGTAAGCCGTGGAAACTAAACAATACGTGGTCATAACTTTCTACGTTATGTTTCCTTGCATTTTCGGCAAAAACTTTTATCATTAATTCGTTATCGTGGAATGAATTAATGAAAGAAATGGGGGGAACTGTTGGCCATTTACTCACCAATTCCATCACCAGCTGCATTACCGAACCAGTACTGGCAGAAGCATATTGTGGAAACATGGGAATTACCTGTATACTTTCTACCAAACCTGCTTTTAAATTGGCCAGAGCAGAGGCAATAGATGGGTTTTGGTAACGCATAGCCAGTTCTACATGGTATTCATCACCTAATCTTTCCTGAAGCATTTTAGCCTGTATCCTGCTGTAAAACAGCAATGGTGAGCCATCTTCACTCCAGATTTCTTTATATAATTTTGCAGTTTTAGGACTACGGAAGGGAACAATAATACCTTTAACCAATAATGTCCTGTTCAGTTTGGGAATATCGATTACCCTTTCATCCATTAAAAATTGGTCTAAGTATCTTCTAACATCAGCTGTTGCCGGACTATCAGGTGTTCCTAAATTTACCAGTAAAATTCCCTTTTTGCTCATTTATACAAGAATATGTTTTGTGGCGCAAATATCGCCTTTTTATTGCTTTTTCCCTATGTAAAAATGTAATGGCCGCCATTTTTCGGTCAAAAAACTTGTATTGGCTACCTATTTATTAGAAAAGCGAAGATAGCACGTACATTTAAGTATTGCCCTACCTTCCCTACAATCTTTTTGTGGCAGGTAATGCTATTTAAACGTTCATACCTCAAAAAAGGATTTTCGTCCAGTCAGGTTTATGGACGCGGTTCTGTGCAAGTTTTTAACATTTTTAAACCTTATTAAAGGTGCTGTTTTTTAACGCTACTATCAATGTGCAGTCGGATTTTACCATCTGACAGTTGAATAAACAAGCAAAAGATTCTTTGGGAAATTAGAGGCTGTTTATTTGGTGTAAGATAATGGTGCTGTCAGATGTTTCCATCTGAAAGTTAAAATAAACAAAAGATCATTAGAAAAATCAAAAGATGGTTAATCTAGTGTCAGGCCGAAACATCTGACACTAAAACTAATTATATTACCTTTTCGTTTTATAAAGCTGCCACCATGGCATACCTGGCTTTTGATGGTGCTCAAAGTGATAACCAAAAAAGTAACAGGTTATAAAAGCTACAAAATGGTTTTTCTGTAACGTATTCGAATGGTATTCATTATCATGCTCTCCTTTATGAGGCAAATATGTTCCAAAATAAAAGAGTTGAAAAGTGCTTAACAAAGATGGCAGTACCCAAAATAGTAAGAGATTTTTTTCATTAATCCAGATTTTTAAAACATTAAAAGCTATGGCCATAATGGCCAATTGAATAATGGTAACATAATTTAACATAAAACGGAAATACCATTTCCAAAAGCCATGTGGCGCAAAATCCGGATCCTTTTCAGTATGTACATAACGGTGGTGTTGGTGATGTTTCGCGTACAAACGGTTATAAAAAAAACCGGCGTAGAGAAAAACAGATAGATAACCAATAAAATTATTTGCCTTTGTGTTCGGTGCTATTGTTCCATGCATGGCATCGTGGGCGGTTATAAACAAGCCGGTGTACAAGTGCATCTGAACAAAAACCATGAGATAAACCAAAGGATTGCTCCATTTAAAATCCCATATCAGCAAAAAATAAAGAGAAATAAACCAACAGGTAATTACGGTTAACGCAACCAATATTCCGGTATATGGATTTATCTTTTTCAATTTTTTATATCAAAATATGTGATCGTCATCTCGAGCGAAGTGCAACGAAGTCGAGAGATCTATCAAAGCAGATCTCTCCATTCCACTGCGTTACAGTAGAGATGACGATTCTACTATAGAATACTTATCAGATCTTCTTATAATCTAATACTGCTCCAAAGCGGCTTTAACATTCTCCATCAGCCACATTGGGGTAGAGGTAGCCCCGCAGATACCTACCTTATCGTTTTCAACAAACCACCCTTGCTCCAACTCTTCTACATTCGAAATGAAGTAAGAATTAGTATTATGTTTCTTACAAACATCATAAAGCACTTTTCCGTTTGAAGATTTCTTTCCCGAAACAAAAACGATCTTATCATAATGACTCACAAAATCTTCCAGTTCTTCATATCGGTTAGATACTTGTCTGCAAATGGTATCGTTGGCCTTAACTTCGTAACCACGACTCAATAATTCATCTTTAATGTGATAGAATTTATCGGTGCTTTTAGTAGTTTGGCTATATAAGGTAAATTTAGCCGGAAGCTCAACCTGATCTAATTCGGCCGAATCTTGAAAAACAATGGCTTTACCATCAGTTTGGCCTTGTAATCCGATCACTTCAGCATGGCCATGCTTACCAAAAATAAGAACCTGCTCATCATCATCATGCGAATTTTTAATCCTGTTCTGCAATTTAAGCACAACCGGGCACGAAGCATCTATTAATGTAAGGTTATTTTCTAAAGCCAGTTGATAGGTTGAAGGTGCCTCACCGTGTGCCCTGATCAAAACTTTTTCGTTCTTTAAGTTTTTTAGTACCTCATGATCGATGATTTTTAATCCGCGATTGGTTAAACGCGCTACTTCTTCATCATTATGCACAATATCGCCAAGGCAATATAAATAACCTTCGTTATCCAGAATGTCTTCTGCCATTTCTATAGCATATACTACGCCAAAGCAAAAGCCTGATGATTTATCGATGTTAACCTGTAAGTTTAGATTGCTCATTTTTTTCTAAGGATTAGTTATTTATCATGGTAGTGTCCCTTTGCAGAAATTACAAATACAGCAATAATCTCTTCATCAATTCTATAAACTAATCTATCTTTTTTATTTACTTGCCTTGACCAATAACCGGAAAATTCAAATTTTAACTGTTCAGGTGTACCTACGCCTGATTTTGGATGAATACTTAATTCTATAAAAATTCGCTGAAGTTTTTTAATGGAAGCTTTGTCTCCTGATTTAAAAATCTCAGCTAATTGCTTTTTAGCTTGATCTGTAATGTCTACAAAATACTTTCCCATATATTTTGAACATCCTTAACCCTTGTTAAACGTCCATGTTTTATATCTTCTTCTCCTTTGGCTATGTCATTTATGAATTCACGACTATAGCTCTTCTCTTTTTTAAAAGTTACATTTAATGCTTGTAAAACGGCCTCAACCGCCAAAAGCTGTTTTTTATTTTTAGGCTGTACGATTAGCGTTTCCATCATGCAAATTAATTAGAATTAACATACAAAATTAAGCAAAAATATTTGTTCCGGTTGTCATGTATAAGACAACAAAAAAGATTAGCTGTGAGGCAAACATAGTCACACCAATATATTTCTGCTGTTTCAAGCCTAAAGCATAATAAAACTTCAGCAAAATTACCGAAACAATAAACCAGGCCACATAATTCTGAACCGGAATTTCGTGCCAGTCCCAGTGCCAGTAATCGAACTTCATGGCCACCGGTTCTAAAAAGAAATCAAGCCCTACAAGTGCAAAGGCCCCTATAACCGATGCCAAAATACTATGCCTGATTTTTATACTTTTCATCATTTGTCCAATACTGAATATCAGGATCACCCAGTTTATACCCATTAGCAATGGAACTGCAGCAACTTTGTAACCCAGTGTATCGCCATAGTAGTAGCTGCCAAATATCTTTCCGGTATGTACGCCCAATACTTCGACTAAAAAGCCACAGAGAAATACTCCTGAAACGAACAATAATAATCTTTTTACATTGCCATTGTATGAAAAAACAATTATGGCAAACATCAGCAATAAATGAAAAGGGACTAGTTTTACAAAATAAGGCTGTGCAGCGGGGATTATGAAGCCAAACAAGCCAACTACATGAAAAACGACAATTATTGCAACTGCAATTCTTTTAACCTTTAAATCGTTTTGATCGTTCTGCCCTTCCATGTGCTCGTTTTAAAAATGTGTTTTTTTATAGAAATGAGTGAAATGATTAAGAAGAACAACATCTGTAACGGATGTAGAACCAGATTTATCAAAACACGCTGTCCGGATAAATAGGAAATCATCATTCTGCTTAATACTATTAAAGTTAATGGTAATACAAGTAAAGTAACATTAAAGTTTAAGATCAAAACCAATGGTCCTACCGTTACCAAAAGCTGGTAAAGTAATAATATTATGATGTTATTACCAAAACCTGCAAGTAAATTTTTACTAAAGCCATTTATGCTTTCGCTTAAATTCTTATACATCCTGCAATAAATCAATCCGTTGCCCAGAAGTGCTTCTGCATTAAATTTTTCCTGTTTTACCAGTTTCATAATTTCCACATCTTCCACAACATGATGTTTAACCCGCTCATGCCAACGGTTTTCTTTATAATTAAGGGCATTAAAAAACATACATTGCCCACTGGCTGCTGCAAAAGCCGGATTTTTAGAAAGCTTCACCAATCGCAAAGGCAATAAATTCAACAGGATAAAATGCATTAAAGGCACAGTTAACCACTCACCTATCGATTTCATTGTTTGGTTGGTAAAAACGCTGAGCAAGGTAAGGCTTCCAATTTCCATCCTGCTGATGAGGCTGTTGATCAATCCTCTTTTAATGGTTTCGTCAGCATCAATGAATAATAAGTATTTACCGGTGGCCAATTCGCTAAGCTGGTGACAGGCATAGTTTTTACCCAGCCAGTCCGGAGGTAACGCTCTACCACTTACCACCTTGAATTGCGGATTATCAAGGCAAAATTTTTCGACTACCCCGAAAGTATTATCGTTGCTGTTATCATCCAGAACAAAAACCTCATAATCGGTATAATCCTGATTTTTTATCGAAATAAGCAATTCTAAAATATTCTCCGCCTCATTTCTTGCAGGAATGAGAATTGAAACCAGGTCATGATGATGTTTAACAACCCTTGGCAACTTTGGGTTAGAAAGGAAATTGAAAACTGTAACCGAAACGCGGATGACCAGAAAAATTAAAACGGCGTAAATAAAAACTGTCATTCAATGAGTTGATTTTGTTTAACAACCGATTGATCGTAATGTTTATTATAGGCACTTTTTAGCAATTGCAAACTCACATACTCTTCAGTTTCCCAACGCTGTAAATAATTATAAACTGTAGGCTTTCTCCTGGCAAAATAATCGATAAAAGTAGCAGCAAAAATGATATTGATTTTTTTCTGGCTGGCATTAATGATCTGCATGACCCCTTTTTCAAAATTAATACCGTTTAAATGGTTAGAATACAATTTGCCTTGTGGAAATACCAGCACCAGGTTTGCAGGATTATCTAACAATTTGCCTGCATAGTTAAGCGTTTCCAGCACATCTTTACCTTTATTTTCGGCAGCAAAAGCACCTAAATACTTCAAAAAACCTATTTTAGTGTAGTTCTCGGCATTCACCAAAACATGAAACTGTTTTTTTAACACTTTTTTGTTGATGTAAAACAGAAAAAAACCATCCCACCAACTGAAATGATTGGCCAGGATCAAAATAGAAGAATCCGATTTTATTTCTACTGCATTATAATTGAATGCAGCAAAATCTTTTTTGATAATAAACTGAATATACCATGAGAAAAATTTGAAAATCAGATTATTTTTTCTGGGCTGATACATTTCGGAAAATTGCAAAAAATTGAGGTGAATTGCAAATGTGCGCTATATATAGATGATTAAAAAGATTGTTTTGATGAATTGATGGTCCTCCTTTTTAACAAGGATCAGCGAGATTCACATTTCTAATGCGATGAAAACTGTATAATAATTTCGCAATAAGCAATTTCACCACTTTTTTCATACATCCAAGTTCCAAACCAGGACTATAATCTTATTATACAAACGAATATTTGTTTATATTTACTGTAAATCTCCCAAATATTGCATTACCGATGGCATAATTTTATTGAAAGATTTAAATATCTGTTATTATGGGAGGAAGCAGATACATCATTACGGGTCAGCATCAAACTTATTTCATAACCTGCACAATAGTCGGTTGGATCGATTTATTTACGCGACCGGAATATAAAAACATAATTGTTGATTCGTTAAAGCACTGTATTGAGTGTAAAGGATTAATACTGAATGCTTGGGTTCTGATGACGAATCACATTCATTTTATTGGAAGATGTGAAGAGCCAAATAAAATGTCTGATTTTCTGAGAGACTTTAAAAAATTTACATCTAAAAAACTTGCAACAGCAATTAAGGAAATGCCTGAAAGCAGAAAAGATTGGCTTTTAGATAAGTTTAATTTTGAAGCTAGAAAAACCAATAGGGCCGAAAATTATAAAATCTGGCAAGATGACAATCATCCTATCGATTTGCAAGAAATAGATGCATATCAAAAACTACATTATATCCATGAGAACCCAGTTAAAGCTGGTATAGTTGAATCTCCTGAACAATATATTTACAGTAGCGCCAGGGATTATGTAGGAATTGAGGGTTTAATAAAAATTGAATTGATTTAAAGAGAGCGATAAAATCGCTCTTTTCACGCATCCTCGTTACAAACGAGGACGATATCGCAGTATAAAAAAACGCCAAAATTATGCTAAATCCAGGATAAAATTATGGTACTCGTTTGAAACGAGGATCAGAGAGATCCACATTTGTAATGTGGCGCAAGTACCTATAATATAAATAATTAAATAGGCGATAAAATCGCGTTTCTCATACATCCTCATTACAAATGAGGACGATATATCAATGTAAAGAAACGCCAAAATTATGCTAACTCCAGAATAAAATTATGGTCCTCGTTTGAAACGAGGATCAGCGAGATCCACATTTGTAATGTGGCGCAAATATCTAAAATATAAATAATTAAATAAGCGATAAAATCGCTCTTCTCATACATCCTCGTTATAAACGAGGACGATATTGAGTAGTTGTAGTACGCGTAACAATATCAGTTATATTATCCCATCGTCCATCCTACCTCTTCCATCTTACATCAATCCTAACTCAAATAAACCCGGTCTTCCTCACCTTCCACATCCATCACTACATCAACATGCTCTTTTAAAACGGTGGCAAGTTCAAGTCCAACAAAATCAGTAGCAATGGGAAAGATTTTATGGCTGCGGTCAACCAAAACCACCGTACGGATTTTTTTATGTGGCGTGTTTAAGAAAACACCTAAACCATAAGCAAGGGTTTTACCACTATTCAATACATCATCAACAATAATAATCACTTTGTTTTTCCAATGGCTTTCATCCAAATCTGTTGAAGCTACCAGTTTGCTGCTTTCCTTCTGCAGATCGATACGCAACAGGGTAAGTTTAAAGCCTGAAATCTTTTTAAGCACTTTCTCTAACCTTTGCGCTAATTTATAACCGCGGTCCCAAATACCGGCAAGTACCACTTCTTTTTCGTTCAGGTTATCTTCCAAAATCTGATAAGCGATACGATCTATTTTCTGCTGAATTTGTTTTTTGTTAAGAATAAGTAATTGCGATGCCATTGTATAATCGGATTGAATACAAAAAGAACGATTTTAAGGATGAAATTCAAACTATTTAAAAAATAATTTCGATCGTTTGCAACGTTTTCGCCAGAGATGCGTCTAATCTGTAACCAAAACGATAACCGAAGCTTGAGATGCAAATAATGCATTGCAACAGCTTCATAATCATTTAACGAAAAACAAATATGAAAATCCTTATCAAATCATCCGCCATCTTATTTATAGTGGCAGCTAGCTACATAGCTAAAGCACAGGAAACCAAAAGCTTCACAGTTAAAAACATCAACAGCATTGGGGTCAGTAGCGGAATTGATTTGTACTTAACCCAGGGTGGAAGCGAAAGTGTAAATGTAAAAGCTGATTCGGAAATATTAAAAGATATTGTTGTGGAGCAAAGTGGCAGCAATGTTACCATCAAATTTAAAGATGGTATCAACTGGGGAAGTATGTTTAAAAACCGTACCATTAAAGCTTACGTTAGTTTTAAAAGCTTAAATGCAATAGCAGCTTCGGGAGGTTCAGATGTTTTTACACAAAATCAGATCAAGACAGATAAACTTGCCATCCGGTCATCCGGTGGATCGGATCTGAAACTTAGTGTAGTTTGTAAAGATCTATCTATCCAATCAAGCGGAGGAAGCGACATTGATTTAAAAGGAAAAGCGGAAAATATGACCATTCAATCCAGTGGCGGTAGCGATATCGATGCTTATGAATTAATTGCAGATTATGCAAAGGTTCAGGCTTCTGGTGGTTCTGATGTAAATCTTTACGTAAATAAAGGCTTGGAAGCCAGTGCAAGTGGCGGTGGCGATGTAAGTTATAAGGGTAACGCGTCACTTAAAAAAACATCAAGCTCAAAAAGTGGGGATGTGCACCACGTAAATTAAAAGTTTAGTTTAGTTAATGATAGGCGCTGCTCTGTGGATGCAAGCAGCGTCTTCTTTATAAAAAATTCCCAGATACTCGAAGATTATACAGATTCTGGCTACTATTGCCATTGGCACATAAATCTTTACCCCTCCATCGTTCTACCCTCTACCTCTTTTATACGGATAATAAATAAAGTTAGCACCTTCAGGAACGATCACGAATACACACATAAAGTCTTCCGGTTTCTTATAAACTTTTAAGAATGGTTCTTTTTTCTCCTTGCTGATAATTCCTTTTTCTACAAATTCTTCTAAAGTAGAGGCTTGTATGGTCCAATTGGTATTGAGCTCTTCTTTATTTAAAATCACTTCACCAATATTTACCTCGTGCTGATGAGCAATGAAAATCGGATTCGCAGAAATCCCTTCAACCATAATCTCAATGGCTACTTCTTTGATCGCATCAGCATAAAACTCCAGGTCTTTTTCTAAACTTATCAGTGGACTTTCCTGTTTACGTTGTGGCGCCCCACTATCTTCTGGTGTTGCACTTAATAATTCTTCTCTATCCATTTCTTTGTTGTTGGAAGGTTTAAATGTTAGACCGTTTAAAGCCCATCAAACCTCTTCCATTTTACATTTTACGCCTTTAATCTCAAAAGTACCACATTCTCTACATGCTGCGTATGCGGAAACATATCTACCGGCTTAATGCGGGCTACATCATATTTTTCCTTTAACAGTTCGAGGTCTCTGGCCTGTGTTGCGGCATTACAGCTAACATAAACTATTTTTTCGGCTTCCATTTCTAATAATCTTTGCACCACATCTGCATGCATTCCCGCACGTGGCGGATCGGTGATTACTACATCAGGCTTACCATGGGCCAATATAAATTCGGAAGTAAGAATGTCTTTCATGTCACCGGCATAAAAGATCGTATTATCAATTCCGTTCAGTTCAGAATTGAACTTAGCATCTTCAATTGCGGTAGGTACATATTCTACGCCTACCACCTGTTTTACATTTCGGGCCACAAAGTTGGCAATTGTTCCTGCCCCGGTATACAAATCATAAACCAGTTCGTCGCCTTTAAATCCGGCAAATTCCCTGGTAATTTTATAGAGTTCGAAGGCTTGTTCAGAATTGGTCTGGTAAAAAGATTTTACCCCGATTTTAAAACGGATGCCATCCATCTCTTCGAAAATATGATCGCGACCAGAGAAAACCACGACATCCTGATCAAAAATAGTATCGTTTTTCTTTTGGTTAATAATATAAAGTAAAGAGGTAATTTGCGGGAATTCATTTTTTAGAAATCCCATTAAACCATCAACCTGTGTTTGTTCAGGATAAGCAAATACCACCGCCACCATTACTTCTCCCGTACTGGAAGTACGGATAATCAGGTTACGCAAAACGCCCTCATGGTTACGCAGATCGTAAAAAGACAAGTCATTTTCTAATGCATATTTACGGACAGCGTTTCTGATGGAATTGGAGGGTTCATCCTGTAAATAACAATGTTCGATATCTAAAATTTTATCGAAACGTAAGGGTACGTGAAAACCCAGTGCGTTCATATCAAAATCTTCATCGCGTTCTACATCAGTTTTCTCCAACCAACGTTTGTTCGAAAAAGTAAATTCTAATTTATTGCGGTAATATCTGTTTTTTGCAGAACCTAGAATCGGTTCTGTACCAGAGGTATCTATTTTGCCTAAACGTTGTAATGCCGCCTCAACATTTTTCTGCTTAAACTTTAATTGAGCATCGTAACCCATGTGCTGCCATTTACAACCACCACAGGTTCCGAAATGAGGACAAAAAGGATCAGTACGCAATGCTGATTTTTCATGCAACTGATCAATGATTGCTTCTGCAAAATTCTTTTTCTTTTTGGTCAACCGCACATCTACTACATCACCAGGAACAGCTTTATCCACAAAGATGACCAATTCATCAGCCTTACCAACACCTTTTCCTTCTTCAGCAATATCAATTATTTGTACGTTTGGAACAATAGTTACCGTACCAGGTTTTCTTCTACTCATTATTTTGCAAAGATAGGAAAAAAGAGGTTGAAGGTGTAGGATAGAAAGACAGAAGCTTAAAAACTGTCGGTCAAAAAGATTGAAACCAGCAATAAAGAGCGCGATAGACTGAAGAACCAGAAAAATCAAGCCATAACTTTCCACCAGGAAGCTGATGCTTCTTCAATAATTATGGCTTTAAAAAATTATTTTCCAAAAAATCTAAATGCTGCGTCCCAAAAGCCGCCCAACCAGTTAAATTTTAGGTCGAATTTTTCATCCACTTGTACAGAAAACTCTAGTATCTCCTTGCTCATGATAAAAAACGAATCTATTTAAGCAATAATACAAAATTCAGACCAAAAACCAAAACGGTATAGATTAATTTTCTGTTAATCTTTTATCAGAAAGATAAAGATTTTGCTTTCTTTCTTTTAATTTAAATATCCCACTGATTTCTAAATACTTATTTGATATTATAAACATAAATTCTTAACTTAATACATCATTTACATAAAAATGGAGGTTCAATATGAACGTTATCCGTAAAATTGAACATTGGGGAGATGTTCATCACGCAAAATGGCTGGATTATCTTCGGATTGTACTTGGCCTGATTATTTTTGGAAAAGGTGTTTCTTTTGTCAGCGACACTTCTGTGCTCCAGAACATGATTACACAAAACAACGTATTTGGTTTTTCAGGCATGTTGATCAGTGTTGCCATTCATGTTGTCGCATTTGCACATTTAGTCGGTGGTATTTTGATCACTTTAGGTTTAGTTACCCGCTTTGCAGTTGTTCTTCAGCTTCCAATTTTATTGTTTGCCGTATTTTTCGTTAACCTTACCCCAGGATTCTCACCCCTGAATTCAGAACTCTGGTTCTCCGTGTTAATTTTATTTCTTCTTATCATTTTTTGGGTAGTTGGCTCTGGACCACTATCGGTTGATGAAGGATTAAAACGTAAAATGGGAAAGCGTTACGACTAAACAACATTAAATTCTTAGTATCTTTCGTTTTTACTAATGATCATGAAAACTAAGATACTTTTTCTACTGCTTTTGGCGGGCGTTACCTGTTATGCGCAAAACACGACAGATGGATTTTTCAAAATGACTAGAGCAGGGTTTCAGGAAAAAAATGCCTACGAAACAACGGCCTTTGTAGAAAAATACTTTCGTGTACCTGGCAATACTGGCTTTAACGCCAGTATTCATTACGTCGAAAATATCCTTAAAAAGGCTGGTTTTGTAGAACAGAAAAAAAATGAGTTTGAAGCGCCCTTAACTTATCGGATTGAAAAAAGAGCGATGAAAAATAACACCTGGGAGCCTATTGATGCCAATATCGATATTATAGGTGAGACACAACCGCTTATTTCTTATAAAACTAACCGGAATATGATTCCCATCAACTGTGGCTCAACTGCTGCTGATGGTGTAACGGCTAACGTGGTTTACATCGAAAAAATAGTTTCAGCAGAAATAGAAAAGATGGATTTGAAAGGAAAAATTCTGTTTTCTGAAAATAATCCATCGCGTTTACTACAAATCGCAACTAAAGCAGGGGCCATTGGGGTTTTAGGCTATTCAATGCCAAAATATACCCAACCGGAAATTCATCAAACTTCCATTCAGTTTGGCAGTATGAAAGCCAATAGCGAAGTGTGGACATTGCTCCTTTCCTATGCAGCAAAAGAAAAGTTAAAAGCCGCTTGCCTAAAAGGTGATACTAAATTAAAGGTCAATATTCAGACTAAAATATATCCTTCCGAAGAATTAACCATTGTGGCAAATGTTAAAGGCAGTATAAATCCTAATGAACGTTTTGTTTTCAGTGCACATGTTCAGGAGCCTGGTGCAAACGATAATGCTAGTGGTGTCGGCACATTAGCAGAAATGGCAAGATTAACGGCAGAACTGTATCAGGCAAAAAAGATAAAACCTGAACGCAGCTTGACCTTTTTATGGGGCGATGAAATCGTATCAACAAGAAGATATATTACTGAAGATACCACGAGGGCGAGGGGCATTATGTGGGGAATGAGTTTGGATATGGTTGGCGAAAACACTAAAAAAACCGGTGGCTCTTTCTTAATCGAAAAAATGCCCGATCCATCAGCCATTTGGACAAGAGGCGCAGATAAACATACTGAATGGGGCGCTGGTGATGTGAGTGAGAAAGATCTTTTTCCGCATTATTTCAACGATTTTATTTTCGATATCTGTAAAGCACAGGGTAAATTTGCCAATTGGACGGTTAACTATAACCCTTTTGAAGGGGGAAGCGATCACACTCCGTTTTTACAAAATAAAATCCCGGGTTTGCTGATGTGGCACTTCACCGATGTTTTTTATCACACCGACAACGACAGAATCGATAAAGTTTCGGCAACGGAAATGAAAAACGTTGGTATAAGTGGTTTAACTGCAGCCTATACTTTAATTTCTGCAGATGAAAACACAGCTATTGCCACCGTTTCTCAAGTTAAAGGAGATGCGCTGATCCGCTTAAAAACAGAATTTGAGCTTAGCAAAAAAGCAATTGCGAATGGAAAATCGGCAGATGATGAGAAACATATTATTGAGGTTTGGGGCAAATGGTACGTTGATGCACTGGCAACAATCAACAAAATGGCAGTTAAAACAGAAACTACGAGAGTAGGTTCGTCCATTAAATTTGCCACTAATGAGATCGAAAAACAGACAAAAGCGTATCTGGAGGAATTGAGATAGGTTAATTTTTATAGTTGATTAAATTAATAATTACTTTAACCATCATTTCCTTTTCTTTAGGATCACTTTCTGCTATGAGTAAGGTGAGTGCAACCAACGCGTTATCGGCAATTCTTTTTGTGCCATCTTCTCGATAGAGCATTTTATTTTTATCTAGAAACCAAACAAATAAAAAGGCAGCAATCCGTTTATTGCCATCAGAAAATGAATGGTTTTTTACTACAAAATATAATAGATTTGCCGCCTTTTCTTCCATACTCGGATAAAGTTCTTCCCCATCAAATGTTTGATAAATGGTGTACAATGAACTTTTAAATGACTGATCTTTTTCATTTCCAAAAAGTTTGCTTCCACCAAATTTCACTCTCAAATCTTCTATTGCTTCAAGTGCAGAATTGTAATCTATTCTAAAATCACCCTTATGGCCAGAAACTTCATTTTCTAACTGCTGATGGTCGTAACGGTCAAGAACATCTAAAGCATAAACATAATCTGTAAGAATTTTAAAAGTATCTTTTAATTCTTCATTATTAAGCATGTGACTATTTTGAACAGCATTAACCAACTTAATGGCTTGCTTTAATTCAATGAGTTGCTGGCTTTGTTCTTGTAATCTTTTGTAATTTAAGGCATATCCATTTAGTAGATAATCTTTTAAAATCTGGTTAGCCCATATACGAAATTTTGTTCCCTCAACCGATTTTACCCGATAGCCAACTGATATAACCACATCTAAAGAATAAAATTCGATTTCTCTGCTAACTGACCTATTACCTTCTTTTTGAACTGTCAAGGATTTCTTGACAGTTGAACTTTTATCCAGTTCATTTTCAGTAAATATATTCTTAATGTGGAGACTAATATTTTGTTTAGTTTTGTTAAAAAGCAGTTGCATCTGCTGTTGAGTAAGCCAAACAGTATCATTACCGAAAACCACTTCTATTGCTGGCAGTCCTGCTTCATTTTTATAAATAATAATTTCATCCTTAGTCATTGCATCAAGTTAGTAAAATATTTATGCTATTTTCGTATTATGCCTAAACCAAAAGCCATAATTATCGGAGCCGGAATCGCGGGAATTGCTTCTGCCATTCGCCTCGCTATTAAAGGTTATCAAGTTGATGTTTTTGAAGCCAATTCAAAAGCCGGAGGTAAGCTAGGTGAAATAAAAATGAATGGTTTCAGGTTCGATGCTGGCCCAAGTCTTTTTACCATGCCACAATATGTGGATAAACTCTTTAAACTGGCCGGGAAAAATCCTGAAGATTATTTTAAATACACTAAATTAAACGAAATTTGCCGTTACTTTTATGAAGATGGTTTAAGGCTAAATGCTACCGCTGATATTGACAAATTTGCCCGGGATATTGAAGAAAAAACCCATTCAACCGCAGCAGAAGTAAAGCGTTATCTAAAAAAAAGCGAGACAATATACGAGGTTACACATCGCGTTTTTTTAGAAAGGAGTTTACATAAACTTAAAAGTTACCTGCATTGGGATACTTTAAAATCGATATTCCGTTTTGGTCAGATTGATGCTTTCAGAACACAGGCTAAGGCAAACGAATCATTTTTTAAAGACGGGCGTATTGCCCAGCTTTTTAACCGGTACGCTACATATAATGGTTCAGACCCCTATCAGGCACCAGCTACGTTGAATGTAATTCCGCATTTTGAATATTATTTTGGTGCTTTTATCCCAAAAGATGGAATGTATGGTATTGTAAGCGCTTTAGTAAAACTGGCCGAAGAACTGGGCATTAGGTTTCATTACAGCAAGAAAGTTGAAGAAATTCTATACACCGATGCAGGCAAACCTAAAATAAAGGGTGTTAAAGTTAACGATAAAACCTACAACGCAGACATCGTGATCTCTAACCTCGATATCTGGTTTACTTATAAAAATTTATTGAAAGGCATAGCAGAGCCGAAAAAACTATTAACGCAGGAACGAAGTAGTTCAGCACTAATTTTCTACTGGGGCATGGACAGCAATTATAGTGAGCTAGGCCTGCACAACATTTTCTTTACCGAAGATTATCAAAAGGAATTTAATGCCATCTGGAAAGATAAAACCGTGAGCAGCGACCCTACCGTTTACATTAACATCAGTTCTAAACACATCAGAACGGATGCACCAGCCCATGCTGAGAATTGGTTTGTGATGATTAATGTACCTGCCAATACCGGACAAAACTGGGATCAGTTGATCAAGGAAGCGAAGGTAAATATCATCAAAAAAATCAGCCGGATTTTAAACCGGAACATTGAAAAAGATATCCTTTGCGAACAGATTCTTGATCCTAGATCGATAGAAAGCAAAACAGGATCGTATCAGGGCGCTTTATATGGCAATAGCTCCAACAATCAGTTTTCCGCATTTTTAAGACACTCCAACTTCAGTTCTAAAGTGAAGAATCTTTACTTCTGCGGTGGTAGCGTACATCCAGGTGGCGGAATCCCATTGGCTCTATTATCTGCCAAGATTATTGATGATGATATTCGTTCAGTGGTTCAATAGTTCATTAGCCATTGGGTCAATGGTTTGATGGTCCATAGTTGATCGCTTACGACCTATCGCAGTATTGCTAAAAGCGATAAATCAACTGAAGACTAAAGACTATAGACTGCAGACTAACAACCTCTCTTAACGGCTTCCTCCAACTGCTCTCCATCAAGATCAAAAGCATCTACAATTATTTTCGCCCCGGTATAAAAAGGTTCACGTTCATGGAGTTTTTCTTTTATAAAGACCAGGAGTTGCTCATCATCCAAATCTTTAATCAACGGACGCTTTTGGCGGTTATGTAAGCGTGAAACCAAAGCAGCAGGTTCCATTTGCAGATAAACCGTAGTGCCATGTGCATTCATCCATTCCATATTATCGAAGAAACAAGGTAATCCACCTCCGGTAGCCACCACACAGCTTTCCGGATAGTTGAAGGTTTTAAGCATTTCACTTTCATAATCCCTGAAACCACTTTCCCCAAATTCTGCAAAATATTCTGCAATGCTTTTGCCTGTTTTCGTAACGATTTCGGCATCCAGATCAATCACCGGACATGCTAGACGGTGTGCCAGTTGTTTTGCTTTGGTACTTTTGCCGCAGCCCATATAGCCGATAAGGAAAATTTTCATGTGATTTCTGATTGCCGACCTAAAATAAATGGTCGCGTTTTAACATAATATAGTCGGTTACAGGTGGCGTAAACCCAGCCTTCTTTAATAAGGTTACCACCTGTCCGCGATGATAAGTAGTATGATTAAACAAATGAAATAAAATTTCATCTACACGGTTTTCATATTGATCCCCTCTGGAGTTCGAATATAAAACCCTTTGATCTAAAGTGTAATTATTCAATGCCTCTTTAATCAGTCTGAAATTTTCTAAAGAGATACTTTCAAAATTTTCTCTTGGATGAATATCCCAAACACCGTAAACCGCTTTTTTGCCAAAAATACGTTGCACCCAAATATGCTGTGCATTGAGCACATGGCTGAACAACCGTTCTGCATCAGGCAGTTCAATAGTTGCCTGCTTAAATATTTCGATAATCCGCCTATCGGCAAGTTCTGTATACTTAATGATTTCGTCTTCACTCATCGTACTTAGCTTAACTTAACCCTGGGATCAACATAAGCATATAAAATGTCGACCAGAATATTAATGACTACAAAAACAAAGGCAATAAAAAGAATTGATCCCATGACTACCGGAAAATCAGACATTTCTAGGGCGGTTACTGTTGTCCTCCCTAAACCGTTATAGCCGAAAATGTATTCTACAAAGAAAGAGCCTGCCAATAAAGATGCAAACCATCCTGAAATAGCTGTAATAACAGGATTCATGGCATTTCTTAAGGCATGCTTATAAATAATCGCATTTTTGCTTAAACCTTTCGCCTTTGCGGTTCTGATGTAGTCCTGCGCCAAGACATCCAGCATGGCGCTACGGGTTAACTGCACAATAATGGCCAATGGCCTTAACCCCAGTGTAATCATTGGTAACCACAAGTTCCTTAACGTTAGCACCTCTCCATTAAATGGATCGTAGGAATAAAGACTCCCATTCATTTTTAAGCCTGTAAAATCGCTCAGCACAAAGCCAAATAGCCAGGCAATAATAATTCCCGCGAAAAATGAAGGGGCGGATATTCCTAAAATAGCAAAGGCATTAGCTGTTTTATCAATCCACGAATCTCTATATACTGCAGACAGCACTCCCAGCAACACGCCTATTATGGTAGCAAAAATCATTGCTGTTAATGCCAGGATAAAAGTATTAGGCACCGTTTCGGAAAGAATCGCAGTAACATCTCGCTTAGTTTGGTAAGAACTACGCAGATAGGGCCATTTTAATGCCAGTACTTTTTGATCAAAAGTTATGAGTTTGGCGTAATGGTATTTCTGTTGACTGGCACTGTTATTATCCAAAATACTGACAGGCGATAAGTCGTTCAGATATAAAATAAACTGAACCGGCTTCGATCGATCTAAACCAAATTCTTTACGAACAGCCTCAAGTGACTGTACATCGGCCCGCTGACCCATTGTCATCCTTGCAGGGTCGCCGGGTAAAATGTTAAACAGCACAAAAACAACCAATATTACACCACCCATCACCAGCAGTCCATACATGAGTTTTTTTAGTGCATATCCGATCATGTTTATTTATCGAAATATTTCCGGCTGAGTTGGTCGAAAGTGGGTACATTATGGTAATGCCACTTATTGATCACTACTCCGTTTTTCATCAATAAAACACCAGGATTTGCCCTTACCATACTTTTTAGCGGAACGGCATCTGCAAAAAACACTTCTGAGAACAGGTTATTTTTTTTAATAAATGCTTGTGCATCCTGTGCCGAATTAGAAGTAAGCAATACTGTACGGATATTAAACTGTTGGGTGGCATTTAAGGCCAGTGCGTTTAATTTACCAATATCAGCTTCATTGGTTGTGTGCAGATCGTGAGCCACAAAAATTAAGTTATAGTATGGGTTTTCGATCAGTTCCTTTGTATAATCAGTTCCGGAAGCATCCGTAATGTTCAAATCTTTGATTTTAGGCTCAAATCCTTTTTTAACCAGCCTTTTTGCCGGTTCGCCGATAATTTCCCAATTGTTATCTTTCCAGATCTCCGTTTGAAGATAGGCTTTATCGCTCATGTCTTTTTCCTCTTTGGTTTTCTTATTTTTGAGGTGGTACATGATCTCAAATTCATCAGGCTTTTCTCCTGGAGGAATGACCATTAATGACGGAATATGTGCGCCAACTTTATAGGGCAGAAAATCAATAATCGGCAAAACATTGTAAGTATATAACCCAAAACCTAACGACACAAGTGTTACGGCAATGGCAATATTTCTTTGTGTTGCTTCTTTATTAAAAAGCGGCTGTATGTGGTGTTTATTTAAGAAAATTACCAAAATCAGCACCAAAAGCACCAGATCCTTGGTAAACGACTGCCATGGTGTAAGCGGGATGGCGTCGCCGAAACAACCACAACTGGTTACTACTTTAAATGCGGCAGATATAAAAGTAAGCAGGGTAAAAAAGATAATGAGCAGCAACAGGCCCCAGGCTACTTTTTTGCTCCAGAAACCCAATAACAATAAGGCACCGAGCACAATTTCTAAGGTACAAAGTAAAATGGCAATACCGGTGGCCATTCCACTCAGGAAATTCATATGAAAAACTTCAAAATATTCCTGTAGTTTATAGCCAAAGCCAAGCGGATCATTCGCTTTGATTAATCCTGAAAATATGAATAAAGCGCCGACAAAAATCCTGAAGAATCCTAAAACTATATTTCGCATCTATGTATCTATTTTAAAGGCTATTTTGCTATTTATTTCACGCCGAGTTTGATCAGTGCAAAAACAGAATAGTTCAACATATCCTGATAATTCGCATTAACACCTTCTGAAGCCAGCGTTTGGCCTTCATTATCTTCTATCTGTTTAACCCTAAAAATTTTCATTAAAATCAGGTCGGTTAACGAACTAATGCGCATATCTCGCCAGGCCTCTCCATAATCGTGATTCTTGGCAAACATCAAATCTTTGGTTTCCGTTACCTTATCGCCAAACCTTTTTTCAACTTCTTCAAAAGGCATTTCATTCGGGTCGCTTTCGGTTAATTCGAGTTGCATCATGGCAATCACGCAATAGTTTACAATCCCGATGTATTCAGATATCACACCCTCTCCCACCTTACTTACTTTTTTTTCTTCCAGGGTACGGATGCGCTGTGCTTTGATAAAAATCTGGTCAGTTATTGAACTTGGTCTCAAAATCCGCCATGCAGTTCCGTAATCTTTAGTTTTTTTTAAAAATAATGATCTGCAAACCGCAATCACTTCGTCAAATTCTGTAGAGGTATTTGTTTGTGCCAAAGCCAATAATTATTTAGTTTTTAGTGTATTTTTGTCGTGAAAAAACAAAAGCTAAAGATACATTTTTAAAGCGAAACCCAAATCCCGAAAGGGTTTATTATGGCAGAAAAAAACTTTTTTGAGCCCAAACAAAGCTTAAATATAAAAGGCAGACTTATCGACTTAAGCACGCCAAAAGTAATGGGAATTTTAAATATCACTCCTGATTCCTTTTATCACAACAGCCGTACAAAAACGATTGACGAAGCTTTGAGTAAAGCAGCACAATTTTTAAGTGAAGGGGCTACATTTATTGATGTTGGTGGTTACTCATCAAGGCCAGGCGCTCAGGATATCTCTACCAGTGAAGAAACAGACCGTTTGGTACCTGTGGTAGAAAGTTTGGTAAAAGCATTTCCGGAAGCGATTATTTCCATTGATACTTTCAGGGCAAAGGTTGCCCGGGAAACCATTGAAGCTGGTGCACATATCATTAACGACATTGCAGCTGGAAATCTGGACGGGCAGATGTTC
This sequence comes from Pedobacter sp. BG31, assembly GCF_042464845.1. NCBI lineage: Bacteria > Pseudomonadati > Bacteroidota > Sphingobacteriia > Sphingobacteriales > Sphingobacteriaceae > Pedobacter > Pedobacter sp. BG31. The sequence goes on from NZ_JBHNZK010000004.1 coordinate 40,541, forward strand.
GAAACAGTAGCCAGGCTGCAGGTGCCATACATCATGATGCACATGAAGGGTACACCACAAAATATGCAGCAAAATCCGGTTTATAATAATGTATTGCTCGAAGTGATCGATGATCTGGCAAAAAAAGTTGCTGCACTTAAAACCCTGCACATCCATGATGTGATTATTGACCCGGGTTTTGGCTTTGGGAAAACCACTGAACATAATTATGAACTGCTCAAACAAATGGAAGCGTTTAAAATCTTCAAACTTCCTGTTTTAGTGGGTTTTTCGAGAAAGGGAATGGTTTATAAAACACTTGGCATTACAGCAGCAGAGGCTTTAAACGGTACTTCAGTACTCAACACCATTGCGCTACAAAAAGGTGCGGGTATTTTAAGGGTACACGATGTGAAAGAAGCGGTAGAGTGTGTGCGGTTGGTGGAGAAGATAAAGGGTTAATCGGTCAATTGTTAAATCGGTTAATCGTACAAATAGCAAATTGCCTACGTCTGATAATTTCAATATCTTGTTAAATTGTAATTACACTCCAGTTCCTGATATAATCTAAACTAATTGTTATGCATATTTACTCATTTGAAAAATTAGAGACCTGGCAAAAAGCCAGGATATTTAGAAAAGATATTTATAATTTGACCAGGAAATTCCCGAAAGAGGAGGTATTTTGCTTAACAAGTCAGATCAAAAGATCTGCAAGCAGTATTGGTGATTGCTTAGCAGAAGGTTCAGCTAGAGTTACGCCTAAGGATAAAGCACATTTTATAACTATGTCTTATTCGAGTGCAATCGAAACGATCAACCATATTATTGGTGCGTATGACCTGGAATATATCAGTGAAGAAGAATATATTTCATTTCGACTAAAACTTGATGAATTAACCAATAAATTAAACGCTTTGCGTAAATCGATATTAAGAAATTAGGTTTTCTGCACCAGTTCTACAACTAACCGATTAACCAGTTTAAACAGTTAATCTATCCTGCTTGTAAACTGGAATCCGTTTTGCTATCTTGCCACTAATGAAAGGTTTTGATTTTGATTTCCTTAAAGTATCACCAACTGATATCGTTGATATCATTTTAGTGGCTTTATTAATTTACTATGTTTATACCCTGATCCGAAACACGTTAGCTGTTAACCTTCTGGTTGGGATGTTTATTATCACCGTTTTTTACTGGATAGTAAAGGCCCTGCACATGGAATTACTGACTGCCATTATAGACAGATTTATGAGTGTGGGGATTATTGCCCTTATTGTAATTTTCCACCCTGAAATCAGGCGCTTTCTTTTGCTGATCGGGAAAAATGCCTTTTTACAAAAAAACAAAGCCTGGTGGGGTTATTTATTTGGCCGGAAAGAAATTGAAAGAAACAATTTAACCCGTATAAAGCCTATTATCGATGCTTGTAAAAGCATGAAAAAAACGCGTACAGGAGCCTTAATCGTATTTGTTAAATTTTATGATGAACAGTTTTTTGCCAATAGTTGCGAATTTGTTGATTCCAAAATATCAAAACGCTTACTGGAAAGCATTTTCCAGAAAAACAGTCCGCTGCACGACGGCGCCGTAGTAATCTCTGAAAACAGAATTAAAAGCGCGAGTTGCATTTTGCCTTTAACAGATAATGACCAGTTGCCCCCTCAATTTGGCTTAAGGCACCGCGCAGGTATCGGCGTTTCGGAAACCACGGATGCGGTTGCCGTGATTATATCTGAAGAGACGGGAGAAATATCATATGCCAAACAAGGGCGTGTAAGAATGAATGTTTCTTTCGGCGAACTGGAAAAGTTGCTGAATAAAGATTTTTAAAGCACAAATTTTCACATTACTGTCATTCTGAACGCAGTGAAGAATCTTTAATCCTCTAGTCTTTCCGACTCTTCTCTAGTCTTAGCATCTCGCTAAGACCTGTTATTTATTTAATGTTATGGGGTTAAAGGAACAACCTAATTAAAGTCTTAGCGAGACGCTAAGACCAGCTGTGGGATTAAGGAGATTTTTGCTGAAATAAATCCGATAACTATCATCAGCATGACGATAAAGTAGAAGTCCCGTAAATAAAAAATAGTCATTTCATCAATTCATTAAACGCAAAATGGTGAATGTTGCCATTCACCATTTCATTATAATTTAAATCAGCTAATTACCGGTGTAATCCAATAATCTGCGCAATCATTTACTAGCAGTATTGTTCAAAAGCACCGATCAGGTTATCAGCAATCATTTGTGCTGGTCTGCCCTCAATCTGGTGGCGTTCAATCATGTGTACCAATTTACCATCTTTAAACAAAGCCATTGCGGGAGAAGACGGAGGGAAAGGCATCATATAACTTCTAGCCTGATCTACTGCTTCTTTTTCCATACCTGCAAAAACGGTAACCAATTTATCAGGATGTTTTTCGTGTGCTGCCGCTGCGCGGGCTGCCGGACGTGCGTTTGCTGCTGCACAACCACAAACAGAATTTACAACCACCAATACAGTTCCCTCGCCTTTAATCGCCTGATCTACGTCTGCTGCATTTTTTAACTCTTGAAAACCCACGTTGGTTAATTCCTTACGCATTGGCTCTACTAAATATTCTGGATACATTATCTTAGTTTTTTATTTACAATATCAATAGTACAAAAATAAGAAAATCGAATGGCATGCACCATCCGATTTATATTTTTAAGGTAAAATTAATAACCTATTTCATTCCTTTGATAAAATTATCAAACATTTGAGGGTTGGTAATCGCTCCCGCTATAATCAATATAAAGATCACAATAAATAATGCACTTAAAATAGTCGCAATCATTCCGCAGATCTTGCCTGCTTTTGCATTTTTATATGATGACTCGGTATATAAACCCGGATTAAGCTGATATTTTTTCATATCACCAGCACCTAATATCCAGGCTATTACACCAAATACTAATCCAAATATGCCGTAAAAACAACAGGCGGGGATAGCTATAATACCCAATACAAGTGCAGCTGTAGCATTTGGCAAATTCTGCTGACCAAAACCTCCACCTCCAAACTGGCCAAATGGTGGTGGCTGTTGAAAAGGCGGCGGGGTTACCGGCCCGTTCCCCAGGGGCTGAAATGGTGCAGGTTCTGACTGTTGACCTTTAGAAAGATCAATAGGTTTATTTTCTTGAGGGGTTTCCTGTTCTTCTGACATAGATATTTAGATCAATTGGTGAGTGTATATTTTGTAAATGTAATTGATTAAAATAATTACTGCAACCCCTGCAAAAACGATTTTTATCAGCTGCGCCCCAAATTTAAAGTCCAATTTTAAGTGAATCAAAGTAAATAATACCAGAAAAATAAGCGGGATTGTTGCAGGATAAAACTTAAATGATGCGGATAAATCACCTTTAAACAAAGCCAAAACGGAGCGCTGCAGGCCACAGCCAGGACAGTCAATACCGAAATGAGTTTTAAACGGACAACTAAAAAGATGTTCGCCCAACCATTCTAAAAAGGTTTTATGCGGTCGAGCCATTTATGTCAATTATTTTTCCCTGGCCATCTTTCCAGGCTTTATATCTTTCCAGATCTTTAAGCACCTGTCTGTACACCAGATTTAGAACGTATATGTCATCAATGAATCCCAGAACAGGCACAAAATCAGGAATTACATCAATTGGGGATAGGAAATAAATCAGTCCTCCTAAAATGGCGATGATCGATCTTTTAGGTATTTCAGTATAATCGCCATTTACATAATCTTTAGATACCGCAAAAAGTAGAACCAGTTTTGACCAGATTCCCTCCAATTCTCCTTTATTGCTTACGGCCTTACCTAAAGCATCTTTGATGGTATTGCTAGCTTTGGTTTTATCACTCAAGATTACCGAAGCTTTGCTTTGCGATTTCTTAAAGAAACCTAATATTTTTTCCCTGTTCAACTTCATGGTTTAGCATATTACAAATTAACGGCCAAAAGCATCATAGTTGTGTTCCGCATATCTGGTACAACGGCCTGATACTTTTCATCTAGTTTTATTAAAGCGCTTCAATAACTTTTTGTCAAAAGCGATGGCGATCAGTTTATCATTTAGTACATCCTCTTCGTAAAGCTGTTTCTTTTTTGGATCAAATACAAACCGGGCTAGAATTGGCATTCTATCTGCATAACTTTCGTGGAGGTTAAAATTATAGGTTTTGGAGTATCCATGCGATGGGTCGGTTTTAGGATTGGGGCTGCTCTCCAGCATAACACCATAAGAGGTACCACCATTTTTAACAATCCTTTCGTAGAGTCCTTTGGTAAGCTGTTTACACCGCGGAGAAGTTTCAACAATTTTATAGGCAATTTGTGCTTTGTAGCTTTCTTTTACCTGGGCTTTTGATTGGTATATTGATGATCCTAAAATAAAGAAAAAAAGTATGGTGTTTTTCATTTTGATTAGGTAATTTATAGCCGGTACACTAAAGAATAATTTATTTTATAAAAACCAATATTATTGAGAGCAACATCTATTGAAATAAACCTCTCCGAGGATCGTCATTGCGAGAAGGCTTTTTCAGCTGACGAAGCAATCTTTATAACAAGGATCATCAGCATGAAAGATTACATCGTCGTTCCTCCTCGCAATGACGACTTTTTAGGGTATCTGTCAATAATAGTATTCTGCAGCAGCGCTAAATGGTTTTCTACAGTTTCAGACTGTCATGTTTAAATCGAAGTTAAGCTGATTTCATCATCTCCAGAATATCATCTACATACTTACGCTCATTGGCTAACCGGGGCACTTTATGCTGACCGCCCAATTTATCTTTCGCCTTTAACCAGTTGTAAAAAGTGTGAGCAGGTGCATTATGTACTTTAGGACGGGCCAGCGCCATATCTTTAAAACGTTTGGCATCGTAATCTGAGTTTACCTCGCGCAGGGTTTGGTCCATCACATCCACAAATTTTTCAAAATCATCGGGCTGCTTATCAAATTCTATGATCCATTCGTGTCCGCCCGCCTTTTCATCCTTAAAGTAAATCGGCCCTGCGGTATAATCTTTTATTTCAGCGCCTGTTTGCTGGCAGGCTTTAGTTAAGGCCTGCTCCGCATTATCGATGATCACCTCTTCGCCAAAGGCATTAATAAAATGTTTTGTACGCCCGGTAATTTTTATGCGGTAAGGAGAAAGGGAGGTAAACTGAATGGTGTCGCCGATCATGTATCGCCATAAACCACCGTTTGTAGAAATAACTATCGCGTAATTTTTATGCAGCTCTACCTCTCCTAGCAACAGCGCCTTAGGATTTTCGTCTCCTATATTTTCCATCGGCACAAATTCATAGAAAATCCCATAATCAAGCATCAGCAACATTTCTTCTGAATGATCCTGATCCTGAATGCCGAAAAATCCTTCTGATGCGTTATAAGTTTCCAGATAATACATTTCAGCGGAAGGAATCAACTGTTTAAACTGTTCGCGATAAGGCGCAAAATTTACTGCCCCGTGGATATATAATTCAAGGTTAGGCCAAACTTCCAATAAATTTTGCTTTCCGGTAAGTTCGAGTACTTTTTTAGCCAATACGATGGTCCAGGTTGGTACGCCCGAAATACTGGTTACGTTTTCATTAATGGTGGCTTCTGCCATTCTGTCCATCTTGATTTCGTAATTGTCCATCAAAGCGATAGACATATCAGGTGTGCGGTAATATTCGGCCCAGATAGGAAGGTTTTTAATCAGCACAGCCGATAAATCACCATAAAAACAATCTTCGTTTAACTGGTTAACCTGATGGCTCCCACCCAAAACCAAACCTTTTCCGGTAAACATCTGGTTATCGGGACGGTTATTACAATAGATGGAAAGCATATCCTTTCCCCCTTTAAAGTGGCATTCTTCCAATGACTCCTCAGAGACTGGGATAAACTTACTCCTGTCGCTGGTGGTACCCGATGATTTTGCAAACCATTTAATATCAGACGGCCAAAGGATGTTCTGTTCGCCATTAAGCATACGCTCAATGTAAGGTTTTAGGGTATCGTAGTTCTGGATCGGAACACGCTGCTGGTATTGTTGCGGTGTTAATATTGATTTATAATCGTACAATTTACCCCACTCGGTATTTTCTGCACTATCAATCAGACTGTGAAACCACTCTTCCTGAACATCGTGCGGATATTTCATAAAAAGCTCGATCTGGTGGATCCGCTTTTTCATTAACCAGGTAAAAATTGAATTTACAATTGCCATTTTTAAATGCTAAAACAAACGGGTGTTAGGCCGCCACAGACTTTCACACCAGCCCTTTGGTTAAATGGGAATATACAGAGATTTTTATACACAATAAATTTAATAGCTTTTGGTTGTAACGTCGCGAGTAGGCAACACGCCAGGTTGAATTTTGTTTGTAACTATTTTAAATATCAAATTTCTTACGTTTCAATACAAAATTTGATCCCAAATATACTTTTCTCACCATTTCATTCTCAGCAAGCACTTCCGGAACGCCTTGTTCCAGAATTTTTCCCTCAAAAAGTAGATATGCCCTATCGGTAATGGATAGTGTTTCCTGTACGTTGTGATCGGTGATTAAAATTCCAATATTTTTATGCTTTAGTTTGGCCACAATACTTTGAATTTCCTCTACAGCAATAGGATCTACCCCGGCAAAAGGTTCATCCAATAAGATAAAATTAGGATTTGCAGCTAAAGCCCGGGCAATTTCGGTACGGCGACGCTCGCCTCCGGATAATAAATCACCCCGGTTTTTACGTACTTTGTGCAAACTAAATTCATTGATCAGTTCTTCGAGTTTATCACGCTGTTCTTCCTTGGTTAAGTTGCTCATTTCCAAAATGGCCAGGATGTTATCTTCTACGGTAAGTTTTCTAAAAACTGATGCTTCCTGTGCAAGATAGCCGATTCCTTTTTGCGCCCTGCGGTACATCGGATCTTCGGTAATATCCTCTTCTTCCAAAAAGATGCGCCCTTCATTTGGTTTGATCAAACCAACGATCATGTAAAAAGAAGTTGTTTTCCCTGCTCCGTTCGGACCTAAAAGCCCCACAATTTCCCCTTGGCTTACGTTAAAGGAAACGTTGTTTACAACAGTACGCTGTTTATATTTTTTAACCAGATTTTCGGCTTTTAGTATCATACTTATTAGCTAAACCTTACAGGTTTTAAAAACCTGTAAGGTTTCAATTAATTAACTTTTATTCCTTTAATATTTAACTGTAAGCGTTTCTTATCCCGCCACACATTTTCTTCTAACGTATAACAAACGGAGAACGGCACCCTGGGTTGTAAAAGATTTTGAAATTCTGCCAATCCAAATGCAATGCCCTCAAAAATAGGCGAATTTTGTTGTTTTATATTAATTTTTAGATGATTTTGGCCAACAGCCATGGCATGCTGTGCCAGATATACGTTATGGGTAACAAATATTGGCGCCATATTTTCCGGCCCGAAAGGTCCCATCTGTGATAAAACCCGGAAGAATTTACCGTCGATCTGTGCCAGTTCAATTTCGGCATCAATCCTGATCATGGGTGTTAGCAACTCTTCTGTAATACTCGCCGATACAATTTCTTCAAATTTATCGGCAAAGGCATTTACATTGTGCTCCTGCATGGTTAAGCCTGCAGCAAATTTATGCCCCCCGTACTGATCTAATAAATGTGCACAACCACTTAAAGCTTCATACAAATCAAAACCCACTACCGAGCGGCACGAGCCAGCTACATGTCCGTTAGATTTAGTAAGTACAATTGTCGGGCGGTAATATTTTTCTGTCAGGCGCGAAGCTACTATCCCAATGACCCCCTTGTGCCAGTTTTCGTTAAACACCACGGTGGTTTTTCTATTGATGAGAATTTCACTTTCCCCAATTAAAGCCAAAGCCTCGCGGGTAATGTCCTGATCATAGGTTTTGCGCTCGGTATTTTTAAGGTTGATGAGTTCACTTTGTTCCAGGGAATTGCTATCTACCTGACAAAGCAGCATGGCAACGGCATGTTTCGCATGATCGATCCTTCCGGCAGCATTAATCCGCGGACCTAATGTAAAAACCACATCGGTAATGGTGTAATTTTCGGTTTTGCCCGAAACCTCCATCAAAGCCCGTAAACCTTCGCAAGGATTAGCGTTCAATTTTTTCAGCCCGTAATAAGCTAAAATTCGGTTCTCGCCTACTACAGGCACAATATCTGCCGCAATACTTACCATTACCAGATCTAAATATTGCAGATAAGTTTCTTTTGGGAGCTGATGTTTTTGTGCATAAGCCTGCGCCAGTTTAAAACCAATTCCGCAGCCGGCTAATTCTTTAAAAGGATATGCGCAGTCAGAACGTTTAGGATCCAAAACGGCTATGGCCTGTGGAAGTTCATCTCCGGGTAAATGGTGATCGCAGATAATGAAATCGATCCCCAGGTTATTGGCATAATCAATTTTATCGATCGATTTTATACCACAGTCTAATGCAATGATAAGGGAGAACCCATTTTCATTGGCATAATCAATCCCGGCAGTAGAAATGCCATAACCTTCCAGATAACGGTCTGGGATATAATATTCTATATTTTTAGTGAGCTTTGAAAAGAAACTATAAGCGAGTGCAACCGAAGTGGTGCCATCCACATCATAATCCCCATAAATCAATATCTTTTCGTGGCTGGCCAGTGCGGTTTCGATACGGGCAATAGCAACATCCATATCCTTCATTAAAAAAGGATCATGAAGGTGATTAAGATCTGGTCTGAAGAAACTTTTCGCCTGATCAAAATCACAGATATTCCGCTGCACAAGAATCTGTGCCAATGAACGGTCTATGTTAAGTTGTTCTGCTACTTTTGCTACTGTATCATCATCACAATCTGATGCCAGCACCCATCTTTTTTCCATTTTATACTGTCTCCGAACAGTAAATATACATTTTAATTGGATATGATGGCGCTAAACTTGAGTGCGATGCCTTACAAAGCATTTAAATACAAAAAGTTAGATTTAACTTCAAACATTGAAGATTGTTTAATCATGACATGCTGAAAAGCCCTATCGAAATTGATTAGACCTGCCCTTATGATAAATACTAATGTTTAGATTGTTACCTTTGTACACACATTTAAAAGATTTTATATTTTGCAAGTTCACACCCTATTCGAAGGAACCTATTCTGTTGACGCATCAAAGAAATTTGTGCCTTTCGATTCCGCTATACACAGTTTTAAAGACAGACCTGCTTCATTATTTATCAATGTTCAGCCTTTTTTGGTTGAACTGAAAAACGACCTCGTACTTTTCGATACAGGTTTAGGTTTTAGTGATGACCATGGCGAACTGATTTTACACAAAAATATCCGCAATGCAGGTTTCGATCCAACTGATGTGACCAAAGTTTTAATGTCGCACTTACATTACGACCATTCTGGCGGGATGATCCACAAACAAAGCAATGATAAAATAGAACTGAGTTTTCCTGATGCTGAATATGTAATTAACCGGGGCGAATGGGAAACGGCTTTCAGCAGCACTTCGTCATCTTACCATACCGATATTTTCGATTTCGTACAACGTAATGCACAATTGAAATTTGTGGAGGGAGATGGCGCTTTGGATGAAACTATTGCATACGAATTTACCGGTGCCCACTGTCCGAACCACCAGGTTTTTCTTTTAACAGAAGGCAATCAAAAAGTATTTTTTGGCGGTGATGTTTTACCTGAACCCGAAGAGCTGGTTAAAAATTTTATTGCCAAATACGATTTCGACGGTCGCAAGGCAATGGAATTACGGAAAGAGTTTGGTAAAAGAGCAGCTGAAGAGAATTGGGAATGTTTATTCTATCATGGCAAAAGTGCAGCAACTGGTTTTGTGGATGTTATTGAAGGTGGATTTAGGATTAGATAGGTTTAGGGTTTAGGGTTTAGGGTTTAGGGTTTAGGGAAAACAGATCCTGAAGTGATTAGTATGATTTAAGTTTAAAAAATCAATTTATTTTATTTCGGTACGCACTTACATCGTTTCGTCATCTCGACCGGAGCAACGCGAAGTGGAGAGATCTTTGGACTTTGCAGCACCTTGTCGCCTGGTTTCTTGCATTATCCTGAGTTTTTAAAGTCTCTATTTTTTACCGCAAAGCACGCAAAGAAGAAATGCAAAGCACGCAGCGTTTTTACCACAGAGCTCACAAAGAAAGGCACAGAGGAACACAGAGCAACGGGTGCAAACTCTGTGTTCCTCTGTGTAAAAACTCTATGCGCTCGGTGGTTAGTCTTCGACTCCGCTCAGACTGACATCACTAAGCAGTTAAACGAAAAAAGCCCCAACTTTCGTCGAGGCCTTCCTTTTTCCGAGACCGGAAATTATTTTTTAGCGACCAATTTAACAGACAATTCGAAGTTATCGTCAATTGCTTTGTCGCCAATGCTATCAAAGAATGATTTTGAACCATATTTGATGTCATATTTAGTTCTGTCTACAATGATTTTACCCGCTAAAGCTGAAGCTGTACCATCTGCATTAACCGTTACAGTTGCAGGGAAGCTTAATGGTTTAGTGATACCTTTGATGGTTAAATTACCGGTTACGGTTACGTTAGCACCTGAACCTGCAACTTTGGTAATAACGAAAGTTGAAGTTGGGAATTTAGTTGTACCAAAGAAATCATCTGCTTTTAAGTGACCTTCTAATTTAGCACTACCATCAGCATCTTTAATTGAAGTCATATCGATTACAAAAGTACCACCTGTTACGCTTTTACCATTAACCGCTAATGTACCTGACTGTAGGGCCACTGTTCCGTTGTGAGAACCGGTTACTTTTTTACCAATCCAGGTAATGGTTGATTTTGCTGCATCTACAGTATAAGTTACTGGTTTAATAGTTGTAAAAGCTGATAAAGAAACAACTGCAACTAATAAAAAAATTGAAGAGATTTTTAATTTCATTTTCTGGTTTTTTAAAATTTGATACAAATATAGATGAACAACCATCTCTTGTTGTTGACCTATGTTAAGTTTTTTCAATAATAATCGTATTATTTAAATCATGCTATTGACTCCGGTTATCTTTAAGGGTTTAATCGATCAAGAAAAAGTGGAAATGGACGATCCAGGCCACCACCATTCATGCTAAACCTGACAGCAGCGAAAATCCTTTTTTTTGGCACTTACCGTGAAAGATTGCTTCGTCGTTCCTTCTCGCAAGGACGACAAAGAAGAGCAAACACCACAAAAAGATTAAAGCGAATGGCAGGGCTGCAGCCGCCGATGGAAAACCGACATTCATTTCCAAAAAAAATGCTTTTTATCTTCCATTCAAATATTCATAAGAAAAATCGTCATCTCGACTGAAACGCAGTGGAATGGAGAGATCTATCTTGAGATAGATTTAGCTTCGCTGAGCCTTCGGGTTCTCGACTTCGCTGCGCTACGCTCGAAACGATATCGCGATAGAAGATCTCTTCTTAACTTAAACAAAGTTCAGCATAACAATTAAAAAAGGTTTAAAATTTTCTGCTGTATGCTTTACGCACCCCGCAAAAAATCTTAAACCCTCTACCTTCCCGCCTTCTACCTCACTAAGGAACTATCTCTTCTAAATAACTCTCCACCGGTGGACAAGCACAGATCAATGATCTATCGCCATGACTATCGTTAACACGACCAACCGATGGCCAGAACTTACGTTCTAACACATAAGGAAGCGGGAACGCAGCAGTTTGACGGCTATAAGCATGCTCCCAATTGTCAGCAGTAATTACTGAAACGGTGTGAGGTGCATTTTTTAGCGGGTTATCCGTTTTATCGAAAGTTAAATTCTCTACCTGAGCTATTTCATTTTTAATCGCGATCAATGCATCACAGAAACGGTCTAACTCATGTTTAGGTTCCGATTCTGTAGGCTCAACCATTAAAGTACCTGCAACCGGGAACGAAACCGTTGGTGCGTGGAAACCATAATCCATTAAACGTTTTGCAATGTCAGTTACTTCAATTCCAAAGGCTTTGAAAGCACGGCAATCTAAAATCATCTCATGTGCGCAACGACCCTGAGCGCCTGAATAAAGCACCGGATAGTGTTGCTCTAAACGTGCTTTCATGTAGTTCGCATTTAAAATGGCATATTTGGTAGCATTCGTTAAACCTTCAGCACCCATCATCGCAATATAGGCGTGAGAAATGATCAGGATAGAAGCCGAACCCCATGGAGCAGACGAAACTGCAGAAATAGATTTTCCTTTGTCGATATCAACCACAGCATGACCTGGAAGATAAGGAACCAGGTGTTTAGCCACACCGATTGGGCCCATACCAGGACCACCACCACCGTGAGGGATACAGAAAGTTTTGTGTAAGTTTAAGTGACAAACATCGGCTCCAATATTGGCCGGACTTGTTAAACCAACCTGTGCATTCATATTGGCACCATCCATATAAACCTGTCCGCCGTTAGCGTGGATGGTTTCGCAGATTTCGATTATGCTTTCTTCAAACACGCCGTGAGTAGATGGATAAGTTACCATTAAACACGATAAGTTGTCTTTATGCAATTCTGCCTTCGCTTTTAAATCTTCAACATCGATGTTACCATTTTCTAAAGATTTAACCACTACAATTTTCATATCGGCCATTGCAGCAGAAGCAGGGTTTGTTCCATGTGCCGAAGCCGGAATTAACGCCACGTTACGGTGGAAATCGCCCCTATCGTGGTGGTAAGCGCGGATAACCATTAAACCAGCATATTCACCTTGGGCACCTGCATTTGGCTGTAAGCTCATGGCCGCAAAACCGGTAATTTCGCTTAACCATTTATCCAGTTCGTTAAAAACAGAATAATAGCCCAATACCTGATCGGCCGGGGCAAACGGGTGGATGCGACCGAAGTGAGACCAGGTAACCGGGATCATCTCTGCGGTAGCATTTAATTTCATGGTACAGCTACCCAAAGCAATCATCGAGTGGCAAAGCGATAAATCTTTTGCTTCCAACGATTTGATATAACGCAACATTTCGTGTTCCGAGTGGTGCGAGTTAAAAATCGGGTGTGTTAAATAAGCAGAAGTGCGTTGCAGCGGGGCTGGAATAACCGTTTCTACATTTTCAACTACCTCTACCTGATCTCCAGCAATGCCTTTTGCTCTTGCAAAGATTTTAGCAATTAAAGTAATGTCTTGAAAAGTAGTGGTTTCATCAACCGAAATGGTCACCGTATTACCCACATAATTTAAGTTGATTTCGTTATCTAAACAGTAAGCGTGAATACCACCTTTTAAATCGCCCAAATCGAAACGGATGGTATCGAAATAAGCTGAATTTAGTTGCTCATAACCTAAATTTTTAAGGGTTGATGCCAAACTGATGGCTAAACCGTGTGTACGCTCAGCAATGGCTTTTAATCCTTTCGGGCCATGGTAAGCGGCATAAAAACCGGCCATGATAGCCAATAATGCCTGCGCAGTACAGATGTTTGAAGTAGCTTTATCTCTACGGATGTGCTGCTCGCGCGTTTGCAAGGCCATACGTAAAGCATAATCGCCATGGCTATCGATGGTTACACCAATAATACGACCAGGGATATTACGTTTGTATTCTTCTTTAGTGGCAAAAAATGCAGCGTGCGGTCCACCAAAACCCATTGGTATACCTAAACGCTGTGTAGTACCTACCACTACATCAGCACCCCACTCGCCCGGAGGCGTTAATAAGGTTAAGCTTAAGATATCGGCAACTACGGTTAATTTAATATTTTGGCTGTGTAAAGCTGATGCGAAAGCTTCATAATTGAAAACTTCGCCATTTCCAGCCGGATACTGAACAATTGCACCGAAAAATTCTCCGCTAGCAGTAAAATCTAAATGGCTTCCGATTACCAGCTCGATACCATAAGGATTGGCACGTGTTTTTAAAATATCGATGGTTTGAGGAAAAAGTAATTCAGAAACGAAAAACTTTTTAGCTGCCTGATTTTTGCGTAAGCTGTATTGCATAAACATAGCCTCAGCCGCAGCTGTACCTTCATCCAATAAAGATGCATTGGCAATTTCCATTCCGGTTAAATCGATAACCATGGTTTGGAAATTTAATAAAGCCTGTAAACGGCCCTGTGCAATTTCTGCCTGATATGGCGTATATTGTGTGTACCATCCCGGGTTTTCGAATACGTTACGTAAGATAACACCAGGCGTAATGGTATCGTAATAACCCTGACCGATAAAGCTTTTGAAAACTTTATTCAACAATGAAGTTTGTTTTAAAGCACCAAGATATTCAGTTTCTGATTTCGCTGCAGGCAAGTTTAACGGTTGTTTTAACCTGATTGCCGTTGGAACAGTCTGTTCAATCAGCTCGTCGATAGAATTTACGCCAACAGTTTGCAACATTTCGGCTGTATCAGCCTCATTAGGAGCAATATGACGATTTTGAAAATCTTCCTTGTAGTGGATATTTAAGCTCATGCGGTATGAATAATAAATTTGCGTGCAAAGGTAGCAAAAATGAAGCTGTATTTCACTATCAATCAGTGTAAAAAAGGCGTCTTATTTACACTCAAAAGCGACAAAACAGATAGATTTTATGAGTAAAAAGCCTGACAAACGCTTGTCTAGTTTTAAGCTGTTTTCTTGATTATTTGGAAAGCAGTGGCTGCGCTAAAATTTAAGTCTGTTCCCGCCATTCGCTACAATCTTTTTGCTACTTTTTCGCACTGAGATACAAAGCATCTGCAGCAAAAAGGATTTCCACTCCTGTCGGGTTTAGGTACAATGGAAACTGCAATAAACCAAGGTGTGAAGAACTAAACTTTTGAATCAAATCCTAATAAAAAAAACATCAAACTCATTATCAGCAATTTACGCGAAAACATTTAATCAAAACAGCATATACATTGTTATACTATGTATTTTGTTATACCTTTGATCTATGAACGAAGATTTTATTCATAAATGGATATCGCAGGTTAAAAAGGGAACCTTATCCTTTATTGTGCTCAATGTTTTAAAGGGCGGAAAGGCTTATTACGGCTACGATCTGATCAATGAGATAAAAAAGATTACGGAAATTGAAATTGCGGAAGGAACCCTATACCCGCTGATGAACCGGCTTAAAGATGAAAAACTGATCCTATCAGAATGGGTGGAGCAAGAATCGGGTATCCCCAGAAAATATTACAGCATTACGCCGGAGGGGAAAAACACGGTAACCAAAATGGAAGAATACTGGCACAACCTAAACCACTCTATCTCAAAAATTACGAAATGAAATTAAAAGAAATACCATTTAACGATCAATCGGCTGAGCGGATTTACAAAGATTATCTGTACAGAATAAAAAAAGAGGTTAGAGGCCTCAATCAGCAAAATCAGGATGAAATATTGATGGAGCTGAACAGTCATATTTATGAAAACCTGCAGGCACATCCAACCGGAAATGAAGTAGAAAATCTTCTTAATATCTTAGAAAAATTAGGAAGACCTGAGGAAATACTCAAACCGTTGGTGGCTGACAAAAAATTGGCAGAAGCCACCAGAACATTTAACCCCATACATGTTTTTAAAGCTTTATTGCTTAATTTAACCAACGGCATATCATACATTATATTCTTTATTCTGTACCTGTTTCTGTTTGGTTTTGTGTTTTTGATCGGTGCTAAACTATGGAATCCATCACAGGTAGGTTTTTTTTATAAACCAGGTGAAGTTTTTATACTCGGTCTTTCAAAAGGCTTAGTAAACCCCGCAGATGAACTCCTAGGCAACTGGTTTATCCCTGCAATGGTTGTTACGGCTGTTGCACTTTACCTCATCATTACCCTACTTCTTAAATTAAAAAGAACAATTAACAAATAAGATCATGATCAAAAAATTAACACTCTTTATCCTTGTGATAATCCTGACCAATTCCGGCTTTTCACAAACTTTTGATAAAACGAAGCTAGATGCCTATTTCGATACGCTTGCTAAATACAATAAGTTTATGGGAAGTGTAGCCGTCGCTCAGAATGGCCATCTGATTTATAACCGCACATTGGGTTTCGCAAACATTGAAGAAAAGCTAAAAGCAAATGAAAACACGAAATACCGGATCGGCTCTATTTCCAAAACCTTTACCGCGACTTTAATCTTTAAGGCCATTGACGAAAAGAAGATCAGCGTCGATCAAACTATTCAGAAATTTTTCCCGGACATTAAAAATGCTGGTAAAATCACCATTGCGAATTTGCTTTATCACAGAAGTGGAATACATGATTTTACAGATGACAAAGAGGAATACTTGAAATGGCATACGCAATCCAAAACCGAAAAAGAAATGCTTGCCATAATAAGTAAGGGCGGGATTGATTTTGAGCCGGACACTCAATCTGATTACAGCAATTCGAACTATGTACTGCTATCTTATATTCTTGAAAAAACGTTTAAAATGCCTTATGCCAAAATATTGGATAAGTACATTGCTAAACCCCTCGCCCTGACCAACACTTTTTTAGGCAAAAACATTAATTCAAAAAATAACGAAGCCAGCTCGTACCGTTTTGAAGGGAATTGGAAATTAGCCGATGAAACTGATATTTCGATTCCAATCGGTGCCGGAGGGATTGTTTCAACCCCGATTGATCTGGTAAAATTCAGCACAGCATTATTTGAAGGAAAAGTGATTTCTCAAAATAGTTTAGCGCAGATGAAAACCGTTAACGGCAAATACGGCATGGGTATTTTGGCTATTCCGTTTTACGATAAGGCAGGTTTTGGTCATTCGGGAAGTATAGATGGTTTCAGCGCTACATTTTCATATTTCAGCGATGGAAATATAGCCTATGCTTTAACCAGTAATGGTACGAACTTCAACAATAATTCCATTTCACTGGCCGTGTTAAGTGCTGTTTTTAATAAGGAATATCAAATTCCTGATTTTAAAACAGCTGAGCAAAACACTACAGACTTAAATAAATATTTAGGCACCTATGCATCAACGGCAATCCCGATAAAAATCACCATTACGAAAGACAATACAACTTTAATGGCACAGGCAACAGGCCAACCTGCAATAAGATTAAGCTCCAAAGGTAACCATGAGTTTATATTTGAAGATGCAGGCATCATCCTGTCCTTCAACCCCACAGAAAACCAGATGACCCTTAAACAGGGCGGCAAAGAATTTAAGTTTACCAAAGAATAAAATAAATTAACTTTTGATGGCAGGTTAGTTTATTAAAGACTAACCTGCTATTTCTGCACTTTCCATCCTTCATCTTTACTCAACTTTAATTTATAGGTTTTGGTGATGAAGTTGCTGTTTTTGTTTGCATCCTTATCAAAAGGTTCGAAATCAGTAGTGGTCATTTTAAGTGATACGGTCACCTTTGCTGTGCTGGAGTTTACCTGCGCAAAATCAACCGGTTTCTCGTCTGATAAAACATATTCTACCACTTTTACCGTTGCCCTGTCGCGATCCTGTTTCAACACCAGTGGACTCGCTTTATCGGTTAAGGTAATCTGGTAAACAAAACTGCTGTCTTTAGAAAGAAATTTCTTTTTGGCTTCTTTTAAACTTAAGGTAACCAAACCTTTACTGGCTAAAGATTTATATTTTCCCAGTTCGAACATATCATTTGTACTATTGAATTTCATCTCTCCAAACTTAAACCTGGTGGTTTTATATTCCGGATTGGCTTTTAAATAGCTGGTAATTACTTCAGCAGCCTCATCCTGGTTGATGGTGGTTTTGGTTTTGCAACCAGCTATGCCGATAATGATCAGGGATAAGATATAAATGCTTATTTTTTTCATATGTAAATGCTATATGCTTTTTAAAGATATTTAATTTTAGTTTAACCGCAAAGAACGCGAAGTTAATTAATATTAAGGCTTAAACCACCAAGGCGCTAAGGTGCATTCAGGGCACAATAATAAATTTCAAAGCCCTGCTTTGTGCCCTCTGTGCCTTCTCTCTATGTACTTTGCGGTAAAAAAAACTAAATTAATCTCGCTTTAAATATTTCAGGTTTGGCAAAACCATTGCCGATAGAATGACTACAACACCGACCCATCTTAAAAACGAAACCTGTTCTTGCAATACAAAACCGGCCATCATCACAGCGACTGGCAATTCTGCAGCGCTCAAAATAGAACTAATAGCTGTGCCAATTCGTGGCACACCTTCGGCGTAAAACAGGGGCGGGATCACGGTACCGAAAACAGAGATAATCAATCCCCATTTCAGTAAGCTTCCACTCAAAGCTCCATTAAACAAAAATGCAGGAGGAAAGATGATGAAAATCAAAATACAGGCACCAGTAATCATCAGCGCACTTTTCTTTAGCGGCACATATTCATTACCGATCCTACCACTCAACAACAAAAAGCCGGCATAACATAATGCAGCCAGTAAACCAAAACCAATCCCTTTTAAATCCATGCTACCCATACTGGTTTCTGCCATTCCACTGGCCAAAACTGTACCTCCCAGAACCAACAAAATAGCGACCAATTGCAAACCAGTAGGTTTCTTTTTAAAAATGAGGTATTCCATTAAAATACTCATCCAGATAAACTGCATCAATAAAATAATGGCCACCGAATTAGGCACCAGCTTTACACATTGATAGTAAAAAATACTAACCATACCCGTACAGGTTCCTGCAATGACCATTTGCCACCAGGGTGTTTTAGCGGGCAAAGCCTTAGCTTTATAGGCTGTGGTTCTACTTTGAAAGAAAAATAATACCCATAAAATTACCGCTCCGAAAAAAGCCTGAGCGCCGGTAACATCACCCAAGGTATAACCTTCATGATAAGCCAGTTTAACAAAAGTAGAAAGGATGCCGAAACTACAGGCACCAAAAAAAACAAGGAGAATTCCTTTAAACATAAATTCCGATATTTAACCGCAAAGGACGCCAGGGTTTCGCAAAGCAGCGCAAAGACTAATAAAATCTATGCTCCTGCTTCGTGTTCTTTGCGGCCTTTTCCTTTGCAGTCTTAGCGGTTAAAAACTAAACGAGTTGTTGTAAATATTTCTGAATGGTCGTTTCTAAACCTAAATAAAGCGCATCACTAATTAAGGCATGACCAATTGATACTTCTAATAAGCCTGGGATGCTTTGTGCGAAATAATGCAGGTTGTGCAGATCCAGGTCGTGGCCGGCATTAATGCCTAAGCCTAATTTATTGGCATGATGTGCTGCAGCAATATAATTCACTACTGCCTTTTCGCGATCGGCAAAATAATTATGCGCATAAGCTTCCGTATATAGTTCGATCCGATCTGTTCCTGTTTCAGCCGCTCCTTCAATCATTTCTACCACCGGATCAACAAAAATCGAAACGCGGATACCCTCCTTCTGAAAAACCGAAACCATTTCTTTCAGGTAATCTCTATTTTTGATGGTATCCCAGCCATGATTGGAAGTGATCTGTCCTTCGGCATCTGGTACCAGGGTAACCTGGGCTGGTTTGTTGGCCAAAACCAGGTCAACAAATTTATCTTCCTTACAATTTCCCTCAATGTTAAACTCGGTAGCAATAACCGCCTTTAGATCGTAAACATCCTGGTAACGGATGTGGCGTTCATCAGGGCGCGGGTGTACCGTAATTCCCTGCGCACCGAAACGTTCGCAGTCTAACGCAACCTTTACCAAATCAGGGTTATTACCTCCGCGACTGTTGCGGAGTGTAGCAATTTTATTGATGTTAACCGATAACTTTGTCATAAAGCAAAGATAAGGCTTTGCCCCTGTTAATCTTAAACCTTAAAAAAATTTGACTTTTTTTTGCTCATATTTGCTTCCTGTAAAATGAACTTAAAAGAGACCACGTTATATAAAATTTTAATCGCTTTGGTTGCACTGCTTAGTGTGCCTGCACTTTTTGGCGGGATAATGGAACCAGATTCTGCACTTTATGCCTCCATAGCCAAAAACATGGTGCAGCGCAACGATTGGGTGAATATTTATGTCCGTGGTGCAGATTGGTTAGACAAACCACATTTAACTTTTTGGCTGGCCGCTGCTTCATTTAAGCTTTTTGGAATCACAGCCTTTGCCTATAAACTTCCTTCTTTCTTATTTGGACTATTAGGCGCATGGTACCTTTATAAACTGGCAAAAGACATTTACAATGAAAAAACAGGATTAATCAGTGCATTGATTTTTTTAAGTTCGCTGCACATCCTCATTTCTACTTTCGATGTTCGTGCTGAGGTTTATATCACCACATTTACTTTAGCAGCCATTTATCATTATTATAAAGCTCATCAGGGTTCTTTCTGGCATATTGTTACAGGCTCTTTTTTCGCTGCATGCGCCATCATGATCAAAGGCATATTTGTACTCATCCCCGTTTTTGGTGGCTTTATCATTTACTGGTTGCTCACCAGGCAATGGAAACAGCTGCTAAAGCTTAAATGGTGGATTGCCATTGCATTGATTTTTATTTTTATTATCCCCGAATTATATACTTTATATATACAGTTCGACTTGCACCCCGAAAAGGTAGTATTTGGAAAAACCGGCGTATCTGGTTTGAAGTTTTTCTTTTGGGACAGTCAGTTTGGTCGCTTCTTTAACAATGGCCCTATAAAAGGTAAAGGCGATATATCCTTCTTTTTGCATACCACGCTGTGGGCTTTTTTACCCTGGTCGATTTTGTTTTACACCGCCGTGGTTAACCTTTTCAAAAAGAAAAATAGAATAATGTTACCTGCAGCAAGCATCATGATCTGGACGAGTGCAGCCATTACCTTTTTATTGTTTTCTCTTTCGAAATTCCAGTTGCCGCATTACATCCTGATTATTTTGCCACAATTCGCCATCATTACGGCTTTATATATACAGAAATTGGAAGGCAAAAGCTTGAAAGTATTTTTTACCGTCCAAAATACACTGGCAATTTTAATTGTTTTGATTTTATCTACCGTTGCAATCTTTTTCAGGTTTACAAATCATTATATAGCGATTGCCGTTTTAGTTATTTTATTGGCAGTTTCGTTTTCAATCTTCAAAGGATTAAAAACCGAAAACCTACTGGCCAGAAGTGCGATGATTTCTGTTGGCTTGATGATTTTTCTATCGGTATTTTTCTATCCGTCGGTGCTGAAATATGAATCGGGCATGGAAGCGGGAAACTGGTTAAAAGAAAATTACCCTAAAGCCAAAGCTGCTGTTTTAATGTACCCTGACGCTTATTCTTTCGATTTTTATGCCAGTGGGGAACCGAAATACTTTTGGAGTTATGAGGAGCTGGATAAATCAAAGGATATAAAAGACCTCGTGATTTACACGCCAGAATCTGAACTGGCAAAACTGAAAAATGGATATGGCGCCCAAGTGCTAAAAACGTTCGATTACTATCACATCACCAAACTCACCCCAAAATTTATCAATGCGCAAACGCGTTCTCAGCTATTAGAACATTTTTACCTGGTTAAATTGCATTAAAATGGATTTATTCTTCCGCATTATAAAATTTGGATTGACAGGCCTGCTCGGAATGGCGATCGACTTTGGAGCAACCTGGCTGTGTAAAGAGAAAATCAAAATCAATAAATACATAGCTAATGCCATCGGTTTTACTTTAGCTGTAACCAATAATTACCTGATTAACCGGATATGGACATTCCAGAGTACCAACAGCCACTGGGGAACTGAATTCACTAAGTTTTTAATAGTGAGTTTAATCGGCCTAGGTTTAAATACCTTTATCATCTATCTTTTCCACCAACGGAAAAACGGAACCAATTTTTATGTGGCGAAATTTTTTGCGATTGTAATCGTATTTGTCTGGAATTTTTTGGCCAATATGTTGTTTACATTTAAGTAATTTTTAGAATATTTACCAGAAAGATCATGAAACAAATCCGATAGCAATTGGATCAGTATCACGGTCGGCTAAAGATTTTACACCACTGGCACGAACCAATGAACGAATGGCCAGTGACCTAATGAACTACCTAACTCACATTTTTGCCGATAAAGTAGAATACAACAAGCCATATTAATCCTTTAATCAGGAAGAATAAAAAACCAACCAGCCCTACCCGCTTAAACCATAATTTTAATTTTTCTTTGTTCATGGCGACGTTTGTAAAGATAATGGATTTGGGTTAAATTAGAAAGATTTTAAATAAGGAAATATGAAGTTAGCTAAACCCGCATTGCTCAGCCTTTTTTGTATCTGCTTTTTCTGCACTGAAATCTTTGCGCAAAATTTTGAAGATATTAAACGCTATAAAGTAAATTTTGCCCTGGCAACGCATGACAATGAGCGGTTGATTGCGCTTAGAAGCTTTTCTGCAAATAACCAAGAATACTTACTGCTGGTAAACCCTGAAACTTTAGATACCAAAGTAGATCTGGCCAGTAATTACAGCACCAGAGGTCTGCAATATTCCAACGTACTTGCCATTTTTAAAAACACAGCTTATATCAAATCAATTGAAGCCGCAGCAGCCAGAGATTTGCAACTTCAGAATGCTGGCATCGATCATGCCATTCCAAAGGAAAAGGGCATCACACTAACCATCGATCTTTGTCCTTCTCATAAGGCTTTAGACAGGATTATTTTTCAATCTGTTTTCGATGAATTTAAAAAAACAGAACAACCTGCACCATTAGCGATTTCTGTTTCCGGCAAATGGATGTTAAAACACCAGGATGATTTGAATTGGTTAAAAAGTTTAGTAAAGAATAAGGAACTGGATATTACCTGGGTCAATCATACCTACAATCACGAGGTAAATAAACTGCCATTGGCTGAGAATTTCCTGTTGGCACCCGGAACCAACCTAGATGTAGAGGTATTGGAAAACGAAAAACTCATGTTAAAAAACGGGCTAACCCCTTCAGTATTTTTCCGCTTTCCTGGACTGGTATCTGATCAAAAAATTGTTGAAAAAATCGAAGCTTATGGATTAATACCTGTTGGAAGCGATGCCTGGTTAGCCAAAGGACAACAACCTAACGCCGGCAGCATTGTACTGATCCATGGCAATGGCAATGAAGAAATTGGAGTGAAAGATTTTATCCAGTTGCTAAAAACGAAACAGGCTGATATAAAGAATAAACAGTGGTTACTTTTCGATTTGAGGCAGGGTTTAGGGAAAGAATTTGAATAATCTATCACGTTTTTAACCGCAGAGAACACAGAGAAAAGTCACAAAGAACACAAAGCTAGGTGCAGATCTTTTTGAATCAACCTGGGCGCATCTTTGCGGAAAACTTTGCGTTCTTTGCGGTAAAGCTACTTCTTAATTGTCAATAACTTTATTTCCTTGGCTTTAAAGCGGTTGTTCACAATCTCGCCAGTCACTTCTGCTTTACTTACGGCATTGCAGAAACCATGTTCGCCATGGGCGTCGCCAAAATCATCGATTCCTTTTCCATCCACAAAATAAGGTTTGCCATTAATTTTAACCGCTAGTTCGCAATCTTTTCCTTTCATTTTAAACTGACATTCGCCACAGGCAATATCAACCACCTGTTTAGTAATTACTTTTGCAGTTTTTTGAGGACCGGTTTGCGCATTCGCCGCAATTGAAAGTACACCAAGTATCAGCGCAAATATTAACTTTTTCATTGTTTTTATTTTTTCAAATGTAAGTTTTCAATAGCAAAAGAATCACAGCCCGCTGTATAATAAACCTGATAGAACGGAAAGACCGGAGCGAAGCATGAGTGAGGACTTGAAGGGATAGCAGGACTATAGCCTCCGAAGAGCATTGAACGTACGTTTTCAAAAAACTACAGGGATACCCTGCCTTACAGGCACCCCTCTGGGAGAGGGGAATAAAAAAGGGACATGCAAATATGCACATCCCTCTATACTATTTGTCTTATGTTAACTGCTAACTAAAAACTGTAAACTGAACTAGTACCTGTAAGTATCTGCTTTGAAAGGACCTTCAACCGGTACGCCGATATAATCAGCCTGGTGTTGATCTAAAACATCTAATTCTACACCGATTTTCTCTAAGTGTAAACGGGCAACTTTTTCATCTAAATGTTTAGGCAAAGTATATACTTTGTTTTCATACTTGTCAGTATTGGTCCAAAGTTCGATCTGCGCTAAAGTCTGGTTGGTAAAAGAATTACTCATTACAAAACTTGGGTGGCCAGTTGCACAACCTAAGTTAACCAAACGACCTTCGGCAAGAACGATAACGTCTTTACCATCTATCGTATATTTATCAACCTGAGGTTTAATCTCTACTTTGGTATCGCCATAAGCGCCGTTTAACCAGGCCATATCGATTTCATTATCGAAGTGACCAATGTTACAAACAATCGCTTTATCTTTTAACGCCCTGAAGTGTTGCTCGCGAACGATATCACAGTTACCTGTAGTAGTTACCACAATATCAGCTTCTTTAATGGCGTTAGCTAGTTTTTTCACTTCGTAACCTTCCATTGCAGCCTGTAGTGCACAGATTGGGTCAATTTCAGTTACAATAACACGTACACCTTGTGAGCTTAATGATTCTGCAGATCCTTTACCCACATCACCATAACCACAAACCACGGCTACTTTACCAGCCATCATTACATCGGTAGCACGACGGATCGCATCAACTAATGACTCACGACATCCGTATTTGTTATCAAATTTAGATTTAGTAACTGAATCGTTTACGTTGATTGCAGGCAAGTGCAAGGTTCCGTTTTTCATTCTTTCGTACAAACGGTGAACACCAGTCGTCGTTTCTTCTGATAAACCTCTGATACCTGCAATTAGCTCAGGATATTTATCGAAAACCATGTTGGTTAAATCGCCACCATCATCCAAAATCATGTTTAATGGTTGTTGATCCGGACCGAAGTGTAAAGTTTGCTCAATACACCAGTCGAATTCTTCTTCGTTTAACCCTTTCCAGGCATAAACCTGAATACCCGCAGCAGCAATTGCAGCCGCAGCATGATCTTGTGTAGAAAAAATATTGCAAGATGACCAGGTAACTTCAGCACCAAGAGCCACCAATGTTTCAATTAATACAGCCGTTTGGATGGTCATGTGCAGACAGCCTGCAATGCGCGCACCTTTTAACGGTTGTGACGGACCGAATTCTTTACGCAAACTCATTAAACCTGGCATTTCTGCTTCGGCTAATTCGATTTCTTTACGGCCCCATTCTGCCAGTGAAATGTCCTTAACTTTGTAAGGAACGTATGTAGTCTCTACTGATGACATAATTATTTGTTTTTAAATGTGATGCAAAGTTACGGCATCCCTTTGTGAAAGCCAAATAATTAAGAAGTGGGTGAGTTAGAGGATTGTAAAATAGTAATGTAATTTTTTATCCCTAAGTTCAAAACTTCATAGCTTTTTTGTTTTTTGGAAAGCAAGTTCTGTGGTTCGTAGGTCCGCTTCGGTCCTGCCATACATTATAGCTCCGATGAAGAATCGGAGGCTGCCATTCCTGTCAGGTTTAGATTACATAAAAAAACTGTGCGCTGTTTGTAAAGCCGAGAAAAAACTAAAATAAAAATTGATTTACAGCTAATTATGACAAACGGCAATTTAAAAAAGTAAATATAGTAAGCTAAGTAACGGAAGAATCGATAATGAATTCCTAAGTCAGCCTGGATTGGCCAATATTTTATGACTAATTTTGGATGTGAAAAAAATGTTGACGTCCCTCTTAATTGCAGTTTCACTATTCGGCTGCAAAAGAGACCCCTATGAATCAAGTTATGTAACGATAGCTTACGAAGTCCAGGTTGGGTACCTTGATGGACAAAACAATTGGGTAATACCTGCATCGCTTCCCGAAAATTACGAAGCTGAAGTAAGTTTTACTAAACCAGATGGATCAACTCAAACGAATAAAATTTCCGGAAGTACTACTAGTTCTGGCGTACAGCTTGATTTCGACAAAAATGGGCCAGTTAAAGATTTAAACCTTACCTGGTCTTCTAATTTTACTAATTCGAGACTGAGATTTAATTGCCTGATAAGGAGAGCTTTCTCCGTTGGTAAAATTACGACAGGACACCTTGCCTCAGCAAAGAATTCGCCTGGTGGTTCTTTGCATACCACTATTGATGCAAAACCGCTTAAAAATCGGTGAAACATATATTATTAGTTAGATAAAATTTATTTGAAAAGCAAAACCAGCAGTTCTCAGGTCAGGTTCCGCCCTGCCGTACACGATAGCTCCGATGAAGAATCGGAGGCTGCCGTTCCTGTTTTAGATTAATAAGACCCCTGACTTCTTTCAAAATACCAAAATAAAACTTTGATATCCAGCTAATTATTTCTTAAATTGTTATAACCAAATTAACAGTTATGAAAAGCGTAAAACAACTACTGGACACCAAACAGGCCATCGTTATTTCTGTACCCGAAAACATTTCTGTTCTGGATGCCTTAAAAGTAATGACAGAAAAAAATATCAGTGCCGTATTGGTGATGGAAGACGAACAACTTCGTGGCATTTTTACTGAACGCGATTATGCCCGCAAAATCATTCTGCAAGGGAAATCATCAAAAGATACGCTCATTAAAGAAGTCATGACCGCTAACCCTATTACCATCAGGTTGAGCAATAGTATTGATCATTGCATGGAACTGATGACGGATAAACACATCCGCCATTTGCCAATTGTGGAAAATGGCGAAGTAAAAGGTATGGTATCCATCGGTGATGTGGTAAAATTTATTATTGCCGATCAAAAACAGACCATTTCGCAACTGGAGAGTTATATTAGCGGATAGTGCTGATTTGGGTATGGTATTAGGTCTTTTACGCCAGGCTTCAGTCGGAACAACTCCGTGAATAAATTTATTTCCGTCATTTCGAGCGGAGCACAGCGGAGTCGAGAAATCTTTTAAGGCAGTTCTCCAAAGATTTCTCCACTACGGTCGAAATGACGACCCGCCGAACGACGGATTGATCTTAAATCTGTGCAATCTCTTAATCTGTGTAATCACCCGCGAAGCGAATCTAGCAAATCATTATTTCCATCTCCACTCGCCAGCAATAGTGAGGGGTTCTTTTAAATTCTGTGATTCCAGAAAAGCCCTCAACTCCTCTTCACCCTGAACACCTACCGGGATTTTCGGTGTATTAGCCAAAGCGTAAGTCAACATGGCACTATACCGTACCGTATTTTTGAGCTCATGCTCATCAACAAGTTTAAAACTATCGCCATCTGAATGGTAAAAAGGTCCTGAGTTATTGGGCAGTTTACCGCCAAATCCACCACCTGTAGGAATCCCTTCCAGCATAAATGGCTGATGATCGCTGTGCAAACCTGCGCCTGCATTAAACAGGTTTTTAAATCCGGTATCAATTTTTACGATATCAGCTCCCCAGGCCGTAAATAATTCTTTCATTTCAGCCCTTGAAGTGGAGAAGCCTTTCGGATCATTGGTCATATCATAGTTGAGCATAAACTTTACCTGGTTCAAGGTTTTGTCTTTTTTAGCTTGATCGATATAAGCTTTAGAGCCTAACAAACCTTGCTCCTCGCCCATAAACAATACAAATTCTACCGTACGTTTGGTTTTTAGATTTAGCTTTTTAAAAGTCCGGGCCATATCCATAATGGCGAACGATCCTATTCCATTGTCGATGGCACCAGTTGCCAAATCCCAGCTATCCAAATGTCCGCCAACTACAATTTTACCTTTAGGCAATGCTGTTCCTTTAAAAGTAGCGATTACGTTTCTGGCTTTGATCAAACCTGAGAAATTCGTCATCTCGATGTGCGCAATCTGTGTTTGCGATTGAATTTTGTCTTTCAAAGCCATTCCATCTTCCAAACCAATGCACACTGCAGGGATTGGAATCAATTTACCTGAGACTGAAGCCGTTCCGGTTAAGAGTACGCCATCTTTTACCGTATTGATAATGATTACCCCAATGGCGCCATACTTGGTAGCGATAGCGGTTTTTTCTGAGCGGTGTAATGATTTGGTTCCTGCTGCAGAGCCTGGTAATACCCCCAGATAAATCAGTGCAATTTTACCTTTAAATTTTTCCGGATTCGCCTGGTAATCTGCCTCCAAACCATTACCTGCATCAACAATTTCACCTGTAACATCAGCACTTACCGGCGAATGTGCAAGCGTAACAGCCTTTATTTTGGTCAGGCTACTTTTATCATTACCGATTGCTAAACTAATAGTCTTTCTTGCCCAGCTTTCGACTTCAAAAGGCTGAAATTTTACTTCACATCCGTATGACTTTAATAAGTCGAAGGCATATTGCTCTGCCTTTGCTCCATTTTCCGAACCTGTTAAACGGTGACCGATCGTCTCGGTTTCGTATTTAAGGGTTTGATAAGCTTTTGAGTTTTCTTGTACATCAGCATTGATTTTGGCAAAAACAGCTCCGAATTGATCTTGCGCATTAGCGAATAACGTGGAGTAAAGAAGCGCGGCAGAGAAAAGGTATTTCATTAGGTTTAGTTATATCTGCTGAAAGTACAAATTTTCAATAGAGATTACCAGCTGTAACGTTTATTTTGCTTTTCTCCCCGTATCCGTCATACTGAACTTGTTTCAGTATCTAATTGTTGTACCAAGACCCTGAAATAAATTCAGGGTGACGACCATTATAAAATAATTCCCATTAGGATTATTACTTATTAACATGTGCCTTTTTCTTCGGAAAAGCCAACGAAGCCACAATACTAATTACCAGGATACTTAAGATCACAATAAGCGAATGTTCGGTGGTAAAACCCCATTTTTCGAGATAGGTATGCCCTAACATTTTTACGCCGATAAAAGCCAGTAAAAAAGCTAGACCGGTTTTTAAGTAATGGAATTTATGAATAATATTCACCAATAAAAAGAACATAGACCTTAAGCCCATGATGGCAAAAATATTAGAGAAAAATACAATATAGGGGTCTTTGGTTACCGCAAAAATAGCCGGGATAGAATCCACCGCAAATAAAAGATCAGTGAACTCGACAATCAATAACACCAGAAACAATGGCGTAACCATTCTTTTATGGTTGATCTTAACAAAGAAGTTTTTACCCTCATATTTTGGATGAATGGAAAATATCTTTGAAGCCCATTTTACTACAGGATGGTTTTCGGGATCAATTTTATCATCTTCTTCTTTGCTGAAGAACATTTTCACCCCGGTAAATACCAAAAAGGCACCAAAAACATACAGGATCCAGGCAAATTTGGTAATCAGAGCCGCTCCCACAAAAATGAAGATAAAGCGCATAATAATAGCGCCCAATATCCCCCAGAACAATACTCTGTGATAATATTTTTCCTCAACCGCAAATGCCGAGAAGATGAGGACAATTACAAAGATATTATCTACCGAAAGGGCGTATTCAATAACATAACCCGTTAAAAATTCGAGCCCAAGATTTTGCTTATAAATTGCTAAACTGGCATCAAAATCATCAGGGATTAATTTAATATGGTGTTGGTGCAACGTTACAATTTCCTGCAGATGTGCAAAGTCCTTTATTCCATGCAACTGATGCCCCTCAACCAGCAGGATAAAATAAAACCCTATGGCCAGGGCCACCATAATCACGCTCATGATCCCTGCCTGTTTTAAGCTTACCACATGATCTTTCCTGCTGAATAAACCCAGGTCTAAAGCCAGAATCAATACAATAAAAAGTAGAAAACCTAAGCTAAAAAGTAATTCGTTACCCATCATTTTTTACGTTCAGTGGTATAGAGTACAAGTTGTTCTAAACCCGTTCTGGCTTCGCCTGCATCAAAACCGTGCAGTAGCTCAAATGCTTCATTTTGGTAATCCAACATTTTTTGGTTTGCATAATAAACGCCCTTATGGTTGTTTACGAAATCAATAATCTGCTGTATTTTAACCGGATCGTCCTGATGATTTTTCACCAGGTTGATCATTTTTTTACGTTCTGCTTTCTCCGCCTTGTTTAAGGCATAAATCAGAGGTAGCGTTACTTTCTTCTCTTTAATATCAATTCCCAGAGGTTTTCCTACGTCATCGGTTCCAAAATCGAAAGTATCATCTTTAATCTGAAAAGCAATGCCAACTTTTTCGCCAAACAGGCGCATTTTTTCTATCGTTTCATCATCAGCACCTGCCGAAGCTGCCCCAGCAGCACAACAGGAAGCAATCAGAGAAGCGGTTTTCTGACGGATCACGTCAAAATATAAATCTTCTGAAATGTCCATTCTCCGCACCTTCTCCACCTGCAACAACTCCCCCTCACTCATCTGTTTTACCGCTTCTGATACAATCTGTAACAAACGGTGCTCATTATTGTTTACCGAGAGCAATAATCCTTTCGCCAGCAGGTAATCGCCAACTAATACGGCAATTTTATTTTTCCATAAAGCATTAATAGAGAAAAAGCCGCGACGCTCATAAGCATTATCCACTACATCATCGTGCACTAAAGTGGCAGTATGCAAAAGCTCAACCAAAGCCGCCCCACGGTGGGTCGAATCTGTAATTCCACCGCATAATTTAGCCGCAAAAAATACGAACATCGGCCGCATTTGTTTGCCTTTTTGTTTTACAATATAATGGGTAATCCTATCCAGCAACGGTGCGTCGCTATGCATCGATTCCTTAAAGGTTTTTTCAAACGCTTTTATATCAGCAGCTATAGGTGTTTTTATCTGTTCAATCCCCGGCATTAAGTCGAAAAATTTTGATTGCAAACTTAAGCTAATTTCCCATAAAAAGGTAATCTATAGTCTTATTATTAAGGATTTGGAAAGCCACGGACAACGATATTTTACATCTTCACCCCTGCTATTGCCTATGGTCCTCACCCTCATGCTTCGGGCTGCGGGCTATTTGGCGCTATCAGGTTTATGTTGAAAGGGCTGTGCCAGTAAGGTTCTCCCCATGGCCTATCGTGTGGACACATCTTTTTTAATAATGGTTTGGGCATCCTGTTAGCTGGCTTTAATAACCCTCAGTCTTTACCGAAGGACGTCGTCA
The DNA here is from genome assembly GCF_042464845.1 of Pedobacter sp. BG31. Classification (NCBI taxonomy): domain Bacteria; kingdom Pseudomonadati; phylum Bacteroidota; class Sphingobacteriia; order Sphingobacteriales; family Sphingobacteriaceae; genus Pedobacter; species Pedobacter sp. BG31. Next base: position 71,405 of record NZ_JBHNZK010000004.1, read on the forward strand.
ATCCCAAGTGGCGGGAGAATCAAAAAACAGGTGCACAATGGCTCAAATTGCACTGCCAAACCTGAAACGCAGTGGTTTTGTGTTCATCATTAGATTGAATTCAAAATTTAATATAAACTGAACACAAAACGAAGTGCCACTGTTTTTTGATGTGCGTGGGCGGTGTTTAGCCACATTGCTGGATTGACAAGGCGCTTTGGGTACTTTGGCGCTCCAAAGTACCATGCCCCGCGGCAAAGAGCGGAAAAAATCAAGATTTATCCCCAAAACTATTGCTTCTTAAGGAATGAGGAGCAGTTAATGGAAGGAAAGATGCTGAAATAAATCCGATAACTAACTATCGGATCAGCATGACTACCGCCTTAGAAATACGTCCTATAAAAAACAAATGCAGCTAATAGAAATGTGTCCACACGATAGCCATCGCATATAATAAATCTTCGAAATATTAGCATTATTTAATTTCAAGCTTTACATTTAAACCCGTTTAAGCTGGCATCAATGAAAAAACGCTACAAAATCATCCTTGGCCTATCTGTACTTATGGTTACGACCTACTTATTAGGTCCGAAGCCCAAAAAGCCATTATTTAGCAAAGAGTTGACTAAAGTGCCCGATCTTGGTGATCTGGATAACTACATCGCCAGCGTAGAATCCATGCATAAGATAAAACCAGGTAATGAAGCCGAAATTGTTTGGGCCGATACGCACCACCAGCAAACTGAATATGCCATTGTGTATTTACATGGTTTTTCAGCCTCAAAAACAGAAGGCAGTCCGGTACATTTAAACTTGGCTAAAGCGCTCCATGCTAATTTATACCTTGCCCGCCTGGCCGACCATGGCATTGATACTTTGGCGCCCATGCAGTATTTTACCGCAGACCGCCTTTGGGAAACCGGCAAACAGGCCTATGCCATAGGTAAAAAACTGGGCAAAAAGGTAATTCTAGTGGGTACTTCTACCGGTGGAACGGTTGCTTTAAAACTAGCAGCGACTTATCCTGAAATTAACAGCATAATTTTAATGTCGCCAAATGTAGCCATCAATGATAAAAACGCCTGGCTTTTGAATAATCCGTGGGGTTTGCAAATTGCGAGACGGGTTGTTGGTGCTGATGAACGTAAAGTAGACGACCGCACCGACGAATACAAAAAGTACTGGTACACCAATTACCGGCTCGAATCGTTAGTGGAACTGGAAGAGTTTATTGAGCGCAGTATGGTAAAAAAAACTTTCCAGAAAGTAAAGCAACCTGTTTTAATGCTTTATTATTATAAAAATGAACTCGAACAGGATCCTGTTGTTCGCGTAGATGCCATGCTGAAAATGTTTGATGAACTGGGTACACCAGACCATTTAAAAATAAAGTTAGCTATACCTGATGCAGGTAACCATGTAATGGGTTCTTACATTACTTCGAAAGATTTACCAGGCGTGGAAAAGGCAATTGAAAGTTTTGTAGAGCGTACGCTGAAGGTCTCCGTTCAATAAAACACGTCATCTCTGTCTGCAACGCAGTGGAATGGACCGAAGAAATCTATCTAATAGATTTAACTTAGCTGAGCACTTCGTGATTCTCGAGCTGCCTGCACACTCTATACCATTGCCAGAATCCACTAGTCTGGTCGTCATTCCCGCGCATGCGGGAATCTGAAAGCGCTTGTATTACGATTCCCAATCAAGTTGGGAATGACGAGCTCTCCAACATCCTACCATTACTAGAAAATGCTGAGCCAAATTAATCCAAGCTTAAAAGAAATCATTCCTAGCCTACAATATTCTTCACAATCATTTCAGCATGTACCCTCGAATTTTCGATAAACAATTTATGTGTATCTAATCCACCGCACACTACACCAGCCAGGTATAAACCCTTTACGTTGGTTTCCATGGTTTCTTCCTTGTAGACCGGGCAAAGGCTTTCTGGTAATTCAATACCGAATTTCTTCAACATCGAAAAATCGGGTTGGTAACCCGTCATGGCAATTACAAAATCGTTTGGAATGGTTTTTATTCCTTCGGGCGTTTTAATATCAGCCTCACCTTCTCGTATTTCAACCAATTCCGAATGGAAAAATGCCGTAATTTCGCCCTCTTTAATCCTGTTCTGTATATCCGGGCGCACCCAATATTTAACATGTGGACCTAGTTCACCACTTCTCACCACCATGGTTACGTTTGCCCCTTTACGATAGGTTTCTAAAGCCGCATCAACTCCAGAATTATTGGCACCAACTACCACTACATTCTGAAAGGCATACAAATGTGGATCTTTATAGTAGTGCGTTACTTTTGGCAGATCCTCGCCCGGCACGTTCATCAACAAAGGCACATCATAAAATCCTGTGGCAACAATTACATTCTTTGCTGTATAACCTGTTTTAGAAGTCTTAATTTCAAAAACATCAGATTCATTTTTAACCACCTGTTGCACACGCTCAAAAAGATTGATCTTTAAATCAAATTTTTCGGCCACACGGCGATAATATTCTACGGCTTCGTTACGATTTGGTTTCGGGCTAATGGTTACAAAAGGCACGCCCCCTATCTCCAATTTCTGTGAAGTAGAGAAGAAGGTCATAAATACCGGATAGTTGAACAAACTGTTTACCAAGGCACCTTTTTCTATAATTACGTAACTTAGGTTTGCTCTCTTGGCTTCAATTGCACAGGCCATCCCTATCGGGCCGGCACCGATAATTAATACGTCGTAATGATTCTGATTCTTGGTCATTGTCTTCTGCCTAAAAATGCAATTTGCTAATGTGGTAAATCAAAATAGTGTATTCCCCATTTATTAGTACGGGAGTTAAAGAATAGGAACTAAATCAACTCTTGCAAAAATAGACAATACAGGGTAATGCAAATGCAATTTTTTTATCGGGGTTGATGTTTTCAACCGCTACGGATTTATGCCTGTTGCAAACCATTTTAAATAAAATATACAGACATTAACATTTGATAATAAGTATATTTGAGCTATAAAACCAAATATCATGAAATTTCGTCTCAGCCTGCTGTTATTCTTCACATTAAATATGTCGGCATTTGCCCAGAAGAGCCTTTTTAACGGCAAAAATTTAGATGGCTGGCACACAGACGTGCCTACAATGGACAGCAAGCCAGACACCATCAACCCATTTATTGTTCGCAATGGCATGTTAGTGAGTTTAGGCACACCTGGCGGACATTTGATAACCGACAAAATTTATAAAAATTATCAGTTAACCATACAGTACCGTTTTGCCGGCAAACCAGGCAATTGTGGCGTTTTAGTACACGCCTCAACCCCACGCATACTGTATGGAATGTTTCCAAAATCCATGGAGGTTCAGATGCAACACAAAGATGCCGGCGATTTTTGGTGCATTGAGGAAGACATCACTGTACCGGACATGGTAAACAGGCGTGGACCAAAAGAAAACTGGGGTATAAATGGCGACAAGCTACGCCGTATAAAAAACTTAACAGACGATAGTGAAAAACCAGCTGGCGAATGGAATACCATGATTATACAATGTCTAAACAATGAAATAAAAGTTTGGGTAAACGGCATTCTGGTAAACCATGGCACCAATTGTACTGCAAGTAGTGGTCAAATTGCTTTACAGGCAGAAGGTAGCGAAGTAGAATTTAAACAACTAGATCTAAACCCCATTAAAGCACTCTCCAAATAAGAAAAGTAATTTATCTTAATCCTTAAAACACAAACAGATCAGATAGCCGATAAAGTAAGCAAGCAGGTCATAAACAGAAAAGTAAGTCCCTAAAACAATACTCCAGAACTTATTATCCTGCAGGCCCAGCCAGTTTACATAATGAACGGCCTGTAAGAATTCGATTATAAAAGAAAAAATCAATACACCTAAAGCAAGCCTTTTGTTATTGGTTACTAGAAATATTCTGAAGAATGCATAAATTAATACCACCACCAACACATCACCGCCAAAAGGCCTGATAAAAGCATCGTGAAGATATTTAGCAATTAGAACTTCAATCAGGAATATCGCTAAAAAAAAGAAGAGAAATTTTAAGTTGAACGTTAATTTCATTTTTGGTCATAAAAAAGAAGTCAAGTTTTTTATCGCACAATGGCTAATAAAACTTGACTTCTTCTATTAATACCGATTAATCGGGTTTTGGATTAAACACCTAGTAACAATCTTGCCGGGTCTTCTAATAATTGTTTCACACGAACCAGAAAACCAACAGACTCACGTCCGTCTATAATTCTGTGGTCGTAAGATAAAGCGACATACATCATCGGACGGATCACCACTTCACCTTTTTCAGCTACGGGACGCTCAACAATATTGTGCATACCTAAAATAGCCGACTGTGGTGCATTAATAATTGGAGTAGACATCATTGAACCAAATACACCACCATTGGTGATGGTAAATGTTCCACCGGCCATCTCTTCGATCGTCAATTTGCTATCGCGTGCTTTTAAAGCCAATTCCAATACCGATTTTTCAATCTGAGCCAATGTCATGCTTTCTGCATTACGGATAACGGGTACCACTAAACCTTTTGGTGCAGAAACGGCGATAGAAATATCAGCAAAATCATTAAATACCAATTCATCACCTTCGATGCGACCATTTACAGCAGGGAAATCTTTTAATGCTTCGGTAACGGCTTTGGTGAAAAAGCTCATAAAACCTAAACCAACACCAAATTTCTCTTTAAACTGATCTTTATATTTTCCGCGTAAATCCATAATTGGTTTCATGTTAACCTCGTTAAAAGTAGTTAACATTGCAGTTTCATTTTTAACGGCAACCAAACGTTTTGCAACGGTTCTACGTAATGGAGACATTTTTTCACGGCGCTCGCTACGGCTACCTGCAGGAGCAGCAGCTGCAACCGGAGCACTTGCTTTTGGAGCTTCCGCTTTTTTACCCGCTTCTGCCTTTACAGCATCGTCTTTGGTAATACGACCATCAACACCTGTACCTTTTACCGCGGCAGCATCAATGCCTTTTTCAGCAAGGATTTTACCCGCAGCAGGTGAAGGCGTTCCCGAAGCATAAGAATCTTTAGAAGCAACTGTATCCTGAGCCTTTGGTGCTTCCGCTACCGCGGCCGGAGCTTGTGCATCAGCCTTAGGACTTTCAACTTCGGCCTTAGGACCAGAAGCTGCACCACCTTCTTCAATTTGACAAACTACTGCGCCAATGGCTAAGGTATCGCCTTCGGCTGCTATGGTTTTTAAAGTTCCCGCCTGTTCTGCAGTTAATTCGAATGTTGCTTTATCCGATTCTAATTCGGCAATAACTTCATCCATTTCAACAACATCGCCATCGTTTTTTATCCAACGTGATAAAACAACTTCGGTGATCGATTCACCAACAGGTGGAACTTTTATCTCTAAACTCATATTTTTAAAATTGTAATTTTTGTTGTTATTATGTTTTAAGATTGAAAGTTTAAAATTGTGGATTACTTAAAACCTATACCTTAAACCCTGGAACCTTCTACTGCTAATCCGCTTCTGCCATTTTTTTGCTTGCCCTTTTGGTCGCTTCCTTTACTTCTTCCTGTTTAATAGGAAGTTCTAAAGCTTTTGCCAAAATATAAGCCTGTTGGTTAGCATGTTGTTTTGCAAAACCTGTAGCCGTACTGCTACTCTCTCTTCTCGAAATTACATCAATGCCTTTTAAACCGGTTTTATACAGCTTGCGGAACAAATATGGCCATGCGCCCATGTTTTCAGGTTCTTCCTGTACCCAGAAAATTTCTTTTGCGTTTTTATATTTCTTCTGAATGGCTTCCATCTGATCAACCGGAGTTGGATATAACTGCTCTACACGAACCAGGGCTACATGGTTAATTTTGTCAGCCTGTTGTTTCTCCAACAATTCATAATAAATTTTACCGCTACAGAAAACAATACGCGTTACATCTGCAACTTTAGCATTTGCATCGTCAATTACTTCTTTAAAACCACCTTCGGTAAATTCTTCTAATTTAGAAACACAGGCCGGGTGACGTAACAAACTTTTTGGCGTAAATACAACCAAAGGTTTACGGAAATCGCGTTTAAACTGGCGACGTAAAACATGGAAGAAGTTCGCCGGAGTGGTACAGTTGGTTACCTGCATATTGTAATCTGCACAAAGCTCCATAAAACGCTCAATACGCGCTGACGAATGTTCTGGTCCCTGCCCTTCGTAACCGTGAGGCAATAACATCACCAAACCATTTTCACGTTGCCACTTGGTTTCAGCACTTGCAATATACTGATCGACAACAATCTGCGCACCGTTAAAGAAATCACCAAACTGTGCTTCCCAAATGGTTAAAGCGTTTGGATTGGCCATGGCATACCCATATTCAAAACCTAAAACACCATACTCCGATAAGTGTGAATTGTAAATATCAAATGAAGCCTGTTGATCTGAGATATTGGCCAATGGCACATATTCTTCCTCGCTGTCTTCAAGTGTTAATACGGCATGACGGTGAGAGAAAGTACCTCGCTCCACATCCTGACCACTTAAACGTACGCGTTTACCTTCTGATAACAAAGTACCATATGCAAGCTGCTCGCCCATTGCCCAATCGAAAACCAGCGTTTCGTTTACCATTTTGGTACGTTCGGCAAATAGTTTTTCGATTTTCTTGAAGAATTTTTTATTTGACGGTAAAGTGGTAATGCGTTTACCGATTTCCAATAAAGTACTTTTTTTAACAGCTGTAACCGGCGAGGCTTCGAAATCTTTAGGTGTAGCCATCCGCAAATCTGCCCATGCTCCACCAAATTTAACTTCGCTGTTGCTGGCCACATATTCTTTAGCTTCATTTAAACGTTCCTGCAAAATGCCACGGAAATCTTTTTCCATCTCTTTTGCCAAACCAGCTTCCAGCTTACCTTCTTTGGTTAACTGATCAATATATATTTCCCTTGGATTAGGGTGTTTTTCGATCGTTTTATATAATAACGGCTGTGTAAATTTAGGCTCATCAGACTCATTATGACCGAAGCGACGATAACAAAGAATATCAATAAAAACATCGTTTTTATATTTCTGACGGTATTCCATGGCTAAATTAATGGCATAAACCAAAGCTTCAGGATCATCACCATTCACATGGAAAACCGGAGATAACGTTACTTTCGCAATATCGGTACAGTAAGTGCTGGTACGGGCATCTTTATAGTTGGTGGTAAAACCGATCTGGTTATTAATTACGAGGTGAATGGTACCTCCTGTTTTGTAACCTTCAAGGCCTGCCATCTGAATGACTTCATAAACAATTCCCTGTCCGGCAACTGATGCATCACCATGAATCAAAATCGGGGCTAAACGACTGTTGTCGCCACCATATTTGAAATCGATCTTAGAGCGGCTCATGCCTTCTACCACACCATCAACGGTTTCTAAGTGCGAAGGGTTAGGACATAAACTTAAGTGAACGCTTTTGCCTGAAACAGTAGCGATATCTGTAGAATAACCTAAATGGTATTTTACATCACCACCGTATGGGGTATCAGGACTATAACTTTTACCTTCAAACTCAGCAAAAATATCTTTATATGTTTTTTGCATGATATTGGCCAGCACGTTTAAACGACCGCGGTGCGCCATACCAATTACAAATTCTTCTATCCCCAATTCAGCACCTTTTTCGATGACCGAATCCAAAGCAGGAATCAAAGCTTCTGCACCTTCTAAAGAAAAACGCTTTTGCCCCAAAAACTTTGTACCCAGGAAATTTTCAAAACTTACCGCTTCGTTTAGTTTACGGAGGATACGTTTTTTCTCATCGATGGAAAAATTAGGGGTATTACGTGCGCTTTCCATTTTTTGCTGAATCCAGTTCAACACTTCCGGCGTACGTAAAAATTTAAATTCGGCTCCTATAGAACCTGCATATGTTTGTTTTAAAAAGGCTACAATGTCCTTTAATTTTGCCGCACCAATACCAATTTCTACACCAGAATTGAAAACAGTTTCCAGATCGGCATCGGATAATCCAAAATTTGCCAGATCCAATGTTGGTAGATGTTTACGCCGTTCGCGCACAGGATTAGTGTGCGTAAACAAATGTCCACGGCTACGGTAACCATCAATTAGATTTAAAACATTAACCTCTTTTAAAAATTGTTCTGGTGTTTCTGCTGTTACTGCAGGTGCTTCCGATCCTCTTCCAAAATCAAAACCTTCGAAAAATTTCTGCCATCCAAACTCAACAGATGACGGATCTTGCTGGTAGGATTGATATAAAGACTCTATATATTCGGCGTTTGCGCCGTTAAGATAAGATAATTTATCCATTATTAACTATTTACTATAAGCATTACAAAATTAGAATTTTACCTTATATAAACGGCAAAAATCTCGATTAAAATAAATGAGCGGGCTTTAAATTTGCGAGTGCGTAAATGAACCAGCCTGTTATACAAAATATGGGTAGAATCTGTTAAAATTCAATTACCCAAATGCGCTCATTTAACAGCCAGCAATTTTTAATCCAATACTCACAACTATGATGCCCAAGTTATGGAGTAGTTGCCTTTTGGGTCGAGATTTTTGATATTTTTATCAAGATCGAAAACACTTTTTGATTTTTGATCATTACCTACACCGGCAACATTGGCCCAATTGCCCCAATTACTTGCAGGATTATAATCAATCAATTTTTCTTCAAAATAGGCAGCACCTAAAACCCAGCTTACCTCTAAATTATTGATCAGATAAAGCGCTGCTGTTTGGCGGGCAATGTTCGAAATAAAACCAGTTTGGTTTAACTCTGTCATTACCGCATCTACCACAGCAAAACCAGTTTGTGCGTTGCGCCATTTATTAAAATTCTCCTGCTCATTTGCCACATCAACCAGGCCCTGGCTACCAAACCCATTCGGACTAAAAAACGTATTACCGTACTTTTTAAACATGAAACGGAAATAATCCCTCCACAGCAGGCCCAATAAAATATGATTGAACATTGCTTTGGTGTTGGGCACACTCTCCATCTTTTTTATTTCCCAGTACACTTTGCGCGGAGATAAACTTCCAATGGCTAACCAGGCAGAAAGTTTAGAAGCAAGAATTAAATTTTTTGTGGTGGCAGCTTGTTGCATGGCCAAAATCACCTTTTGAAGATGAGCCAGACCTTCGGCTTCCCCACCTTTAAATTCAAAATCAGCACGGAGGTCTTTTTGCTGGGGCAATAGATTAAGTTCTTCCAAAGAAGGTAAAGTACCCCAATCAATCACCTCCGCTACGTTAATCCGATCTGGTGCTGCAAAACATGGTTTGATAATCGAATCACGCTCAATTTTCTTTTTGAACTGGTTAAAAGCATCAGGAATATCCTTAATGGGAAAAGGCAAATCTTCCTTATTGTATAAGGTATGGCCGATAAAATGTTTCAGGTTGACCCGTAATTTCCAAAGTGCATTTTCTACCAGTGTAGAAATATGTGTTTCTTCACGTGCTACTTCGCGGTGATGGTAAACTTCAGTAATCTCATATTCCTGAACAAGCTGAGGAATAATATCTTCGGGCTTACCTTCAGCAATCAGCAAATTTCCGCCAATCTGTTTTAAAGCATTGCGCAAGCCCAAAACACTTTCTAAAATAAACTGCGCTCTGATATTACCTGTTTTTAAACTCCCGTACCTGGTTTCGCCAAAAGAACGGTGATCTAGAATGTAAACAGGTAAAATCGCATCAGATTTAGCAATCGCTTCCACCAGCATTTCGTTATCATGCAAGCGAAGATCATTTCTAAACCAGACTAGAATTTTTTTGGACATATTTTATCGAAAAGGGTATAAGAACGCTTTACAAATTTATCTTATTTTTATTCTTCATCCAACGGCTAAGTAATTCTTTACAAATAGGAAACAAAAGAATTAGAACCAGGTTAATGCATTTTAGGCGCCTCAATCAAACCCTTTTGTATCTTTGGTGTTTAAAAAAGATGGCAAAAAAGATTCTGATTACCGGCGCTACAGGGCTTGTGGGTACTGAACTGAAAAAACACTTGCTGAACAAGGGTTATGAGGTAAATACACTTTCGCGCAAGAAAGATAACGATGCAAATAATTTTGTATGGGATGTTTATAAGGGAACTATTGAGGCTGACTGTTTGAACGGTGTAGATGCCATCATCCATTTAGCGGGCGAGCCGGTTGCCAATAAAAAATGGACAGATGAACGCAAAAAGCAGATCATTGACAGCCGTGTAAAGTCGACCGAATTACTCTTTAAAACAATAAGATCAAAGCCTGAACTTCAGCTAAAATCGTTCATTTCGGCTTCTGCGGTGGGTTTTTATGGCGATTGTGGCGATGAAATCTTAACTGAAGAAAGCCCGAAAGGTTATGGATTTTTGGCAGATTGCTGTAAACTTTGGGAGGATGCGGTAGACCAAGGCAAAAAACTGAGCCTTCGGATTGTAAAACTTCGTACCGGGATTGTATTGAGCAATGATGGAGGCGCATTACCTCAACTGGATAAACCGGTAAAATTATTTGTTGGGGCTGGTTTAGGTACGGGAAAACAATGGACACCCTGGCTACACATTGACGATATGGTGGAAATGTATATCGAAGCCATCGAAAACCCGAAAATGGAAGGCTGCTACAACGCCTGTGCTCCATTTCCGGTAACCAACATTGCCTTAACCAAAGCTATTGCCAAACAGCTCCGCCGCCCGTTCTGGCCCATAAAAGTACCTAAAAAAGCATTGGAATTATTATTGGGAGAGCGTGTGGATGCCGTTTTGATGAGCAATAATACCTCTGCACAAAAGATTTTAGATGCAGGATTCAAATTTAAATTCACACATTTGGATGATGCCTTGAAAGATCTTTATAAATAGGTTAAATGATCAAATTTCGTCATCCTGATGCGATAGCTATCGGATTGATTTCTGGTCTTTCCAGGATAGATGCTGACCAGGCAGTAGCTACAAAGCAATAGGAAACAATATTTCTTCTTGTAAAACAAGTTCAGCATGGCGTAAAATAATTAATTTATAATTTCCCCGAATGACTCCAATATCCATCTTCTGGTTCCGTCGCGATTTACGCTTAACAGATAACGCCGCTTTATATCACGCCCTTAAAGGCGATTACCGGGTGTTGCCACTTTTTATTTTTGACCAGAATATACTGGATAAACTACCAAAAGATGATGCTCGTGTAACCTTCATTTATGAAACCATCGAAGCGCTAAAGAAAGAACTTCAGCAGCAAGGATCAGATTTACTGGTAAAATACGGGAAACCCGAAAAAATATGGCCGGAGATTTTAAAGGAATACCAGGTTAAACAGGTGTATACCAATCATGATTATGAGCCTTATGCCCGCGAACGCGATGATAACATGGCTGAGTTTTTAACCAGCGAAAAAATTGTGTTTAAAACCTATAAAGACCAGGTTATTTTTGAAAAAAACGAAATTTTAAAGGCAGATAAAACGCCTTATACCGTTTTTACGCCTTTTTATAAACAGTGGCACGCCAAACTAAACGATTTTTATGTAAAGGCTTATCCAACTAAAAAGTATTTTAAAAATCTTCTACAAACCAGGCACCTGCCAGGCCCGGGCTTAGAAGATATGGGCTTCGAAAAGAGCCAGCTGGATTTTCCGAAATTGAACTATACAAACAAGCTTGATAATTATGCTAAAGAGCGTGATTTCCCTGCTCTTGATGGCACCACACATGTTGGGCTGCACCTGCGTTTTGGAACCTTAAGCATTCGGAAAGCCGTTAAAGATGCATTGGAAGCAAAATCGAATGTCTGGCTTTCGGAACTGGCCTGGCGGGAATTTTACATGACTATAATCTGGCACTTCTCCTACGCTGCTTTCGATTCATTTAAAAAACAATACGATAAAATTAAGTGGCGCAACAACGAAGAGGAGTTTAAGGCCTGGCGAGAAGGTAATACAGGCTACCCGATTGTTGATGCAGGCATGCGCCAGCTGAACCAGACCGGATGGATGCATAATCGTGTACGGATGATTGTGGGCAGTTTTCTAAGCAAACATTTACTGATTGACTGGCGCTGGGGAGAAGCCTACTTTGCCGAAAAATTATTGGATTACGAAATGGCAAGTAATGTTGGTGGCTGGCAATGGGCCGCAGGATCAGGGAATGATGCGGCACCTTATTTCAGGGTTTTTAACCCCGAACTGCAGACCAAAAGATTTGATCCTAAACTTGAATATATAAAAAAATGGGTACCAGAATTTGGTACAAAAAAATATGCCCAACCAATAGTTGCGCATACTTTTGCAAGGGAAAGGGTTTTAAAAGTTTTTAAAGAGGCGTTAAGTTAATAATAAATCGTTGGAGCATCAGGAACACCTCCAGTAGTAAACCGAGCAGTTCCTGTGACTGAGGTACATTCACCATAAAAAGAAGGAAGATTATATAATACTGGTCCGGTTACGCCCTGAAAAGCCTGAAAACTACCGGCAAATCCAACCTCTGGAGAATTATAATAAGTAGTAGTAAACCTTAGATTATAACCGTTTGAGTAATAATCAGTTTCATTCGAACGCCATCCACCAAAAGTTTTTTTAAGCTCCTGGAGTACTACAAAATACATACGAAAGGAACCATAGGATACTAAATTTGGAGGAGAAGTATATTCGTACCACAATTCAATATATACACGTCTTTTATTATCGCCATTATAAAATAGTTTCTGGGATAACATGCCATTATTAAAGGTTTGTCCTGGTGGCGGTGCAAGAGAATGTGTATTCTTAGTAGCCATAAGCATTCTTTTTATAGGCACCACAGTTACATTAGAGGTACTTTTCAGTTCAGATTCATTTTTTTGAGTGCCTTTATAAAGCATCAAACTGTTTTCTTTCGTGTACTTTCTAAATTGATCTCCAACTTTGAATTCACCTTTGGTGTTCATAAAAATGGCAGAATATGGTGTACCTAGTTTAAAGGTAATTGAACTGTCAGGCCTTATTGTAATCATTTCAGAGTACTTTTTTTGAAATAATTTAAAAGCTTCAGAATCATCTACTGTTGCGTACTCTTCTTGAATTTTATTGTACAAATTTCTATAAGAGGTAAATCCTTTGAATGAATTTTCCCATTCGTCTAATTGTTTGGGGCTATAATTCGAAACAATAGTTCCGATTGAATCAAAAGCTTTTTGATCTCTGAATTTTAAATATCCGTTTTCAATGCTTACAGCATTTGTTAAAAGTTTTTCTTCTTGATTTTCGACATTAGCATCCTTTTTACAGGAAACGATTGATATACCAGCCAAAATAGGTAGTATTAAGTAGCGTAAATTAAATTTATTTATCATAATTAGATTGTATGTTTTCCCTTACACATCAAACATACAACTAAAAAATAAGTTAACAAACTTAAAGGCAAAAAAAATGCTCAACAATAGTGGAGCATACTTTTGCAAGGGAGAGGGTTTTAAAAGTTTTTAAAGAGGCGTTGTCTAATACATAAACCGTCGCCATTAATATACCTTTCAAGCTTAAAACAAAAAAGAGGCCGTAAAAAAACTCTTTTATAGGGGAAAATAATATTATTCTAATTGGTAACACTCACAATTTCGATGTCATAATCAAGTGGAGTAGAACCATAAGCTAAATCAGCTGGAATAATTAGACGCATTTTACCTCCCGCAGTTAATTTTCCGGGTATAACTAATTGCCAACCTTTTATTAAATCTCCTAAAGTACTGCTGTAAGATCCATCTGTTACTGATTGCACCTGAACACCATCTAAAGTTCTAAGTGTATAATTAACCGCAATTGTAGAGCTTAAATTAATAGCAACAGTTCCCGTGCCAGGTGTAATAATTGAGTACCGTGCCCTCGACGGATCTTTAGTTAATGTTAAATTATTATTGGTGATAAATTTATTGATTTCTAGCTCATCAATTTCGTGCCTTTTAGATTGGGCATACATTACCAGATCGACCAGAATATTTTCATTTGAACCGATATTCAAAGCACTAACCCCATTTTTACCAAAAGCTAAATGCGATGGCATAATTAAAGTAGCACTACCACCCCTATTTAATTTGGTTAATACTTCTCTTACCGGAGCAAAAACATAGTTTACAGTTTGGCTATTAATCCTAAATTGATCCGTATATCCTAAATAAGTACCTAGGATCATTAAATCAGAGGTTTGCTGTAAAACTTGCCCTGATAATGTTTTGAAAGTATAAGTATAATAAACCGAATCCTGATTTGCGACAGCACTGCCTGTACCTTGTGCTGTAATTTTATAATAATACCCTTTTGTTGGATCTTTGGTAAAGCTAAGATTATTCTGCTTCAAATATGTTTGAATAGCCGCATCATCTATGCTTTGGATGGACTCATACTCTTTTTTACATGAGCTGAAAATTATGGTAGCCAGTAAAATCGCGAATAGGCCAAGTTTAGTAAATTTGTTCATTTATTATTGTACGTCTGTAAGTGTTATGGTTAATATATCATATCAATAGAATAATATGTTTAATCTTAACCATTATCCGCAAAAATAAGCTTTTAATGTGGTTGCAACAATTTTTAACCTATTTTAACAATTGTAGCACTTAAAAAACATGCTTATGGTAAAAATAGATAAATCAAATCGCTGCTTTGGTCTTTTGCCTTTAATCTTATGCTTATTGTACGTTTGATAGCTGGATATTAAAATCCAACACGGAATTTCCGGGGATAGGACCTACCGAACTACTACCATAACCTAAACTTGGCGGAACAATTAACCTGATTTCGCCACCTTTCTGGATTTTGGGAATACCGATACGCCAGCCTTGAATCAGTTCTGCAAGGTTAAAGGTTTGTTCTTTGCCACCTCCATTATCAAATACATTTCCATTTAACAACCTTCCCTCATATTTAATGGTAATTTTGGTATTGCTTGGATAAGTAAATGAACCCGATCCAGGCTTAATGATCTCATAATATAAACCCGAGTTATCTCTAACGGCATTGATATTATTTTTTTTGATAAAATCTGTGATCTGTTTTTCGGGATCTTCGTCTTTTTTACAAGATGAAATAACAACTACACTTAAAAATAGTATCGTAAGTAATCTAAATTTAATCATATGCGAAAATATGATTTTTATACCATAAAGCTATTTTTATGTTTTTTGCTTTCTTTTAAGTTTCATTTTTATGAAAGAGAGGTTCTAATAGATAGATCGTCATTGCGAGGAGGCTTTTTCAGCCGACGAAGCAATCTTTATGGAAAGGATCATTTCATTAGCCATGATAGATTGCTTCGTCGTGCCTCCTCGCAATGACGACTTTTTTTGGACTCTATAAAAAAGAATAGGACAAAGCACGTGAAAACCGACAGAATATATATTTTTTTTCCCATAACATTTTATAGATTGCCGCCAGACTAAAAAAGGGTTTAAGGTATTGGTTACACACCCAATCCTTAAACCCTAAACCTTTAAGCACTAAACCTTAAAAAATATATTTATTTGCTTCAATCAACTGCTGTGCAACTCTTTGACGGGCATCTTTAACATTAAAAGGTTCAACTTTGGTAAAACGGCGTAAACCAACCTGCATCATGCGCAGTTCATCACCTTCTGCAAAAGCCCAAAGTGCTTCTTTACCCGCTTTGGCTATACCATCTACAGCTTCTACCATGTAAATCCGCAATAAATCCAGCTGGCCTGCACATGCTTCTTCACCACGTATATGCACCAATTTTTCCGTCCTCAGCAAAGCTGATTCCAGTACATAAACATAACTGGCCATATCGGCAATGTTCATTAAAATTTCCTGTTCTTTGCTCAGGGTCATCATCAATTTTTGAACCGCAGCACCAGCTACCATTAACGTTGCTTTTTTCAGATTAGAAAGTACTTTTTTCTCTTCAGCAAATAAGGTATCATCCTCTTCACCAAAATCAGGTATACTCATCAGCTCGGCGGCAACTGCTGTAGCAGGCGTCATTAAATCCAGCTCACCTTTCATGGCGCGTTTCAGCATCATATCAACCGTTAACAAGCGGTTAATTTCGTTTGTACCTTCAAAAATACGGTTGATGCGGGCATCGCGGTAGGCCCTATCCATAGGTGCATCGGCACTAAAACCCATACCCCCATAAATCTGCACACCTTCATCTACCGTATAATCTAAAGCTTCAGAACCCCAAACCTTTAAAATGGCACATTCTACTGCAAATTGTTCAACAGACTTTAATCTTGCTTTACCAGATTCCATTCCACCTGCAACCAATTGATCGTAAGTATCATCAATATTTTGCCCTGCACGATAGTTGGCCGAATCAACTGCATAAAGCTTAGATGCGATTTCTGCAATTTTAAAGCGGATTGCACCATATTTAGAAATCGGGCGACCAAACTGGATCCGCTCGTTTGAATAATTAATCGCCGTATTTAAAGTTGCCTTCGATGCTCCGATAGCTGCCGCAGATAATTTAATACGGCCAATGTTTAGAATATTTACTGCGATTTTAAAGCCGTTTTCGCGTTCGCTTAACATGTTCTCAACAGGCACCGGGCAATCGTTAAAGAAAACCTGACGGGTTGAAGAACCCTTAATCCCCATTTTGTGTTCTTCCGGGTTCATGGTAATGCCGCCGAAATCTTTCTCTACTATAAATGCAGTTAAGTTTTTATCGTCGTCTATCTTGGCAAAAACGATAAAAACATCAGCAAAACCACCATTAGTGATCCACATTTTCTGACCATTGATGATGTAGTGTTTACCATCATCGCTCAATTTAGCCTTTGTTTTTCCTGAGTTTGCATCCGAGCCTGAGTTTGGTTCCGTTAAGCAATAAGCTGCCTTCCATTCACCCGAACCAAGTTTAGGGATATACTTTGCTTTTTGTTCTTCGTTGCCATAATATAAAATCGGTAATGTACCAATTCCAGTATGGGCAGAAAGTGCAACGGCAAAAGAGTGGCCTGCACCTACCACATCTGCAACCAACATGGAAGTATTGAAATTTTTGCCGAAACCGCCATATTCTTCCGGTACTGAAACACCAAGAATACCCAGTTCGCCAGCTTTGGTTAACAATGTTGGCATGAGTTCAGGATCTTCCTGCTTGTCGATTTTTTCTAAATTGGGATAAACCTCAGCCGCCAGAAAATCGCGACAAGTTTGTGCAATCATCTGCTGCTCTTCGTCAAACTCTTCAGGGATAAATACTTCCTGATAAGTGGTATCCTTAATTAAGAATTCACCACCTTTAATTGTCTTTTTTTCAGTTGTTTCCATTGCTATGAGATTTGAGAAATGAGATTTGAGATTTGAGACCTGCCCAAATTCAAACTCAAATCATTTTTGTGTGAGTTTTTAGATATCAGATGTGAGATCTGAGTTCTCTTGATCGAACCACATTATCTCAAATCTAATATCTATCGTCTCATGTCTTTTTTATTAATTTTCTTTTCCAGCATCTGCTGAAAACCTTAAGTCATTTTTTGTAATTCATCAATTTGAGTGATTAAGAACCTAAAATTTTAGAATTGTGAGTTTATTAGCAATAACCAATTGAGTTTGTAATTCATAAAAAGATCCATTGGCTATGCCTAAAAAATTATTAAATTCCTTAGGCAAATTTCTGCCTGCTCCTTCTGCAATATTAGATGGATTTGATACAGCTGCTCTTCGAGATTGGCTAGTCAATCCAAAACGTTCATCTGACGGATATGTTGAAGTTGCTTTGTATACATCAACGGCCAAATCAATTGCTTTATTCCAGATTTTTAGCTCTTTCAAATTATTCATTTTGTAAAAATTATTTGTCTCAGGCATGTTCGTATACATTTTCTCAAATCTCACATCTAAGATCTCAGATCTAAAGAAGCTCAAAAATTCCAGCTGCACCTTGCCCGGTTCCTACGCACATGGTTACCATTCCGTATTTTTTGTTTTGCCTTTTCAGCTCGTTCATGATCTGCACAGTAAGCTTTGCTCCGGTACAACCAAGTGGATGGCCCAGGGCAATTGCACCACCGTTTACATTAATCACATCCGGGTTTAAATCCAATGTTCTGATTACCGCCAACGATTGTGAGGCAAAAGCTTCATTCAGTTCGATTAAATCAATATCTTCCTTTTTCAATCCAGCTTGCTTCAAAGCTTTTGGAATCGCCTCAATAGGACCAATGCCCATAATACGTGGCGGAACACCTGCAATACCGTAACTTACCAACCTCGCAATCGGTTCGGCATTTAATTCTTTCATTTTCTTTTCAGACACGACCAGAACGAATGCAGCCCCATCTGATGTTTGCGAGGAATTACCAGCCGTTACACTACCTACCGCATCGAATACGGGTTTCAGTTTCGCCAACTTTTCCAGCGTTGTATCTGCACGTGGCCCTTCATCGGTATCAACTACGTAAGAACGGGTTTTCTTTTTGAGGTTATCGTCAAGATAGTTTTCATTTACCGTAATTGGCAGAATGCCATCTTTCAAATGACCGTTTTTTATGGCGTGAATAGCTTTTTCATGAGATTTTAATGAAAAAGCATCCTGATCTTCACGGCTTACATTATATTCTTTAGCTACGGCTTCGGCAGTTAAGCCCATGCCCCAATACCAGTCTGGATTATTTTTTGCTACCTCTGCATTTGGCACCAGTTTCCAGCCACCAAAAGGCATTCCGCTCATTACCTCTACGCCACCCGCAATAATACAATCAGCCATGCCCGCTTTAATTTTGGCAACTGCTGTGGCAATGGTATCTAAACCAGATGCACAGTAACGGTTTACAGTAACACCTGGTACTTTATCAGTATCCAGGCCCATTAGCGAGATCATACGGCCAATATTTAAGCCTTGTTCTGCCTCTGGGGTAGCATTACCCACGATTACATCATCAATCTGTTCTTTATCTAAATTTGGGACTGATGCTACCAAAGCCCTGATTACTTCTGCGGCCAAATCATCAGCTCTTGTAAAACGGAATACGCCACGGGGTGCCTTACCCACTGCTGTACGATATCCGGCTATAATATATGCTTCCATTGTTTGAAATTTGAGATTTGAGATATTAGATGTGAGACTTAACCCAAACTAATAACTCAAATCGATTAGTATTTAGATTTAAAGCATTAAATGTGAGACACGAGATGATAATAGGCCTCAAATCTACTTCCTCACATCTTTTTCATATTAATTTTCTTATTCAGCATCTGCTGAAAACCATAAGTCATTTTTTGTAGTTCATCAATTTGATTCAGTAAAAGATCTAAAATTTCAGATTCGAGAATATCAAGTCTGTTAGCGATTACCAATTGAGTTTGCAATTCATAAGAAGATCCATTAGCTATCCCTAAAAAATTATTAAATTCTTTGACTGAATTTCTTCCGGCACCTTCGGCAATGTTAGATGGAATTGAGATAGCTGCCCTTCGAGATTGACTGGTTAAGCCAAAGCGCTCATCAGTCGGAAAGGTTGATGTTGCTTTGTAAACATCAACAGCTAAATTAATAGCCTTATTCCAAATTTTTAACTCTTTTAAATTATTCATATTCTATTATTGCTGATGCTATGAACGATGCAAACTGTCTCAAATCTAATGTCTACTGTCTCACATCTAATTCCTCAGCGGTTTCCCTTTTGTAATGATACTCTGAATCCGTTCTAACGACTTCCTTTCTCCTGCAAGGGATAAAAACGCCTCTCTTTCCAAATCTAATAGATACTGTTCGGTTACTTCTGTTGGTGCAGATAAATCACCACCACACATTACATAGCCCAGTTTCTCAGAGATTTTTTTATCATGTTCAGAAATGAAATGCCCGGCATACATACTATTTGCACCGGCATAAACAATTCCTAATCCCTGCTTTCCTAACACTTTAATATCATTCCGTTGTACAGGTTTGGTATAACCGGCATCAGCCAGTTCAATCGCTTTTGCTTTTGCATCGGCAAGTAAACGGTTGCGGTTCATGGAGATCGAAAATTTATCTTTTTGCAGATAGCCCAGTTCGTAAGCTTCGTAACCCGAAGTGGAGACTTTGGCCATACCGATAGTTAGGAAACGATCTTTCAGGGCATTCTGCACAATCTGATCGTCTTTAAACTCATCAGAAGCACGCAAAGCAAACTCTTTAGTACCACCACCGCCAGGAATTACACCTACACCAAATTCAACCAGGCCCATATAGGTTTCGGCAGAAAGCTGAACATGATCAGCATGTAAACTAAATTCACAGCCTCCGCCCAGGGTTAAATTATGCGGGGCTACCACCACCGGAATAGAAGAATATCGGATGCGCATTGACGTATTCTGGAACATTTTGATCGCCACGTTTAATTCATCCCACTCCTGTTCTACCGCCATCATAAAAATCATCCCAACATTGGCACCGGCGGAAAAATTTGCACCATCATTGCCGATAACTAAACCACGGTAATCTTTTTCTGCCATATCAATGGCCTTATTGATTCCCGAAATCACGTCACCGCCAATGGTATTCATTTTAGTATGAAATTCTACATTCAGAATGCCATCACCGAGATCAATAATGGAAACACCAGAGTTTTTCCAAAGCGTTTTATTTTCGCGCAGGTTATCCAAAATGATAAATTCCTCTGTCCCTGGTAGCGCTTTATAACTTTTAGAAGGGATATCGTAATATTTTTTAACCCCGTTTTCTACTTTATAAAATGACGTATTTCCAGCGTCCAGCATCTCTTGTACCCAGGCTGCAGCTTTATTGCCATATTGATCCATCCCCTCGATGGCTTCTTTTACGCCAACGGCATCCCACAATTCGAAAGGACCGAGTTCCCAGCCAAAACCAGCCCGCATCGCATCATCAATACGATACAATTCATCAGAAATTTCTGGGATCCTATCTGATACATATTCAAATAAACCAAATGAAGAATGGCGGAACAATTCGCCTGCCTTATCTTTTCCTTTGGCAAAAATCTTCATGCGCTCGCGAAGGTTTTCCACCGGCTTGGTCATTTCTAAAGTCGCCGATTTGACCTTCTGCTGAGGCTTATATTCTAATGTTTTTAAGTCGAGTGCAAGAATTTCGGTTTTTCCGTCAGCCGTTTTGGTTTTCTTATAAAAACCCTGTTTGGTTTTATCGCCCAGCCATTTATTTTCTTCCATTTTTTGCACGTATGCAGGAAGTTTAAACAAATCGTGTGCTTTATCATCAGGGCAGTTGTCATAAAGCCCTTTGGCCACTTTGATCATGGTATCTAAACCTACAACATCTGATGTGCGGAATGTGGCCGATTTTGGTCTGCCCAATGCCGGCCCTGTAAATTTATCAACCTCTTCTACCGTTAAATCTAATTTTTCGACCAGATGCAAAAGTGCCATAATCGAATAAACGCCCACCCTATTGGCAATAAAAGCCGGGGTATCTTTACATAAAACAGTTGTTTTCCCTAAAAACTTATCACCATATTGCATCAGAAAATCAACAATTTCCGGCTTGGTATGTGGCGTAGGAATAATCTCAAGCAACTTTAAATAACGTGGCGGATTAAAAAAGTGTGTCCCGCAGAAATGCGATTTAAAATCTTCGCTTCTTCCTTCAGCCATTAAATGAATGGGAATACCAGACGTATTTGATGTAACTAAGGTGCCCGGTTTACGGAATTGCTCTACCTGTTCGAAAACCTTTTTCTTAATATCTAGGTTTTCGACAACCACTTCAATCACCCAGTCGTAACCGGCGATTTTAGACATATCATCTTCGAAGTTTCCGGTTTTGATTTTATTTAAGGCTTTTTTTGAGTAGACCGGAGATGGATTTGTTTTCACGGCCGTTTGCAAAGCAGTATTTACAATCCGGTTTTTTACAATGGGGTTGTCCAATGTTAATCCTTTTGCCTGCTCCTCGGGGCTGAGTTCTTTTGGTGCGATATCCAACAACAATACCTCAACACCAATATTGGCGAAGTGGCATGCAATACGCGAACCCATAATACCCGACCCTAAAACTGCAACTTTATTAATGCTTCGTTTCATCATCTATTTGCTTTTCATTAGTCTGACGAACCGTTTTATACAGTCCTTGTCAAACAGATTTCATTACTATATTTATTAATCTACAGTATAGGCTACTGTTATGTCATTCAATTTAATCAGGAGGTTGATAAAGGTCTCTTTTTCTTTTTTTGAAAAATGCTCATCAAGATATTCGTTAAATTTCCGAACAACCCCCTTGGCCAACTGTTTTTTCTCTTTACCAAAATCAGTCAAAAAAACCTTTACCGAACGTTTATCCCCTACTGATGTTTCCCGAAAAATAAGGTTAGCCTCTTCCATGTTATTCAGCATACGCGATAAACTGGTTGCTTTAACCCCAAGCAAGCCAGCTAAATTTGAAACCGCAGTGCCCTCAACATCATCTATATTAATAAGCATATAACCAATAGCCTGAGTAATCCCGAAACTGGAAGCCATTTGATTATACTTATTAAACATATTTTGCCAGGCAAACTTAATATGGTAATCTATGGTTTGTTGTTGCTTCATTTTCACTAATTTATTATGCTTGCATAACAAAGCTAATGAATGTATTTTGTTAATGCAATAGAAAAATTCAAAATATTTGTCAATTTTTTCTTATCATAGCCATACACAAAATGAAACCGCAGAATATGTTTAAAGTAAAGCAAATACTCTTGTTTAGTTTTTTTATTTTATGGGCGGCTATTGCAAAAAGCCAGGTTGCCTATTTCGGAAAATCTCTTCTAAACAGTCAAGAGCTAGAGGTTTTCAAAAAAACAACCACTTTATTTACCTTTCAGTATAATGATTATGCTGAATTGGAAAAATTTGAGCTGGCCATTAAAAAAAACTGGAAAATCACACCATATAAAATCATTAAACCCGAAGAGTTGGCACGTTATGATACGCTTGCCAATTATTCACTTTTTTATTTTGATGCTTATACCGAAAAGTCAGACAGCATCAACAATACAAATATTATTTATGCGCTGAAGTTAATAACGCCGTCTAAAAAGCCTAAGGTAAAAGAAGAAATTTTATTGGCGGCAGTAGCGCTTTTTGCTGATCCGAGTACTAATTTCCTCGTTAAAACACAGGATCAGCAATATGGCACGAAACGAAGGATAAAAAATAATATTTTATCTCATTTCTATAATAAAGCCAGTTTCTATAATTGGTCGCCGGGCTTTTTAAGCGGTTATTTAAAACAAATAAACGATGGATTGCTCGCCAGCGAAAATTGTAATTTAGATTACCAATTTTACAATAGAGTGCGTTTGCCGGAACTGGCAAAAGAAACGCTGTATGTACCCGAATATATTAAGGAGGTTTTTTCTTCGAGATTAGCTCTTTTACCACCATCAGGAATTATTGCCGAACCTTATAATTATAAACTTAAGTTTGTATCGTATAAAGCATTGGATAGTTTAATCCTAAGTAACGCTGCTCCTATTAAATATGTGGTTTATACGCAACGCGATAACGATAAAATCATCAGTGTATACGACAGTAAAGATGATAAAATTATTTATCAACGCTTTTACCCGCAATCGCCGGATTTTGAGATGAACGATTTAAGCGAGATTAAGAAAGTGATTGTTTCGCTGAAATAAGTTGGATTCCAAATAATAATTATTAATCTGTCATTCTGAACGCAGTGAAGAATCCTTAAAACAAGGCCTGTGGTCTTGTGATTTCACAATCCAATAGTACCAAAACTAAGAAAGATCCTTCACTATGTTCAGGTTGACAATTTGCTTTTACAGTCTACCAATTAAGTTTATTTTGGGTTTTTTCTGCTAAAAAAGATGCTAAAATAAAATTGGCATAATAGAGATCCTTCACTGCGTTTCCATCGACAGAATCCACAATGGTCGTCATTCTCACGTATGCTGGGATCTTAAAACGTTTGCATTAAGATCCCCAATCAAGTTGAGAATGACGATTTCTAAAGGGATATCACCTAATTAAATGTATGGCATAAGAAAATCAGTTACGTCACTAATATTGGTTTTTATAAAATAAATTATTTCTCAGGATGACAATTCGTATTTATAGCCCTTAATCAAATTAGCAAGCGATGTTAAATAAAACCGCTTAAACCAAAAAAGTCCTGATTTTCACCAGGACTTTTTAATATTGTTTAAAAACAACTTAGTAAAGTGTAAACTCTACACGACGGTTTTGTTGACGTCCGGCTGCTGTTTTGTTAGTTGCAATCGGTTGACCCATGCCGTAACCTGTAGCTTCAATACGTGAAGCATTGGCACCTTGAGAAACCAAATATGCTTTAACAGATTCTGCTCTTTCTTTTGATAAACGCAGGTTTAGTTCTTTTGATCCTGTATTATCGGTATGACCAGCTAATTTTAAGCTAAAGTTTTTCTGTATCAATAATGCTGCAACCCTATTTAATGAAGCATAAGATTTAGAACGAATAGTAGCTTTACCTAAATCGAACTCTAAGTTTTTAATCGCTTCGTTAACTACTTTACGGTCTTCTTCCGTTACGATAACTTTTTCTACTACTTTCTCCGGCGTTTTTAACGGGCAACCAGCACCATCAACAACGGTACCTGATGGTGTATCCGGACATTTATCCAATTTATCAGCAACGCCATCACCATCTGAATCTTTCAATACATCGTTAAGTTCTGAGCGTAGCTTTGCATTATCAGCTTTTTGGGCATTCAATTCAGACCGTAAACCTTCTGCAGTTTGTTTTGCTTTTAGTGCTTCATCATAAGTTAAAGCTACCGGATTATGGAAAGCCAGTTGTTTCCCACTACCTAAAGCAAACTCTAAACCTGCATAAGCATAATTGTATTTATCGTTTCCATTTTGGTAATAACCGTCTAAGTTATCGCCATCAACAAAGTTGATTGTCCAACCCAGATCAAAGTTTACGGCATCAGAAATTTTAAATTTCGCACCTAAACCTACCGGAATAATCAATTCGTGGATGTTATCGCCACTACCAAATACTGAAGTTCCTGCTGCTGTAGTGATGGTAGGTTTGTAAGCAGCAATACCCGCTCCTGCAGAAGCATAAAGCTGTAAAGTATTTTCTTTTTTAAACATATCGATATTGAACATGTTTACAACAGCATTTAAACTTCCTGAATAAGATAAGTCTGTATCAAAAGACTTTACCGGAGCGTTGTTTACCAAACCGCTTTCATAGGGTTCGGAGTTATCACCTTTTAATTTACCGCGAACGCCGTCTAAGCGTAGAGAGAAATAAGGTGTAAACTGCTTTTTGATGTATAGGCCATATCCCAAACTTGATTTGTTATTACTGAAATCATTTTTTCCACCCAGTGGTGATAATGGCGTTAGCACACCAGCGTTTACTCCAATAGACCATGTTCTTAATGTTGTAGTTGAAGTTGCCGGACTTTCCTGAGCTGAAGCAACCGACCCGATTAATAAACCAGCAATTGCAACTGGTAGGGCTTTAGATAATTGTAGTTTCATAATTTTCTGTTTAACGTTGAATAGCGTCTCACAATCTTTACAATAGCCATACCAAAAATACAACACGGTAAAAATACTTATTAACTTATCAACACCTATTTGCGCTATTGAAACCTCTGTTAAATAACCTGAACTATGGATCTAAAAGATCATTTGCGATACTAAAAACTGTGTTTTTATATTAACTGAGCATTCTATTTGTCCTGGCCGGACGGGCTTCTTTCCTTTTGAAAGAAATAAAAAAAGCCGGCTGAAAATTTTTCTATTAAAGGCAGGGAGTGGGCTTTGACTGTACTTCCCGAATCCCGATAGCAATCGGGATGTTAGGCCGGTGATGCCGAGAACGAAGATTTTCTACTTTGGCTTAGCCAAACGTTCATGCATGTCGGCAAAATTAAGACCCATAGCTCACGTTAAATAGTCAAAAAGCAATTGTGAGGTCCAGTGTTGAGTATTACCATTATTAAGCATATCATGCACCAAATATGCCCAATTAATATGTAGCTAATTTGATACAATAGAAAATTAATAAATAGAGCCGAAATGGCTACCAGCCAATGGCTTTATCATCACCCCTTGGGTCGGCACCACCCTGATAATTTCCCCATTTGGTCCTTAAGATGGCATCAACTCTGCCGATTGGGCCTCTCTGTAAAATTTTATAACCTTTTGCCTTCAACTTCGATATTGATAGGCTGTCAATAGCATCTTTTTCTACATACACTTCATCTGGCAACCACTGGTGATGAAACTTTTTAGCATTAACGGCCGATTGCATAGACATATCGAAATCGATTACATTAATAATGGTTTGGAATACAGAAGTAATAATGGTGGAACCTCCTGGCGTACCTACCACCATAAATAATCTTCCGTCTTTCTCCACAATGCTCGGCGTCATGGAACTTAACATTCTTTTATTCGGGGCTATCGCATTGGCTTCGCCGCCAACCAAGCCGTACATATTTGGTGCGCCTGGTTTAACTGAAAAATCGTCCATTTCGTTGTTCAACAAAAAACCGGCTCCTTTTACGGCCACCAACGATCCATAAGAACCGTTTAAAGTGGTGGTAATGGAAACGGCATTTCCATCACGGTCTACAATAGAGAAATGCGTGGTTTCTTCATGTTCTTTGCCATTTATTTCACCGGCTGACACAACACTACTTGGAGTTGCAGAGGCCCAGCTAAAGTTTGCCATCCGGTTTTTATTATAGGTGGCATCTAATAACTGCTGTTGCGGAACGGCATAAAAATCAGGATCGCCCAAATGCTTTGCGCGATCGGCGTATACCCTTCTTTCTGCCTCAACCATTACCTGTATGGTTGAATCGGCATTATGTCCCCATTTTTTTAAAGGATAAGGCTCTACAGACTGAAGCAATTGGATGAGGGCAATGCCTCCGCTTGATGTTGGCGGCATGGTGATAATTTTATAGTCCCGGTAGTTGCCTGTTACCGGCTTACGCCAAACGGCATGGTAATTTTTTAAATCTTCTTTTGTGATAAGTCCTTTTCCGCGCTGCATTTCGGCTACAAGCGAATCGGCCACAGCCCCTTCATAAAAACCGGCTCTGCCTTTCTCCTGGATCAGCTTTAAAGTATTGGCCAGCTCTTTTTGTACCAACACATCATTTTCCTGCCAGGTGCTTTCCAAATTTACAAATGCTGTTCCATTTGGGTTAAACTCCATAAACTTTCTATGCAAACCGTTCAATTCAGCGGCCTGCCGTTTGGTAATTTTAAAACCAAGTTGAGCCAGGTCTATTGCTGGCTGCAGTACCTGCGCCCAGGAAAGCTTTCCATATTTCTTATGCGCCTCTACCATACCATCTACCGATCCTGGTACCCCCGCAGCTAAATGGCCATAAAGGCTTTTATCTACAATTGGATTGCCGGCTCCATCCAGATACATATCTCTGGCAGCAGCCTTTGCTGCTTTTTCCCTGAAATCCAGGGCATTTATTTCTCCGGTTGAACTGCGGTAAACCATAAAACCGCCTCCCCCGATATTTCCCGCATTAGGATAAACCACTGCCAGGGCAAACTGAACAGCAACAGCCGCATCAACTGCATTTCCTCCCTTTTTTAAGATATCTATACCTACCTGAGATGCTTCCGGATGAGCTGAAACCACCATGCCGTTTTTATATTCGCCACTATTGTTTTTACCCAATTGTCCGGTTACACAACCAGCCAATAAAAACATCATGCTTAGGTATATTGCTGATTTTTTATAATTAGTGAGGGGCTTTATAGTTTTCTGCATCCCGATAGATTTTTTCGATTATTTCACTGTTTTTTTCGGTAATCACTTTTCTTTTCAAACTTAATTTTGGCGTTAGCTCGCCCCCATCTATGCTCCACTCTTTAGGTAATAGTGCAAATCGCTTTACCTGTTCCCATTTACCAAAATCCACATTTGCCGTTTCAATAACCTCATTATATTTAGCGAGCACCTGCTCGTTTTTAATTATTTCTTCGTTTGAGCTGAAAGCAATGCCCTTTCTGCCTGCCCAGGTTTTTAAGGTTTCGAAATTAGGAACAATCAATGCAGAAGGAAATTTTCTATTTTCGCCCAGAACCATAATCTGCTCGATAAAAATCGATTCTTTATATTTATTCTCCAGCATTTGCGGGGCAACGTATTTACCACCAGCTGTTTTAAACATCTCTTTTTTACGGTCGGTAATTCTTAAAAAGCGGCCATCAACCAACTCACCAATATCTCCGGTATGAAACCATCCATCCTGATCTATAGCCTCCTGAGTTAAATCGGGCCGGTTATAATAACCTTTCATCACCTGGTGTCCACGGGTCAATACTTCCCCATCAGGGGCAATTTTAACTTCCACACCTTTAATTACCTCACCAACGGTACCAAACATGGTTCCGCCGAAATGATTAACGGTAATTACAGGCGAGGTTTCGGTCAATCCATAACCCTCAAAAACAGGCATACCAGCTGCCCAGAAGATCCTCGCCAATCGCGGATTGAGGGCAGCACCTCCGGATACGATGACCACGATTTCTCCGCCCAGCGCTTCTTTCCATTTTTTGAACACCAGTTTACGGGCAATACCCAGCTTGAAATTGTACCAGGCACCTGCATTGATGGTATATTTTTCGGCCAAGGCTACCGACCAAAAGAAAATTCCTTTTTTTATTCCGGTTAATGCCTTTCCTTTTTCCATGATCTTATCGTACACTTTTTCAAGAAGCCTTGGAACAGTAGAAAAGGCATTAGGTTTTACATGCTGGATATCGGCAACAATGGTTTCCATACTTTCTGCATAATAGATCCCTGTATAATTAAAGAGGTATAGATAAATGATCATCCGTTCAAAAATGTGCGATAAAGGCAGAAAACTTAAACTTTTATTGACCCCCTCAGGCATAACTACAGCCGAGTTTACAAAATTTGCGACTAAGTTATTATGCGTTAGCATTACTCCCTTGGGCGTTCCTGTTGTACCTGAAGTATAAATTAAGGTCAAAACATCATCTGGCTCCACACTTGACCGATAGGCTTCCAGGTCAATATCCGTACTTGCCTTACCGAGTTCAATTAAGGTATTCCAGTTTTCGGTTGCTGTAACCTCGTTAAAAGTATAAATCTTAATATCAGGATTTATGGCATCGGCACAAGGTTTAATTTTTTTATACAATTCTTCGTCAGCTACAAAAATTATGGCTATTTCTGCATCTTTTAAGATAAATTGAATATCATGCTCGGCTAAAGTTGGATATAAGGGGATCTGATAAGCCCCGATCTGGCTGGCAGCAAAATCAGCAATATTCCATTCAGGCCGGTTGTGAGACATTACAGCAACCCTGCCCCCTTTCCCAATACCTTGTTTAATTAGTCCACGGCTTAAGTTATCTACAGCATTGCAAAAATCTACTGTACTATAATTTATCCATTTCCCGTTAATTTTTCCGCTGATGAATTCCTGCTTAGGATTTTCGAGGCTGTACTTTAAAAGATCAAAAACCCGTTTAATTTCTGCCGCCATATGAATTGTATATTATTTGGTTAAATTAAAAAAATCAAACATAAAGATGCTTACTTTATGTGTATTTATTAATGAAAATAATACTTGGCAATGAGTGAAATGCCGTATTTACTTTCCGTTAAAATATTTTTAATAAACTTAGCGATTACAAAATTACTATGCAAGCATTGTTTTTTATCAGGTTAAAATTTTTACCGAAAAAACAGAAACGGCATTAAAGTTGTTAGGCTGATAATTATTTACAAAACATTTAAATTATGAAAAAGTTATTTACAATTTTAGGATGCATTGCATTATTTGCCCTTAGTACAACAAACGTTAAAGCCCAAAACTACAAAACCGGATTAGGCTTAGGTATTGACTTCGGAGACGGCGCTACATTGGTAGGTCCTTCAATCAGACACCATTTCAGTCCTAAGGCTGCCCTTCAGGGAGATGTATTGTTTGGTGGAAATTCAACCGTTATTCAAGGTTTCATCCAATACAATTCATCTATCCGCGGCGCAAAAGGTTTAGATTGGTATTTAGGTGGTGGTCCTTCCGTTCAATTGTACGATGGCGGTTCTAGTTTTTACCTTGTTCCAATGGTTGGTTTAGACTATAAATTCTCAGGTGCACCATTGGCATTGGCTTTAGATTGGAGACCAAGACTTTACATTGGCGACAACAACAGCGATTTTAATGCCGGAAGATTTGGTCTGGGATTTAGATATACTTTCTAGGTATAGCGTTTAGCGCTAAGCGCATGACGTTAAGCTTTGTATAGTAAAGCATTTAACATAAAAATCCCGTAAGATGAATTCCTTACGGGATTTTTTGTGCTTTATATATAGACTAAAGATTTACGATTAAAAATTAAACTCCTGTCCATTTTTTAAGTACTGCTTTCTGCGCCGGTGTGGCATTTTCGTTAACAGTTGCTTTTAGGCGTACATTTGGATTCTCTTTCAGGGTTAACGAAATTTCTTTCTCTAATCCATCACGTCTAACCTTAAGTTTCAATACATCACCAATATTCTTTTTACCTACCAACGGGATAACATCCAACGAAATCATCGGGCTTTTCAACCTTACTGTTGCTAGCGCATCACCTAATGAGGTATCATCTAAACTTAGTACAACGTCATTTACGTTCAATCCGCTGATCCAGGCCGCAGAATTTCTTGTTGTTGAAGTAATTACCAGACCATCATTGGTCAACTGTCCGGCAGCACCGGTAACCGGCTTACCTGGAGTTGCATTTTCTGTCGAAACATCTACACCGGCATAACCAAAGTACTTCACATATTCTACATCATCTACCCCATTTACATATTTAGCCCAAAAATTGGTAAAGCTGATTCCGGATATTTTCTCCACCATGGCTTTAAATTCGGCATCGGTATAACCTCGCTTTAAAGTTTTGCACTGCAGATACATGGCCTTCATTACATCATCCAGGCTTTTAGCACCTTTGGTGGCGTTGATAATTTCCAGATCCATTAAAATACCAATTACTTCGCCTTTATTGTAATAAGAGATTGAATTGTTTTTCGAATTTTCATTCGGTCGGTAACCAATAATCCAGGCATCATAACTAGACGAAGCTGCCGACTGGTATTTGGCACCCGGGGTATTTAAGACTGTGCCCACGCCCCCAACTAAATCTTTCAAAAATTCGTTCACATCGGTAAAACCTGCGCGGTGCAGGTATTTGTTCTCATAATATGAGGTAAAACCTTCAGCCACCCAAAGGTTGGTGGTGTAATTTTCGTTATCATAATCAAAAGGGCCTAAAGCAATAGGGCGCAAACGTTTCACATTCCACAGGTGATGATACTCATGCGCAACCAGGCTTAAAAAGCCTTTATAACCTTCAGGTGTATTGTAAGCATTTCTTGTAGCACCTAAAGTAGTGGAGTTGAGGTGTTCCAGACCACCGCCCCCTTTTAAGAAATTGTGAACAATAAACAGGTAATATTTATTAGGATTTTCGCCATAAACTGCAGTTTCCTTTTCTACAATTTTGGCCATATCAACTTTTAGTTTTTCTTTATCATAATTACCGCCTCCATACATAGCCACTTCATGGCGAACACCGGCAGCCGTAAATTCAAAAGTGTCCTGATTG
The DNA here is from genome assembly GCF_042464845.1 of Pedobacter sp. BG31. Lineage (NCBI taxonomy): Bacteria > Pseudomonadati > Bacteroidota > Sphingobacteriia > Sphingobacteriales > Sphingobacteriaceae > Pedobacter > Pedobacter sp. BG31. The sequence goes on from NZ_JBHNZK010000004.1 coordinate 102,972, forward strand.
CCTACCTCAATAGGGCTATCGTACAGAATATCGAAATCGCTGGCCTTATAAGTAAACTGCTCGCCAGCAACAGGAGCTAAGCCGGTAGAAACCTTACTCCAGGTATTAAACGGAACGATTTTTACCGTACTTGCCGATTTGATCATGCCGTCAGGGTGCATAAAAATACCTGTTGGTGATAAGAAAGCATGAGATTCATCAATAAATGGTGTACGCACTGAAATTTCAAATGCATAAACCCGGTAATTGACCTGAATGTTAGCAGCTTTTGCCGAGAAAATCCTCCAGGTGTTTTTGCTAACCTTTTCAACCTTTGCCGCTTTACCGCCCGCAGTAGCCTTAAATTCTTCAACACTTTTTTCAAACTCACGCACTAAATAAGAACCTGGTGTCCATACAGGCATTTTTACATCTACATAATCTTTTGTCAGTCCAGAAATATTCATCTGCACTTCTGCATAATGCGCTTGCGGTTCTTTGAAAGAAACCTCGAAGCCTATTTTTACCTGCGCCTTCGCTGCCATAATACACGTTAGTAGTAAAACTAAACTTAAAACTGATTTTTTATTAAACATATTCACTGTGTTTTGCTACAAATTTAGATTTATTGATGGGGTTTTAATATAAAATAGCTCAATGTGGTGTAAAATAGTTGTTTCTGTTTAATTTGTGTCTGGAGGTTGGCGATTTGTGAAAAACTCAGGGCGATTTAGCACCAAACGTCATCAGGCATTAACTGGTTGATTTATGAAGGAATAACAACTTAGTATAAACTATCATGCTGCAACCAAGCTGTGAACTTCGGACCGAGATGGTAACATCCTTAATACAACGAAATTAGGACTAAACTATTTGAATATTTTTACGCTCTAATTCCAAACATTAATATCATTTTAACGTTGGGAATACGCACTACACAAATCATAACATGAAGAAAAGGTATATTATCTATGCTGTTTTAGCAATAGGCCTGGCTTATCTGGTATATTACAGAATTAATGCAAATAAAAAACTAGAAGGAAAAGGTGGTGCATCTGCTGGTGCCGGAAAGGGTAAAGAGGCTGGTAAGGGAGGCGCCTCTGCTCCACTGGCAGTGGATGGAATTATTGTAAAGCCGGTATCGTTTGACAATGACCTGGAAATAACCGGCGCTATTGACGCAAACGAATCGGTTGTATTAAAAAGTGAAGTGTCGGGACTGGTGACCGGAATTTATTTTAAGGAAGGCACTATGGTATCAAAAGGAAGTGTACTGGTTAAAGTAAATGACCGGGATATACAAGCGCAATTGCAGGATGCACTGACGAAACAAAAACTTTCCGGCACAAATGAGAACAGGGCAAAACAATTGCTTGCAAAAGGGGCAATCAGTCAGGAAGAATACGATACTTCCTTAGCAGATTTAAAGTCGTTGCAGGCCCAGGCACAATTAGTACGGGCGCAATTGGCCAAAACCACTATCCGCGCACCTTTTACAGGCCGTATAGGTTTACGTAACATTTCTATCGGCACTTATTTAACGCCCACCACAGTGATTGCCAACCTGGTGAGTACAAATCCTGTTAAAGTTACTTTCTCGGTTCCGGAGAAATATGCAGGGCAGATCAAAGTGAACTCCGAAATCATATTTACTACTGATGGCTCTTCAAAAGAAAACAAGGGAAAAGTTTATGCGATTGAACCTGGGATTAATTCCGCTACCAGAACCTTGCAAATTAGGGCTTTAGCTCCCAATGCGGACAACGCTTTGTTACCAGGTTCCTTTGCGAAAATCAAACTGGCTTTAAGTACCCTTCAAAATGCTATTCTGATTCCTAACGAAGCAGTTATTCCGGTTTTAAAAGGTAAGATCGTTTATATCCAAAAAGATGGTAAAGCACAAGAGGTTAAGGTAGAAGCGGGTACGCGTACCGATGAAAACATTGTGATTACATCGGGATTAAAAGCTGGCGACACGGTATTAACCACCGGATCAATGGCTTTGAAAAAAGGTGCACCGGTTAAAGTTCATTTGGTTAAAGAATAATTATGAGTATCTCTACCACGAGTATAAAGAGGCCGGTGCTGGCCATTGTGATGAACCTGCTAATTGTTCTTTTCGGGATTATAGGTTACACTTTTTTGGGTGTCCGCGAGTACCCTTCCATTGATCCGACCGTAGTTTCGGTAAGAACCTCCTACCCCGGGGCCAACGCCGATATTATTGAATCACAAATTACCGAACCTTTAGAAAAATCGATCAATTCTATTGATGGGATCAGAAATATCTCTTCATCAAGTAACCAGGGAGCAAGTAATATCACCATAGAGTTTAACCTCGATAAAAATATTGAAGAGGCCGCAAACGATGTGCGTGACAAAGTATCGCAAGCGGCCAGAACTTTACCTAAAGACATTGATGGTTTACCGGTAGTGAGTAAAGCCGATGCCAACTCCGATCCGATTTTATCGATGACGATACAGAGTGATAAGCGCAATACGCTCGAATTAAGTGATTTTGCCGAAAACGTAATTGCCGACCGGATCCAAACCATTCCCGGGGTAAGCAGTGTGCAAATCCAAGGGCAAAGGAAATATGCCATGCGTATCTGGATGGACCCGAATAAGCTTAGTGCTTATGGCTTAACCTCACAAGATATTGTTACGGCCTTAGATAATGAAAACGTAGAACTCCCATCAGGAAAAATTACCGGTGCTACCACTGAACTAACGGTTAAAACCTTAGGGAAACTCACCAACGAAAGTCAGTTTAACAACCTAATCTTAAAAGCCGACAGCAACCAGGTGGTTAAACTGAAAGATGTGGGTTTTGCAGTTTTAGGACCAGAAAACGAAGAAACCATTTTACGCGAATCGGGCAAACCGATGGTGGCCATCGCTATTATCCCTCAGCCGGGCGCTAATTACCTTGACATCAGTAAAGAGTTTTACAAACGTTTTGATAAGTTAAAAGCCGATATACCGCAGGATATTAAACTAAAAGTGGCATTAGATAATACCCTTTTTATCAAACGTTCGGTAACCGAAGTGGCTGAAACGATTGGCCTATCGCTGGTATTGGTAATTTTAATCATCTATCTCTTTTTCAGGGATTGGGCCATCGCCTTCAGGCCATTGATCGATATCCCTGTATCATTGATTTTCACCTTCTTTATCATGTATGCCTTTGGCTTTTCTATAAACGTACTAAGTTTATTGGCCATTGTACTGGCCACGGGCCTGGTGGTAGATGATGGTATTGTAGTTACCGAGAATATCTTTAAAAAGGTTGAAGAAGGGATGTCGCCATTTGAGGCAGCCATTAAAGGATCCAATGAAATATTTTTCGCGGTAATTTCGATTTCCATTACCCTTGCAGCCGTATTCTTACCTGTAATCTTCTTACAAGGCTTTGTTGGTCGCTTATTTAGAGAGTTCGGTGTAGTAATCGGCGCTGCAGTATTGATATCTGCCTTTGTATCACTTACCCTAACACCGATGTTAAATGCCTATCTGATGAAAAAAGGGGGGCATAAGCCATCTAGATTTTACAACTGGACAGAACCCTATTTTGTAAAATTGAACGATGCATACGGATCGAACCTGAATAAATTTTTGGCTAAAAGATGGCTTTCTGTGCCGATTATATTAGTTTGTATGGGGCTTATTTTCCTTTTCTGGAAAATATTACCGAAAGAAACTGCCCCATATGATGACAGGAGTGCCATCAACATCAACGTATCTACACCGGAAGGCGCTTCATTTGCCTACACGGATAAGTTTATCATGAAGCTGAATCAGCTGGTGATTGATTCTGTTCCAGAAAAAAATGTGAACATTACCATTACTTCGCCAAGTTTTGGCGGCTCTGGCGCGGTAAACTCTGGGTATGTACGGATGGGCCTTACCGATCCGGAAACCCGTGAGCGTTCGCAAAAAGAGATTGCAGATATGCTTACCCGCGTAACTAAAAAATACACCGAAGGCAAAACCATTGTGAATCAGCAACCTACCATATCAGTAGGACGCCGTGGTGGCTTACCCATCAGCTACATCATCCAGGCTCAAAATTTCGAAAAGCTACGTGAGAAAATTCCATTGTTTATGGATGCTGTAGCCAAAGACCCCACATTTACCGTTTCGGATGTGAACCTGAAATTTAACAAACCCGAAATTAACCTGACCATCGACAGGGATAAGGCCAAAAATTTAGGTGTTTCTATTTCGGCCATTGCCCAAACCCTGAATTTAGGGTTGAGCGGACAAAGGTTCTCGTACTTTTTTATGAATGGAAAACAGTATCAGGTAATTGGGCAGTTTGACCGGGGTGATAGAAAAGATCCATTGGATTTAAGTTCAGTTTACGTACGTAACGACAAAGGGGAATTGGTGCAGCTTGATAACCTGGTAACCGCCAAAGAAGAAAGCAGTCCGCCGCAGCTGTACCGTAATAACCGCTTTATTGCCGCTACCGTTTCGGCAGGTTTAGCACCGGGCAAAAGTATTGGTGAAGGTATAGAAGCGATGGATGCCATTTCAAAAAAAGTATTGGATGAGACTTTCTCTACTGACTTAGGTGGAGAATCACGCGATTTTAAGGAGAGTTCTTCCAATACCGTTTTCGCGTTTGGTTTGGCCCTGCTTTTGGTTTATTTAATTCTTTCTGCGCAGTTTGAGAGTTTTAAAGATCCGGTTATTATAATTTTAACTGTACCAATGGCAGTTGCAGGGGCATTTTTATCGCTCTGGTTGTGTGGCCAAAGCTGGAATATCTTCAGTCAGATCGGTACCATTATGCTGATCGGTTTGGTAACTAAAAACGGAATTTTAATTGTAGAGTTTGCTAACCAACTTAAAGAAAAAGGCATTCCCATCCCAGAGGCCATCAGGGAAGCTGCGGTTTCGAGGTTACGCCCAATATTAATGACCAGTTTGGCCATTGCCATTGGTGCCTTACCTATCGCGCTCGCATTGGGTGCTGCGGCAAAAAGCAGAATGAGCATGGGAACCGTTATTGTAGGCGGAACTTTATTCTCTTTGGTATTAACCCTATTTGTAATACCGGCCATTTACTCTTATTGGGCAAAACCTTACCGGCCCAATCAAGAATTAAAAGAAGCACATCGTTTTGAACAGGAAGCTTTACATACAGAAGAATAAGATGAGCAAGAAATTAAAAATATTTATCATGCTGATAAGCTTATCGTTTTCAGGTTTTACACAAGAAAAGTTAACCCTGAAAGAAGCCATCACTATTGCTTTACAGCACAATTACGACATTAAAATCAGCAAAAATCAGATCGATATAGCAAAGAACAATGCCAATATTGGCAATGCTGGTATGCTACCCAGTATAACCGGAAATTACACCAATGGCGGCAGTATCCAAAATACCAGGCAAAGTCCTGTAACTGGTCCTGACCGGGTAATTACCGGGGCTAAGAGTACCAATAACAGTTATGGTGCAGAATTAAACTGGACCATTTTCGATGGCTTTCGCATGTTTGCCAATTACGATCGTTTAAAGGAATTACAAAAACAGGGTGAATTAAATTCGCGCTTAACCATTTTAACTACTGTTGCTGATGTAATTGCGGCCTATTATGATATTGTAAGACAACAACAACTGGTTAAAGCAGCGGATAGCGCCATGGATGTTTCGGTATTGCGCACCAATATTGCCAAAACGAAATTACAGCTTGGACGTGGTTCTAAACTGGACGTGCTGACGGCACAGGTTGATTACAATACGGATACATCAAATTACCTGCAAACCAAAAATGCGCTGCAGATCGCTAAAGTTCGCTTAAACCAATTAATGGTTAGGGACATTGGAACCACCTTTTCTGTTGCTGATAGTATTGATGTAGACAAAGGCATCTTATTTAGCAAGATGGCCGAAATGGCTGAAAAGCAGAACCCTGATGTGCAGAATGCATTTATCAATCAACGCATTGCTTCTTTGAATTTAAAGTCCATCCGTGGGGGCCGTTATCCGGCAGTTAGCCTGAACTCGGGTTACAGCAGGGCAAACAGTACCAGCCCCACGGGTTTTAACCAAAAATTTGCGGCCAATGGATTTACCTATGGCGTTACAGCAAGTATCAATTTATTTAATGGCTTTTTACAGCGTCAGCAAGAGCGCAATGCCAAAATCGAGATCGACAATTCGATTCTTAACCTGAACAAAACCAGATTGGATGTGAATGCGCAGTTACTTGCTGCCTATGAAAATTATAGTACTTATCTTGATCTGATTAGATTAGAACAGCGGAATGTAGATATAGCGAAACAGAATTTAGATATCACCCTGGCAAAATACCGTTTGGGCAGCATAGCTCCGTTAGAACTGAGAGAAGCACAGCGTAATGCCATCGACGCACAAAACCGTTTCATCGAAATGCAATATCAGGCAAAAATAGCCGAAAACACTTTAAAAACAATTAGCGGAAGTGTTGATTTGCTGAACTAAATAGTTTCAATCCCTTACCAAGAGCAATCAGACATAAGGTATACTATCAAACTTTCTAAAAATACCGCCATATCTAAAAGCGGCGCCAGTAAGCTTTAAAAGAAGTAACGAAATTATTTCAAATATAAAATGCTATAATTAATTTTTATATTTAGGGCCATGATACTTGTTGCAGATAGTGGCTCATCAAAAACCGATTGGATGGGTTATCATAATGGCGAAACCATTAAATTTAATACCCCTGGAATAAACCCATATTTTTTAAGTGAACAAGAAATTACCAAGCTGATTTCCAAAAACGAATCCTTATTGCAATACGCCGGTGAGGTGAAAGAGATTTACTTTTTTGGAGCTGGTTGTTCTTCGCCAGATAAACATGAGGTGGTTTCAAACGGTTTATCAGCTGTTTTTAGCCGTGCTTTTATTTCTGTAGACCACGACCTTCTGGGTTCAGTATACGCTACCTGTGGAAGCGCCGAAGGATTAAACTGTATTTTAGGTACCGGATCTAATATCTGTTATTTTGATGGCAAAAAAATTCATGATGGTCACCATGGTCTGGGCTATGTTTTAGGTGATGAGGGTTCTGGCACCTTCTTTGGAAAAAAGGTGCTCCTAAGCTATCTGTACGGAAAAATGCCATCAACATTGGCAGCAGAATTTAAAAAATCCTTCCCTGCCGAAAAAGAGCAGATTATTACCAATGTTTACCAGAAACCTTTCCCCAACATCTACCTGGCAAGCTTTAGCCGCTTCATGGCCAGCCATAAAGACCATCCTTTTATTCAGGAAATATTAAGAAATGGCTTCCAGGAATTTGTAGATACGAACGTTAAAGACTATCCCAGATACAAAAACGTACCTTGCCATTTCGTAGGCTCCATTGCCTATTATTATCAGGATGAACTCATTTCGGTATTACAGGAAAATGGCATCGAGGCTGGCAAAATTTTACAAAAACCAATAGATGAGCTGTTTAGTTTCATCTTAAACAAAGAGGGCATTGCACAACAGGCCAGTTAAGTTAAAATATACATTTACATCATAATTTGTTAAAATGTGCTTAATATGGTAAACATATCCGCGCAAACTTTTGTTATACTTTTAAAAGCATATAATTGCACACACATATGAAGAGAATATTGGTAGTAGATGATGATATTGAGGTTTTAGAAACCATACAATTGATCCTGGAAATTGGAGGGTTTAAAGTTTCGGCACTAAATGATGGTGAAGAAATTTTTAACAGAATTGAAAAATTCAGTCCTGATTTAATCTTACTTGATATTTCTTTAGGGCATATAGATGGTCGTGTATTATGTGAACAGCTAAAATCTATTGAAAGCACTTCTAAAATCCCTATCCTGCTTATCTCCGGCTTATATGATCAAAAAGATTTTACAACCTTAAATTATGGCCAGGATGATTTTTTGTCAAAACCTTTCCAAATGGATGTATTGCTAAAAAAAATCACTAAAATCTTATCGCTGGAAGAAGATAAGCCAAGTTTTCTTTTAAATTAAACTCATTCAGATTTAAATATTCAGCCAAGAAGATCTTAAATTTTCTTGGCTTCTTTATTTACAGCACAAAATCATCTCTCAAAAAATTAACCTGATCTTAATGATACCAAGCAATGAATGGTTAAAAACCTGGAACGAGAAGCGCGCATTATTAACCTGCCCCAACAACCTGAACGATTATTTTGAAGAAACAGCTGTGGCTGGCAAAAAGATAGATCGCCTTGAACTGGGAAGTGTATCTATCCCTACAGGAGAAATTCTGGTGAGAGATCCCCTGGTATATATCCAAAAAAATGCCCAGCCATATTTGATTAAGGTTCCTATTGGTGAATTTCCGGTAACGGCGGCTGTTATTATTCCTGACGACGATGATTGCGCGAGGCATGCTGCCGTTAAAGTGCAGTTTACAGCTTACGATGCCATTCGCTTTGAAGAAGCATTAATTGGCACAGAAAATCTGATTGATTTTAATGAAGGTGAATTTTTCGGTTTTAATGTGGATGCAGGCTTGGCTTGTGTACTGGATAAAGAAACTTTAAAACATTTCTGTGCGTTTCAGGATAAATTTCATAACGAACATCCAGGTAAAAACCTCTATGATGACTATTTCGCTGCACTTTTTGCAGCCAACTATGCTGAGAACCCTGATTACCAACGTAAAGATGGTGATTGGATTAACTGGAAAATACCAGAGACTAATTATCATATTCCATTTTTTCAAAGTGGCTTTGGTGATGGCACTTACCCTGTTTATTATGGTTTTGATATAGAAGGTAATGTATGTTCACTGATTATCCAGTTTATAGATATTGAATTGGCTTATGGTGACGAAGAGTAATTGTTGATCACTATGTGTGGTCTGTGAGACACAGACCACGGATTAGACCACCGGAATTACATTAAACTTTCTATTGTGTTGCACTCCGCCATAAATGACGATCATTTTTGAATCTTTTCTGAAAAACTAATCATTCTTTCTTCATCTCCCGTTTTCCATCTTACATCTTACTGTCATTTTGGCAAACAAATTCTTTTGGAACAACCCTTGATATGCAGGATGTAGATTAAACAATTTATTTACATATGAGCATACAGGAAAAAGGAAATATTTCTATACATACTGAAAATATTTTCCCGATAATTAAAAAGTTTTTATACTCTGATAACGAAATTTTTCTTCGTGAATTGGTTTCTAACGCAGTAGATGCTGTTCAGAAAATTAAAAGACTTGCTTCATTAGGCCAGTTTAATGGCGAAGTTGGCGCACCGTTAGTACAAGTTGCGATTGATAAGGATGCAAAAACCATTACCATTAGCGATAATGGTTTGGGAATGACGGCAGAGGAAATTAAAAAGTACATTAACCAGGTTGCTTTTTCTGGCGCAAGTGAGTTTGTAGAGAAATTTAAAGATGCGAAAGATGCCAACGAAATTATCGGTAAATTCGGTTTAGGTTTCTATTCGGCTTTTATGGTTGCTGATCTGGTTGAAATTCAAACTTTATCTTATCAGGATGGTGCTGAGCCTGCCCGCTGGGTTTGCGATGGAAGTACAGAATTTGAAATTACAGCAGGCACTAAAACTACCCGTGGTACAGATATTATCTTACATGTAAACAACGATTCGGAAGAATTTTTAGAAGAAAGTAAACTGCAGGAAATCCTTAATAAGTATGCTAAATTTTTACCGGTTCCAATTAAATTTGGCACTAAAACCGAATCGGTAGAAGACGGTACCGATGAAGAAGGCAAAACTAAATATAAAGATGTTGAAGTTGATAACATCATCAATACCACTAACCCGATCTGGACAAAGGCGCCTGCAGATTTGTCAGATGAGGATTATTTAAAATTCTACCGTGAACTATACCCATTTAGCGAAGAACCATTATTCTGGATCCACCTGAATGTTGATTATCCTTTTAATTTAACCGGTGTATTGTATTTCCCTAAGTTGAAAAACGATTTCGAAATGCAACGCAACAAAATTAAATTATACTCCCGCCAGGTATTTATTACCGACGAGGTTAAAGATATTGTTCCAGAGTTTTTGATGTTATTGCACGGCGTAATCGATTCTCCTGATATTCCTTTAAATGTATCACGTAGTTTCTTGCAGGCCGACAGCAACGTTAAAAAAATCAATAACTACATTACTAAAAAGGTTGCAGATAAATTAAGTGAATTATTTGCTAAAGATCGCAAAGCCTACGAAGATAAATGGAAAGACATTGGTCTTTTTGTTAAATACGGCATGATCAGCGAAGAGAAATTTTACGATAAAGCCAAGGACTTCGCTTTAGTTGGCAATACTAAAAATGAGCTTTATACACTTCCTGAATATAAAGAAAAAGTAACAGCCTTACAAACGGATAAAAATGGAAATGTTGTGTATTTATACACTAACGACGCTGCAAAACAGGATGCATTTATCCAATCAGCCAATAAAAAAGATTATGATGTTTTGGTGTTAGATTCGCCGATTGACAATCACTTTATTAATCAACTGGAGCAAAAATTAGAAAAAACATCAATTAAACGGGTTGACTCTAGTGTGGTGGATAAATTAATTGAGAAAGATGAGCAGAACGAGCATGTTTTAAGTGAGGATCAGGTGAAGGAGGTAACCGCTATTTTTGAAAAAGCCATTACCAAACCTGGCATGCACGTAGAAGTTGTAGCTTTGCATCCGGAGGAGTTACCAGTTACAATTACCATGGACGAATTTATGCGCAGGATGAAGGATATGGCTGCAATGGGAGGCGGAATGAACTTTTATGGTCAAATGCCCGACAATTACAAAGTTGCCATTAACGGAAACCATAAATTGGTAGGAAAAATTTTAAATGCTGAAGGAGAAGAGCAGCAAAACCTGGCTAAACAAGCAGTAGATTTAGCGCTTTTGGCGCAAGGTATGTTAACCGGATCAGAGTTAACTGCTTTTGTAAGCAGAAGTGTAGCATTAATATAGTTTTATTATATTATCATTTTCAAGGGAGAAATCGGATCGGTTTCTCCCTTCTTTTTGATATAAAGACACAAAAAAAGTCCTGATCAGATCAAGACTTTTAAAGCATTTTCGAGAACGCCTAAAATAGTTTTAATAGGCTTAGCCAGCTGTTACAACGTTAACTTTTTGATCTACATTAAAATAATCTTTGTGATCTTCGATCATTTTTGCAATGATAGCCGCTTTGGTATCGGTTATTTTAAACTCAAACAAAGGCTCTTGATTTTTCTTTGATCTCACCATTTTCTCCGTATAAAAGCGGTATACCAAACCATTGGTCAATAAACCATATTTGGCTTTGGTTTTACGGAAGTATTTAGATAAGCGCGAATCATGAATATCCAAATTGTCATTATGGTGTTTACATTCAACCAGAATTGTTGGCTCACCATCTTTCATAATGGTATAATCAACTTTTTTACTCTTTTTAACTCCGAAGTCTAGAACAGCGTCAGATTGAACCTCAGAAGGATCAAATCCTAAGATTTGGATAAAAGGCATAACCAACGCATTCCTGGTTAAATCCTCAGATTGAACTTGCGGAAGCATTTTTTTAATTCTTACGGCAAATTGCCCGATTTCGTCTTTCAATTCCATATTGTTACCTATTATAGATAGTTAATTTTTTAAATGATACTGGTTGAATACCGAATTTGCTGTAGCGATAATCTGATCTAAGCTTTGTTTATCAAAAAAGTTTCTGTCCAACATATCAACCATATAAGTCAATTTATTGATGTCATTTGTTTCCATCTTAAACTGAAAACTTCTCATACCGTCTTTTATTGCCTGTTGTACATAATTACGTACAACCAGGAAAGATTTCCTGAAGGCATATTCACGCTCCAATTGACCGCTAACAGGCTGCTGTCCGTTAAGATTGCTATATTCATTTTGCATTCTCTGGTACATGTCTGAGTTAATTCCTTGGTTTTTCAGAATCCCCTTATAGTAGATCTTATTAAGTAAATATTCGTATTCGTTGTTTTTCATTTGGAGGATGGGTAGATGTAGGGAATATTTATTTGGTTTTCCGGTATTTCTTTTTTTAGGTTTTCACTATCAAACCCAGTATTGTATGGCCTGTTTTTAATATTATTATCTACAGGCTACACAAGATTGGGCAGGCAGATGTTTTTGCAATTAGTAACTTTTAACTACTAATCATTTGTTTTTGGCAAACAGTATAAAGATTATAAAAAGAAGAAGCGCTGTTAATTTTTTTACATCAACCACCCGGAATATTACACGAAACCCAGGTTTTCAATAGACAAAACCGGGAGATAAGTTTTTTTAAGGCGCAATTGTTAATTCAACTCATTTTTATTTAACTTGCATTCAAATCAAATAAACCCACAAATTCTACACATGAATCTAAAATGCGTTGTTATAGACGACGAGCAACATGCGATTGAAGTATTAACTGACCACATTGCAGAAATGCCTGGTTTAACTGTTTTTAAAACTTTTACCAGTCCTGTCCAGGCACTTACCGAAATAAGTATCGAAGACGAAATTGATTTATTATTTATGGATATTGATATGCCAGGAATAAACGGATTAGAACTGGCCAAAAATATCAGGGAAAAGGCGAAGTATCTGGTTTTTACAACTGCGCATCCCGATTATGCCCTGCAAGCATTTGATGTACAATCAGATCAGTACCTATTAAAACCTATTTCATTTGCAAAATTTGCATTAGGTATTGATCGGATATTAAAGAAGGAATCAAACAATAGCAACAAGGCAACAACGAAAGAAGCTGATCAGGTTGCCGCCCTTTATATTAAAGGCGACCACAAATATGCTTTTTCAAATATTGCTATTGATGAAATACTTTATATCAAAGCACTACAGAATTATATACAGATTATTACGAAATCTGAGATCCACACCACATACCTTACGCTGAAGGAAATTGAAAAGGCCCTGGAAAATCATGCATTTATCCGTGTCAATAAATCAAATATTGTTGCCAAGGCAGCAATTAAAAAAGTAGACGGAAATATAATTAGGCTCATCAATAACGAGATGATACAAATAGGAGAAGGTTACAAAGAGGCTTTCTTCGCCTATGTACAGAGTAGTTTATTAAAATCGAACCGAAATTAATACCCTTCTGGTTTCTCATTATAGGATTAGTGATGAGGTTAAGAAACTACAATCCAAAGATGAAGCTAGTCATTACCGTGTGACTTTGGTCTCCTGTTGGGTTAGTGGAAAAGTTGTTTTTGGATTTAACGTTTTTATAAACAAAAACAGTCTTTTTAGCAAGTTTGCCTGTGTGTTGAGCTTTCATGGTAACGATGTTTAAATATGATGATATAATATTGAATATCTTATTAAGAATTAAAATTCGATAATAAAGCTGGTCATTACAGTGTGGCTTTGATCTCCTGTCGGGTTAGTAGAGAAGTTGTTTTTTGCTTTAACATTTTTATAAACAAAAACAGTTTTTTTAGCAAGTTTTGCAGCAGAATCAGTGTGTTGAACTTTCATGATGATGATGTTAAAAATGATGAGTTAACTATTAAAATGAGTTATTTTGAAATTAAAATTCGATAATAAAACTGGTCATTACCGTGTGGCTTTGATCTCCTGTCGGGTTAGTAGAGAAGTTGTTTTTTGCTTTAACATTTTTATAAACAAAAACAGTTTTTTTAGCAAGTTTTGCAGAAGGATTGGTATGTTGAGCTTTCATAATATATAGTATTTAAATTTTTGTTATTATCGTTGTGATTAATTTTCTGTAAAGATGCACCGCAAAATTAGCCTCAACTACTTTTTTACACCAACCCCTGTTTTTGGGAGATAAAAACCCCATTTTAATAGATTAAAAGAAAAAAATGAGCTTTTTACATTTAAAAAAATTCTACGAAAAGTATAAGTTTCACTTATTGGTATGGAGTCTTTATATCATTTATGAAGTATTTATTCTGGGTTTAGCTACCCATAGATTCAGAGAACCCGGTGCTTACCTTTTAGTTTATATTGTTAATATTTTTACCTTTTACGTTTACGGTTTTTTTCTAAAAAAAATGCTCAAAACCGGATCCTTTCCCATAAAACTTCTTAAGATTGCCGCCCTTATTACCATAATCATTTTTGCATACGTTGTTTCTACCTTTCTGCTTATAATTTTGTTTGAGCAGATCAGGTTAATTGAAATAAATCCATCTAGATCTTTTAACATGGAGTTTATACTTCCATGCATTTATCGCTCCATATTATATATTGGTTATTCTACCGGCTACATATACGTTGTTAAATCATTTCAGGATCAGAAAAAAGTAGAAGCCTTAGAACGGCAGAATCTGGTTACACAGATAGAAAAACAGGCTTTGGAAAATGATCTTGTTCAATCGCAAAACAATTATCTGCGTAGCCAGATCAATCCACACTTCCTGTTCAATACCTTAAACTTCATTTATAACGATGCCCGCAAAAAGGCGCCTATGGCAGCTGATGCCATTATGAACCTGGCAGAAATGATGCGTTATGCGCTAAAACGCCCATCAGCATCAGAGATGGTTCCGCTGAGTGAAGAAATCGAACAGATCGAACACCTGATCAACCTCCATAAGCTCCGTACAGCTAATACCATTAATCTGGAACTTAAAGTAACAGGCGATATGTTTGGGCTAAGATTTCCTCCGCTTATTTTATTAACACTGGTCGAAAATATATTTAAGCACGGAAATGTTTCACACTCTACCCAGCCGGCAATTATTAAAATTGCTTACGAAAATGATAAGTTGAATATCAGTACCATAAATATGATTAATGATAATAATGGCAAACAGACAGAAAGCCATCATGTAGGTATTGAAAATGTTGGCAAACGTTTAAGTAATTTTTATGGTAATGATTATGTATTCAAGTATTATCAAGATCCGCTTAACCGTTATATTACTGAAATAGAGGTAACGGTCAATAATCCATTGGCCAGGCTAAACCGTTAAGTTCTTGTCGCATTTTGGCGTTGAATATCTTTTAGCAGAAAATAGTACATCACCATTTCATGTGTTCGCTGATCTTTGTTGAAAAGCCGGTTTACGTGCATATGCATTAAATCGGTCAATAACTTTGGTGCATTTTCCGCGCCACATTGTTCAAGAGTTTTGATAAACGAATCAGAAAAAGCAGTAAACCACTGCTCCTGTTCTACAGTTAATGCTGTCCATTCGGTTTTCCGAAATTCCTGGTAATGAATATTTAGTTGTTTAAAATCGGCTGCATCCAACCTATGCTCTTCATTAAAGTTATCAGACATTAACCTCACGATCTTACTGATGGCCGAATTATCGATTATGTTAGATTTAATAACCTTAGAAAACAAAACACTACATAATCTATATTTATTAAAATCATCGGTTTGCGTTTCTAAAAGCGATAATACAAATCTACTGTCTATACCAAAGTGCTTCTCTACATCTTCGATTATATTACTGCCATAACGCTCCAGTTCGCGCTTATACGTTTTAAGTTGCACATCTGACACGAAACCCGAATTTACAAACACTTCCAGCTCATCCATCAACTTTGATATCAACAATTGCCCATCATTTGGATTTTTGAGTTGAACCCTAAACCTAATGTGGTTTCCATTTTCGTTGTAACGGATAAAAAACCATGATTTTACCTGATCTGCATAAGTAATCAGGAAAGGTGCAATTACTTCCATCAAAATCTCATCGCTCCTTTGCTGGTGGCAATAAATTTCAAAATACAGCCATTCTTTACCTGGCAGAAAAAAACGGGTAACACCTTCATCTGCGGATGTTTGGGGCAACCCCCTATAAATTTGTTCGCCATGGCTGACGCTTAAAACGAACTGTGCGAAATAGGGCTTAGCGGCTTCATCAACCACTATACTATTTTTAGGCATTATCACTTCTTCAACGTAAGTACTGCCCTGTTTTTGCACATACTGCAAAAAAGCATTTATATCATCGTCGTTGTTTAAGGCAAAGCACAAGGTTTGATCAGACATACCGGCTTTAAAATATTCACTTATGCCTAAATTTTTGAGGTATGATCTACACTCGGTGATGGAAAGCAATTTTTGACCGGTACCCAACAGCGCTTCTTTTTTAATTTTCCATTTGTTGCTGCTTAAAACAATATTCTGATATTGCAACCTTGGGTAGTAGTCAAGATCAGGAATGATGGCATCAAGCGGAAAGGAAAGACTGGTTTGCAAGCCCTGATGCTGCAAATCGCATAATAGCCTAAATACAGAAAGGTCTGAACGGATATAATTATAGGCAGAGGCCATTCTTGGCACCAACCTTTTATTTAATTGCCTGGAGCGAAGGATAATCTCCGTACCCTTAACTGAAATTTGTATATCATTTAATGTAAGTGGAACAGATGAGGTATCGAAATTTAATATTGACAACTGATGCCCATAGATTAATTTCCGCCGGTTTACATTATCTACATTAGCTTCTACCATATAAGCCACATCAAAAAACAAAACATCGGGATTTGCCTCCTGTTCTGCAGCGGCAATGGCTTTTGCATAATTCGCTACACTTTCATCAGCCATGGTAAATCTTCCGCTTAAGGCGTTGGATGTAACTCCACCAATCTGTTCTACAAAAATCAGGTCATCATGAACCGACATGACCATGCTAAATGAGTTAGGTAAGGGCACCAGCTTCTGATGCTGTGGTAAATCAAGTTTGTTCAGATAAATAGTTTTATCTTTTTCAAATCTCTGTCCGGCAAGATAACTTTTTAATGCTGTTTTCAGATTTTCTGTTTCTTCTTTTTTAGCCGGCTTATTAATGAAACGTGTTATAAAACCGCTGTTTTGACCAGCTTGCTCCAATTCGTCGTAGCCTACGCCCATTTCAGGGTCTAGCGCCAATAACAACGGTACTTCCTGATCTTCGAATTTCTTCTTAAACCTATTCCGAAACTGATCAAGCGCACCATGACCTTTTACCGGCATGATGTTATGTAACATACTGATCAAACCCGGAACAGACTGAAGCAAACGGTCATTGATGCATCCCGATACAGCTCTACGTTGCGCAATAAGGTACTTTGGCAGGTCTTCGGTGGCGGTTAGTCCCAAACGTTCAAAATAATCATCTCCTATAATATTGGGGTCGTAGTTGGTAAAAATGAGCTGCAAATCATGCATATCCTGCAGCAAGCCAAAGAAATTTTGCGTTTCAGTGTCAGTTAAGCTTAGTTGATTTAGCAAATCATTAAGTCGGATTGGCTTTAGGCAGGCAGCCAATATCTGTTGTACAAATTCGTTCTGGTCCAATTCAGCCAGTTCAAAAACACCATCAGTGCAGGCAATATAACGGATACTATCCGGTGTTAAATAATAACTGCTGTTACTAAATAGCAGACAGTTCTTTTGCAACAAATCTTGCAATGGCAGTTGAATATTATTCTTGTATGGCCAATCAATCAGCTCACGTATTTTCTGGTCTTCATCAATTACGATCCTGCTTTCAGATGGCTTAATGGCATCGTTTAACAAACTGAAACCTGCAAAAGTTCCATATGGAGTCGACCGGAATTTTGCACGGTTAAAATATTTCCAAATGGTAAAATAAACCTTAGGCGGAAGATCATGGAGTTCGTTTGCCTTCACTCCTTTGATGGTTTCGTAAAAAGCAGCTGACGATATGGAGATGGCAGACTTTAATTCCTCCCAACAATCTACCAGCTCGGATTGATATGAAAATTTAGGGGTTCTAAAAATTATGGTTGGTTGAATAGTCAGCTTCATCGCGTTAAAAGATAAGCCGAAAATTACAAAGATTAATTCAATTATTAATTTTCAGTTTCGAATTGGAGACGATCTGTTTCATTATTGATCTCCAAAACAACATCTGCAGGGATAATGAGCATTGAGTTATAATCATTTTTTGTTCATGGCGACTCGAGACTGAAACAACTTGGTGGCGAAATGGTAATCGGAAACTGTAACTTTTCTAAATAGTAAATTAAAGATGTTACGCATAATCGCATGGCTTACCAATAAATCAGGTGGCATAAAAAAGCCATCTCCATTTCAGAAGATGGCTCCATTGGGATGATAACAAGTCTTATTTTTTAATTACTTTAAACGCTGTTCTTCTGTTTTTTGCCCTTCCTTCAGGATTATCTTTTTTCTTGCGCTTTACAATAATTTCGTTCGGCTCAATAGGCATCGATTCTCCGTAACCTTTAGAAGTCATTCTAGCCGCAGCTATTCCTTTACTTTCCAGATAATCTGTACATGATTTTGCTCTTCTGTTCGATAAATCCAGGTTGTATTCTTCTGTCCCGATATTATCGGTATGGGAACTCAATTCGATTTCCATTTGCGGATTATCTTCCATAATCGGAATGAGGAAATCTAATACTTTTTTGGAAGGCTCTGTAAGTTCTGCACTGTTAAATTCATAATAAATATTCGCCAAGGTTATGGGTATGCCCAGTTTAAAAGGACTCAAACAATATTCTTTATCAAGCAGGGTATCTGCTTTTGCCAACTCCTCATAAAGGTAGTTTTTAGTAACCGCGAAATAATTATCTTTTGCAAAAAGTAACTTGACCGGTCTTTTAGAGTCTACTTTAAACGTATAAATACCGTCAGAACCTGTAATCATCTTTTGCGATCCTTCTGCATTGGTCAAAGTTACATCGGCATCTGCCAGCGGTAACCTGGTTTTACAATCAGTTAAAAGACCAGCTATAGAAAGGTATTCTTTTTTCACTTCAAATACTTCCAGACAACAAGATGATTCGCGATCAGAACTAATGTAGCCTTTGGTTCCTTGATCATCACTAGCGGTAAAGTAAAGATCATCTTTTGACGAATTGAATGGATAACCCAGGTTTTTTGGCTTAGACCAGTTTACCAGATCTCCTTCTGACTCAAAGAAATCGAGGCCACCAAAACCAACACGCCCATCGGTACTGAACAATAACTTTTTAGTTAGCGTATTATAATATGGCGCACGTTCATCATCTGCGGTGTTAATGTCTGGTCCAAAATTTACCGCCTGACCTAACGAACCATCTTCACGGATGGCACAATACCAAAGATCGAATTTACCGTAACCGCCACTTCTATCAGATGAAAAAAGCAGGAATTTACCATCGCTGGTAACAAAAGGCTGTGAAGAGCTGAAGTCTTTGCTATTTACCTGTAAACCAACCGGCTGTGGATCTGACCATTTTTCACCGGCTTTCCTTGACGAATAGATAGCATATTTTTCTTTATCCTTCCAGGCGGTAAAGTACATGGCATTTCCGTCAGGTGTAAAAGCAGCTGCAGCGATTTCAATATTTTTAGGAAAATTGATATCTACTTTTTTTACGTCAATATCAGCTGAACTGAGTTCTCCTTTAGCTGTATAAATGTTATTCATAAATGGATTGGCTTTAGTTGATACCTGAACTTCCCCGGTAGCTGTTTTAACCATATCTCTTTTACTTCCTACTGTAACCGGGCGGGATGAGGTGAAATATAATTCATTATTGATTTTAACAGGTGCGTAATTAGATCCCAGGCCATTTATACCAGCTGGAACTTTCTTAACCTGTATCATACGTGGGAAACGCATTTCTTCGATAGCAAACTTGCACGATTCTATTTCCTTTTGAGCATCTTTAACTAAAGGATCGTCAGGATTTTTCTGAATAAACTGCTGAAAGGCATCAATAGCCTGGTTAAATTTTTTATTTGCCCTTAAGCTCTCGGCATAATAAAATAATGCCTTTCTGTAACGTGTATTGGTAAAGGTTATGGCAATAGCATAATATTTTTCAGCCTCGCTAAATTCCCTGTAAAGCCTGCTGGATTCAGCAAGATTATATATCGATCCTTCATAATCTTCTATCACCTTATCATCAGCTGCCGATTTTCTTTCCTTCCCATAAGGCAAAACAACCTGACTGCTATCTCCAGTAATTTTTAATGCTTTTTTATAAAAGGTAGCTGCAGCATAATAATCCTTATTCTCAAAATAAGTATCTGCCACCTTTTTATAATTTACCACATACTGTGCGTTTGCAAAACTGCCAAATGCCAATAAAAAAAAGAATAATATTTTTCTCATCTTTCTAAACTTGTTTTCAATAGTGATAAAACCGTCATGATTTCCAAGTCATAACCATATTATCCTGAATAATTATAAACGTGGACAAAAGAAGTTCGGACCAATTATACCATTACGACCTATAAGCGATATGGAGAGTTCTAAACCACCATTACTGTTTGATGCACGATTAAAGGAAGAAGTATTTACGTCATAACTTAACCCGAAAACCATATTTTTTAACTGTAAACCAACAAAAGCAATGGCTGCGTCTTTAATACGGTAGTTACCTCCGAACAAAATATTAGCGGATGGATTGACATTAAGTTGTGCATAAGCACCTAATGATACTTCATTTGTATTACCCTGATACATGAACAAGGCATTAGGTACAATATCCAATAGCTCTGACGCCCTGATGCGCGCACCACCATGTCCGGTAAAACGCACCGGAACGCGTGAGTTTGTACCCGAGAACCGATCCATAGGCCTGGTTAAATGTGCCGCACTTGCACCCAGGAAAACGTTAATGTTTTTGTTGGGATCGCCATCAAAAAACATGATACCGGCGTTTACGTCAGGAACCAGAGATGATTGAGATGAAAGTGTTTCTCCACTCATCATGCCACCATCGTAACCCGTAATCGGATTAAACTGGTTACCAAACCTGGCCTGGGAGAAATCGAAACTACGGTTAATGATACCAGCCTGTAAGCCAAAGCTCACCATCTGCAGTCCTTCGGCACCAAACCTTAAACGGTACGAACCTGATACCAAAGCAGATAAATAGTTAAAATCCAACTCTCCCGCCCTTTGATTTAAAATGGTTGCACCAAATGCGAAGTTCTTTTTTGGAGCCATATCGAAAGATGCGCCGCCGGTTAAAAAAGAGCTGTTTAGTGCACTCCATTGTTGTTTAAAATTTACAGTTGCACGGTAATCGCCATCTATTACCCCTGTTAAGGCCGGGTTAAGGTATAATGGGTTTGCATAATATTGTGAAAAATGCGGATCAGTTTGTGCAAAGGACTTAGCTGTAAACAGCAACGATACCAGTACTGCAACATATATTTTTAAAGCCGATAGTATTTTCATGGTCTTTGATTTTATCTGTTTATTATTAATCCTTTTTCTTATCTAATCAGCGTTACTGTACCTTTTCTCATTGATGTTGTTCCGTTACTGAAGGTAATATCAACCATGTACACATAAACGCCATTCGGTTGATTTACCCCTTTGAAAGTTCCGTCCCATCCGTTTGCAACGTTGTCTGACTGAAATATCAACTGACCCCATTGTGTGTAAATACTCATTTTCGCGCTTGATATGGTATTACCGTAAATTAGAAATACATCGTTTTTACCGTCGTTATTTGGCGTAAATGCATTCGGTATATAAACCTGATCGCCAAAAGGATTAGCGGCTTTGCCGGTTGCCGAACCATTTTGGCTGGTCTGGCATTCGATCTGGCCTTTAGCCCTTACCAGGATACTTACACTTTGATCTGGTTTCAGGCCTGCTATAAGGTAAGTTGTTCCGGTTGATCCGCCAGTTGGGTTAACCCAGGTTAAACCATTATTTAGTGAAACCTCGTATGCTGTAGCACCTGCTACCGCGGTCCACGCAAACGTTACACTATTAGTTGTTGTAGTTTGTACAACTACGGTTGGTTTTGATAATACCGGCAACACAGTTATTGTAACAGCTGTTCTTGTTGCACTTGCACAGCCACCTGCTGCAATTGCTTCTACATAGTAGATTGTAGTCACATTTAAGTTTGGTGTGGTAAAAGCGGTGCCTTCTGCCAGCACTGTTCCACCCGAGCTTGCAGCATACCATCTGTATGCTAATCCCGCTACCGGATTATTTACTGTTAATATCGTTGAGCTACCTGCGCAAAGTGTTCCATTTGCCGCTGTTACCGATGCCGGCGCAATCGGTACCGGTAGTGCAATTACATTCACGGCTGTTCTGGATGATGATATACAAGTTCCATTTGCACCTTCAACATAATAAGTGGTATTTGCATTGACCGCTGGTGTTGTAAAGTTTATACCTGTTCCAGATACCGTTCCACCTGCCGGTGTAGTATACCAATTGTAGGTAACACCTGTTTGGGGATTTGTAACGGTTAATATTGCTGTACTTCCTGTACAAACGCTAACTGATGTAGCAGCCACCGTTGGAACCGCAGGTTTTGTATTGACGGTGACCGTTACTTTAACGCGGCCACCGTTGTTGGTACAACCGCCTGTTCCAATGGCTAAAACATAGTAATCTGTTGTTGCTGTTAAGGCTGTTACATTGAATGTTGCACCAGTAAACAGTAAATTACCCCCAACTGCTGCATTGTACCACTCGTAAGTAACACCTGCCTGAGCATTGGTTACGGTAAGTGTTGCTCCATCACCTGCGCATATCCCGCCATTTGGCACTGATACTACCGGATTATCTGGCGATGCATTTACCGTAATCGCTACGGCCCTTGCTGTTGCAGCCGTATTTTCACATCTGTTATCACCTTTAACAGTTACGTAATATGTTGTATTTGCCGATAATACCGGTGTCGTAAATACTGCCCCGGTAAATACCACCGTATTTAAAGTAGCATCGCTATACCAGGTAAATACCGGGTTGGTTACCGTTGTGCTTGTTGCAGCTAATGTTGCTGCAGTATTTCCACAAACTGAGGTTGATCCATTTACCGTAATATCTGCTGCTACAGCATTTGGGTTAACCGTTATGGTTACCGGTTTTGCATTAGCTGCTGTATTTTCACACTTATTGGTTCCTTTAACAGTTACATAGTAAGTAGTAGTAGCGGTTAATACCGGTGTATTAAATGTTGATCCGGTAAAGGCTACACTGGTTAATGAGGCATCGTTGTACCAGGTAAATACCGGATTGGTTACCGTTGTAGAACTTGCATTGATTACTGCGGAACCAGAACCACACAGCTTGGCCGGTACAGATAAGGCAATATCTGCAGCTGTTGCACCTTCGTTAACAGTTACCGTTACCACTTTAGCGGTGATTGCTGAGTTTTCACATTTGTTATCGCCTTTAACCGTTACATAATAATTAGTTGTTGCAGTTAATGCCGGCGTAGCAAATGATGCACCTACATAAGCTACCGAAGTTAAAGCCGCATCGTTGTACCAGGTAAATGTAGGGTTGGTTACGGTTGTTGTACTTGCTACCAAAGTTGTACCAGCCCCAGCGCATATTGTCGCATCAGCGGCAGCAACATCAGCAGCAGTAGCAACCGGGCTAACATTAATGGTGACTACTCTGGCTGTACCAGGCGCATTCTCACATTTATTATCACCTTTAACGGTTACATAATAAGTAGTGGTGGCAGTTAATGGTGGTGTGGTGAATGTTGCGCCAATAAAACTTACATTGGTTAAAGCTGCATCACTGTACCAGGTAAATACCGGATTAGTTACTGATGGAGATGTTGCGCTCAATACCGCTGATGATCCTGCACAGGCAATGGTACTTCCGTTGAGGATTATATCAGTAGTGGTAGCCAGTGGATTAACTGTTACGGTTACCGCTTCGGCATCTGCAGCACTGTTTTCACATTTATTAGCCCCCTTAACACTCACATAATAAGTAGTAGTGGCAGTTAAACCCGCTACCGTAAATGTTGGCCCGGTAAATACTGCGTTCGTTAATGAAGCATCGCTATACCAGGTAAATACCGGTTGAGTAACGGTAGTACTTGAAGCCATTAACATCACGGTAGAACCTGAACAGATTTGGGCATTGCTTACTGCAATATCGGCAGCTGTAGCAAATTCTTTAACGGTTACCGTAACAATCTTAGCGCTTGCAGCTAAATTCTCGCATTTATTATCCCCCTTTACAGTTACATAATAGTTAGTAGTTGCATTAAGCGCAGGAGTAGTAAAGCTAGCACCTACATAAGCTACTGTAGTTAAATTAGCATCGCTATACCAGGTAAATACAGGATTGATCACCGATGTTGCTGAGGCAGATAGTGCAGCTGTAGATCCTTTACAGATTGAAGTAACCCCGCTAATGGCAATGTCTGAGTCAGTGGCTGAAGGGTTAACGGTAATGGTGATTGATTTTGCATTAGCCGCTGTATTTTCACATTTATTATCTCCTTTAACCGTTACATAATAGGTGGTTGTTGCTGTAAGTACCGGAGTAATGAAATTAGCGCCGGTAAATGCTACTGTAGTTAAAGCTGCATCACTGTACCAGGTAAATACCGGGTTGATTACTGTTGTACTTGTTGCATTTAAGGTAACTGAAGCCCCACCGCAAACAGTACCTGTTCCGGCCAGGTTAATGTCAGTTTGGGTAGCTGCAGGGTTTACGGTTATCGTAACCTCTTTTGCGTTACCTGCAGTGTTTGCACATTTATTTGTTCCGGCAACCGTAACATAGTATTTAGTGGTTGTGGTAAGCGCTGGCGTATTAAATACCTGCCCTACATAAGCAACCTGTGTTAATGCCGCATCAGAATACCAGGTAAATACCGGATTGGTTACAGTTGTACTGCTAGCCGTAAGCACTGCAGTACCAGCAGCACATAGTGATGTCGTTCCGGTTACGCTTACATCAGTAGCTAATGCGGATGGATTAACCGTAATGGAGACTTTTGTACGCGTTGCGTTTGAACAACCTGTTCCACTTACCGCTTCAACATAATAATCATATGTTCCTGCTGCAAGAGATGCAGATGTAGTAAAACTACTGTTGTTTGTTACCAGCAAATTTCCAGCTACCGCAGCATCGTACCAGTTATAAGTTACCCCTGCAACGGCCTGTACGCTTAAAGTAGCAGATGAACCGATGCAGGTTGAGGTTGGATTGATAGTTGATGGAAGTGGTGGTGCCGGTGGCGTTACAATGATTACAGTTACTTTGGTTCCAGGGGTTTCACAACCATTAGCCGTAGCAGTTACTGAATAAACATAAGTTCCCGCAGCCAAAGCAGGGTCTGTTGTAAAAATTGCACCATCTTTGCCTGCCTGATAAGTGGTTCCCAGGTACCATTTATACACCACACCTGGCTGTGGGTTCTGCACACTTAAAGTTGCTGATGATCCTTGACAAGCACTAGCATTAGCTGCTGTGATGGTTGGCGCAGTGATTACCCTTTGGGCGTAATCTAGATTAACAGAAGTTAACGCACCAAGAAGTCCGGAGTTTAACCTCAGTTCCATGCCGTCAAATCTGCTGGTTGGTACGAAAGTTAATATCGCCGATGTTCCGCCAGATAATAATTGTAAGTTGATTAATGGGCTAGTTATTGAAACCGCATCATTATTGCTGGCTGACCCCTGGAAAGTGGTTACCGTTAAATTAGATAGCACACCTGCCGAAAGTAATGTACCAGGAGTGGTAATTTTCAACCTCAATGTATCGCCAACATTCGACAATCCTGTAAAACCAACCTGATGATAAACAGATGCACCTAAGAATCCCGCTGGAATAACCAGGCTGGATCCGGTATTGATGTCGTTATCGACCGCAAAGGTTGGGTTGAAAACTCCCGCCGATACGGCTACACCTGTTACACCAGTTGCAACTGTTGTTGTAGCTACCCCACAAGGAGTAGTTATCGGGTTACCGTTAGGAATTACCGTAACCGTTACAGTTGCCCTGCTGGTCGCAGGACAGCCACCCGGAATAGTTGCTTCTACATAATAGGTAGTGGTTGTACTTAATTGTGGTGTTACATAGGTTTCGCCTATAAATACCGGAACTGTTCCGTTTGCTGTAGTATACCAGTTAATGGTTGCTCCTGCTGTACTTGATGTTGCCTTTAATACGGCTACAGACCCTTCACTAATGGTAATTGATGGAGGTGTAATTACCGGAACATCGATGGTTCCTAAAATAATTTTGGCTTCAGTTCTTGCCGATGAACTGCCGCAGGCATTTACTGCGGCAACAAAATAACTTCTATCAGCCGCAATTAATGGCGTTGTAAAATTGTCACCAGTAACTAAGATGTTTGTTGAAGTTGCGGTATCGTACCAGTTATAGGTTGTGCCTGCAATTGGATTTTTAACCTGAAGCGTAACCGATGTATTCGGACAGGTATTAACAGATGCTGAAAGTAAATCAGGCGCTACCGGTGCCGGGTTTGTGGTTACATTAATTAAAGTTTTGTAGCTTATACAACCAGTAGCGGAAACCGCGGCAACGTAAAACTTCGTATCGCCTGTTAATACCGGTGTGGTGAATATGATACCATCTTTACCGGTTAAATAGGTACCCGCAGCATCGTACCATCTGTAAGTTAAACTTGCCGATGGGTTACTTACTTCAAGCTGCGCAGCCTGGCCAACGCAAGCGGTAACATTTGCTGATGCTACAGCAGGCGCGACAAGAATTCGCTGTGCATAATTTAAGTTAATAGATGTTAAGGCGCCCAATACACCTGAGTTTAACCTAACTTCTACCCCATCGAAAACATTTGTTGGAACAAAAGTAATTAAGGCCTGGGTATTACCACTCAACAATTGAATATAGAGCAGGTTATCATTTAACAATTTTGAATCGCCATTGCTGTTGGCGCCGATATAAGAAGTAATTGAAGCGTTTCCTAAGAGCGAAAGTGATAACAGTTTTCCTGGTGATGAGACCAAAACGCGTACTGTATCTCCAACTTTGGATAATGAACCAAAACCAACTCTTTGATAAACAGAGGCACCAAGTGCTCCAACAGGCATCACCAAAGAAGAAGCGGTTTGCGTATCATTATCAATAGCCAATGTTGGATTAAACACACCTGATAATAAAGCTACACCAGTAACGCCCCCAACTTGCGTTGTTGCTGCTTCACAAGGCACAGGATTTGGAGATCCGTTTCCGTCAACAGTGATGGTAATCTGAACACGGCTTGCTGAAGTACAACCGTTAGTAGAAACAGATTCCACGTAGTAAGTTGTAGTAGCCAGCAATGGTGGAGTAACATAAGTTGTGCCTACATAAACAGGTGTAGTTGAAGTATTTGAAGTATACCAATTGAAAGTATAGGTAGGATCTGCAGAACTGGCTGTTAAAATTGCAGTTTGTCCTGCGCTTACTGTTGATGAACTTGCGGTTACACCAGGTAAAGCCGGGCGAGGATTAACCGATACAGCTGCGGCAGCACGTGCGGCACTTGTACAGTTCCCTTGCGCAGCCTCTACATAATAAGTAGTAGCAGCTGTTAATGCCGGTGTTGAAAATACTGCACCTGTAAAAATCAGGTTTCCTCCTGTTGCAGCATCATACCATCTGTAGGTTATTGAAGCATCTGGATTAGCAACCGCTAACGTTGCTGACGAACCCTCACAAACATCTGCAATAGTTGCCAGCACCGGCGTTGGTAATGCTGGTGTAACGGTTACCGTTACCGGGATTCTGGCTGCATTAGGACAACCGGCTTTGCTTACCTGGATATAATAAGTTTTAGTAGCTGTTAACGCTGGTGTGGTAAATGTTTCGCCAGTGGCCAGTTGTGTCCCACGAGTTGCTGCATCGTACCAGGCCAATGTTGTACCGCCGTTTGCCGTTGCAGTTAATGTTGCCGTACTTCCCGAACAAATAGTTTGAGCACCGGCGGTTACTGTCGGACCAGGATAAATTACGGTAGCGCCATAAACATCTAAACTGGTTAAAACCGTAGCTAATGCACCGAAGCTAACCTGTACCCTATCGTAAGCACCGCCGGCTAATATCGTTGCAGCGAAGCGGTTACCTGACAATAGTCGGAGATTTAACAATCCGCCGTTTAATTGTACAGTTTTTACAACTGTAGTACCATTTAATACGGTAACAGTTACGTTATTTAACAAACCTACGTCTGCCAAACCGGTAGGCAAGGCTAAATCTAAACGAATACTATCAGTAGCTGTTCCGGCAGTAGGGAAAATCAATTGCTGGTAACCTGATCCAGTTACCCCTACTGCAAGCGATATTCTGGTAAAATTAGAAGGATCAGCATCAGTAGAATTTCCGGCGCCGGTTATACTACATAATAAACAAATTCCGTTTATACCAGAATTTTGTGCATTAGCGGCGTTACATGCCGTACCGCCACCATTATTCAATACGGTAACGGTTACCGGTACGCGGCTTGCGCTCTTACAACCGCTGGCATTTGTAGTTTCTACATAATAGGTTGTAGTAGCAGACAGTGTCGGTGTGGTAAATGAAGAACCCGCACCTACCTGTGTTCCACCTGTAGCAGCATCATACCATTGAATGGTATTTCCAGCATCAGCTGTTGCTAACAATACGGTAGACTGCCCGGCATTAATTACCTGGCTGTTGGTGGTTACCGTAGCCGCAGTTGCCGGTGGGTTAACCGAAACATTAACGGCAGTTCTCGAACTTACTGCAGTTCCAGACACTGCCTCAGCATAAAATACCGTTGCGGCGTTTACTGCGGGCGTTACAAAAACACCTGTATTATTGGTAACTAATGGTGTACTTCCGGTAGAAGCATACCAATTATAACTTACGCCGGCCTGCAAGTTACCAACGCTTAACGTCGCTGAACTTCCGGCACAAACCGTTGCTGCAGCAACTACAGGAGCATCAACCGTTACGGTTAAACTGTATGCAGTTGTAGCCTTGTTTCCGTTAGCATCTGTTGCCGTTAAAGAGATGGTAAAAGTTCCGCCTAAAGCTGGCGTTCCTGTGATTTCCCTTGTTGCAGTATTAAAACTTAAGCCCGGGGGAAGGTTGGTAGCCAGGTAAGTATATGGCGCTGTTCCACCTGTTACTGCTGGCAAAGTTTGTGTTGGGTAAGGTGTACCTACAATTCCGTTTGGTAAAGTTGCGCCTGGTAATGATAATACACCTATCACTTTAAGTGAATAATTATTACTTGCTGTTCTGCCCTCACTATCTGTTGCGGTTACACCGATTGAATAATTTCCTGCCTGTGTAGGTGTTCCTGCGATTTCTCTTGTTGCAGGATTAAAAGTTAATCCGGCAGGAAGGTTGCTTGCTACATAAGTATATGGACCAACACCACCGGTTGCCGATGGCAAGGTTTGCGTAGCATAAACTGTTCCTTCTGTTCCATCAGGTAAAGTTGCTGCTGGTAACAGTAGAGGATCAACAACTACTATAATATAGTTACTGGTTGCTGTTTTTCCATCAGCATCAGTAACTGTTACCGGTACTGTATAAGTTCCGGATTGTGTAGGAGTGCCTGTAATTTCTCTTGTTGCCGGATTGAACGTTAATCCCGGAGGAAGACCGGATGCGGAATAAGTATAAGGTGTTGAACCACCCGTTGCTGATGGAATAGTTTGTGTTGGATAAACTGTTCCTGTTGTTCCGTTAGCTAAAGTTGCTGCCGGTAGAACCAATGGATCAGTTACTTTTATTGTATAGTTAGCAGTAATGGTATTGCCATTGGCATCTGTTACGATAACCGGAATCGTAAAGGTACCAATCTGCGTTGGTGTGCCTGTAATTTCTCTTGTTGCCGGATTAAAGGTTAGACCGGGAGGAAGGCTTGTTGCCGAATAAGTATAAGGACCTGTTCCGCCAGTTGCTGCGGGAATTCCGTTTGTGCTATAAGGAGTACCTGTTACACCGTTTGGTAATGCTCCCGGAGCCAAAGCTAAGGCTGGTGTTACCGTTAAAGTAAATGTTGCTGTTGTAGTACAACCTTTTGTATCAGTTACTACAACATCGAATGTGGGGTTACCTGCAGCGGTTGGCGTTCCGCTCACCATGCCACTTGATGAAAGTGTTAAACCCGCCGGTAAAGTACTGCCACTTGCTAAAGCATAAGTATAGCCTGGCGTACCGCCGGTAGCAACCGGAAGTTGTTTACTATAAGGTGAAGCAATTGTTGCATTGGTTAATGTAGCGCCTGCAAATACAATCGCCGGATTAACAGTAATAACAACCGGAACCCTTGTGGTATTTGAACAATTTCCCTTACTTACCTGAACATAATAAGTTGTTGTAGCGGTTAATGCAGGCGTGGTGAAGTTTGCGCCTGTACCCACCTGGTTGCCGCCTGTCGCAGCATCAAACCAGGCTAAAGTAGTGCCACCATTTGCAGTTGCGCTAATTGTTGCCGTACTGCCTGCACAAATAGATTGTGCGCCGGCTATAAATGTTGGATTGGGATAAACTACTGTCGCTCCATAAATATCCAGGCTGGTTAAAGCGGATGCAAGTGCACCAAAGCTTACCTGAACCCTATCGTAAGCCCCGCCTGCTAAAACAGTTGCCTTAAAACGGTTACCTGATAACAGTTGAATACTCAGCAATGCACCATTTAATTGGACTGTTTTTACAACCGTGTTCCCATTTAATATGGTAACGGTTATATTATTTAAAAGACCAACATCAGCTAAACCTGTTGGTAAAGCCAGGTCTAAACGGATACTATCCGTAGCAACCCCGGCAGTTGGGAAAATTAATTGTTGATAGACTGTTGCCGTAACCCCCACAGCAAGAGCAATTCTCGTGAAGTTATTGGCATCAGCATCAGTAGAATTACCTGCACCATTTACAGCACACAATAAACAGATCCCATTAATACCCGTATTTTGACTGTTTGCTGTATTACAAGCTGTTGCGCCACCACCGTTAATTACCGTTACAGTAACGGGAACACGGCCTGCACTTTTACAGCCATTGCTGCTTGTGGTTTCTATATAATAGGTTTTTGTTGCCGTTAAAGCTGGTGTTGTGAATGAAGTTCCCGTTCCAACCTGCGTGCCTGCTGATGGAGCATCAAACCAGGCGATGGTATTTCCAGCATCAGCAGTAGCGGTTAAAGTGGTAGTTTGTCCGGAGTTGATGACCTGGTTATTAGTGGTAACGGTTGCTAACGTTGCCGGTGGGTTAACTGAAACGGTAACCGGTGTCCTGCTGCTAGTTGCTGTTCCGGAAACGGCTTCAACATAAAATACAGTCGATGAGTTTACTTCCGGTGTTACATAGGTACCGTTATTGCCAGTTACCAATGGTATACTTCCTGTTGATGCATACCAGTTATAAGTTACGCCTGTCTGCAGGTTACTTACCGTTAAAGTCGCTGCGCTTCCGGTACATACAGTAGCTGAAGCCACAACCGGCGCATTTACGGTTACAGTTAAGGCGTAAGTGGTAGTTGCCTTATTGTTGTCAGCATCTGTAGCCGTTAAAGAAATATTATAGACTCCACCCAATGTTGGTGTGCCGGTAATCTCTCTTGTAGTTGAATTAAACGACAGTCCCGGCGGAAGGTCTGTTACCGCATATGTATATGGAGAGGTTCCACCGGTTACAGCCGGTAAAGTTTGCGTTAGGTAAGAAGTACCGACAATACCGTTAGGTAAAGTTTTGGTTGGTAAGGTTAAGGTACCGTTTACTTTAACAGGATAATTGTTACTGGCTGTTTTACCCTGGCTATCAGTAACGGTAACAGCAATAACATAATTACCTGCCTGTGTTGGTGTACCTGTAACCTCCCTGGTGCCTGCGTTAAAAGATAGTCCGGCAGGAAGGTTGGTACCAGCATAAGTATAAGGCCCCACACCACCGGTGGCGGCAGGTAAAGTTTGCGTCGCATAAACTGCGCCCTCTGTTCCATCTGGCAGGGTTGCAGCAGGCAAAAGAAGCGGATTGTTAATGTTAATTGTATAATTGGTGGTAACCGTTTTTCCGTCAGCATCAGTTACCGTAACGGGTACAGTATAAGAACCAACAGTTGTTGGCGTACCGGTAATGGCCCTGGTTGATGAATTGAAAGTTAAACCCGGAGGGACACCGGTTGCCGAATAAGTATAAGGCGTGGTTCCACCTGTTGCGCCTGGTATAATCTGCGTAGTATAAACTGTTCCGGTAGTACCATCAGCTAAGGTTGCTGCCGGTAGTAATAATGGATCAGTTATTTTTACGGTATAATTAGATGTGAGTGTATTACCGTTTGCATCAACAACCGTAACTGGTATGGTGTACGTTCCAGGTTGGGTTGGTGTTCCGGTAATTTCTCTTGTTGTTGGATTAAAAGTTAAGCCTGGAGGAACCCCTGCTGCGGTATAAATATACGGTCCCGTTCCACCGGTTGCAGCGGGAATGGTTTGTGTTGGATAAATCGTTCCTGTTAAACCATCAGGCAATGCACCTGGGGTAAGAACCAATGCAGCCGTAACTGTTAAATTATACGTTGCAGTTGCTTTACAGCCCTTGGCATCAGTAGCAACTACAGAAAAACTATAGGTATTCGCTACCGTTGGGGTTCCGGTAATTGCGCCGGCCGATGATAAACTTAAACCTGCCGGCAACATACTGCCTGGCGCCAGGGCATAAGTATAGCCTGCAGTTCCACCTGTGGCGGCATCCAATTGTTTAGAATAGGCGAAACCTGGCGTGGCATTGGTTAAAGTAGCGCCATTGAAAATAATTTGTGGATTTACGGTAATCACAACTGGTATCCTCGCCGATTCGGCTGTACAGCCTACCCTTCTGGCAGCGACATAATAAGTTTTATTAGCGTTCAGCGCAGGTGTAGTAAAAGTGCCATCAAAAGCAACCGTTTGTAATGCGGTTCCGCCTTCTATTGTTTCATACCACCTCAATTCGTTAGTATTGGGCGTAGTAGCATTTAATGCCACAGTATTATTGAAGCATGCAGCAATCGCTGTGCTTACTGGCGTTGGCCTGCCTGCAGAGCGGATTACACCATATAAATTGATGGTTTGTGTAAGGTTTAAAGCAACAACTGAACCGAGCGTAACCTTCACCCTATTGTAAACTACATTGGCACCTGGAGAAAAAGGTATTGATACTGGCTGCCCACTATTGAGTAAGCCCAATAAATCCAGGTTTAATAAACTTGCGGCCGAACCGGTATATACCTGAGTACCGCCATTGTAGGCTGTTATAGAAATATTTTGTAGCAGCCCCGCCGTTAACAATGCAGGTGAAGCGCTGATCCTCAGGTTGATATCATCGCCAGGATTTGACGGTGTTGCAAAATAGAAATTTTGGCTGATGGATGATCCCACGCCAAGTATCCCTAAACTCAGTTGAGAAAAATTATCTGGATCTGAATCAATTGCTCTTTCGCTATTGGTCACGCCTGAGCTGCCTAACTGTAAGGCATCTAGTGTAATTCCGGTTCCTTCAAATCCTGTAGCAAATGCCTGTGCACAGGGATCGGTACCTGACGTATAAAAAGCATAGTAAACCTTTGTATTATTAGCCACCGAAACCAGAAGTGCATTAGTTACATCTTTAACAAACACCCGATCATAAGCCTGTGTAGGCGTTATTGCAATGTAAAAAAAACCATTTGCATCTTTCACCAACCGCAGATTTTCTGAAGAAAATCCATCAACACTGCTACCGCCTGTCGGAGGAACTGCCGAAGCACCATTTCTGGCACCTACCTGGAAGGAATGGTTTCCCAAAACCACCGTTCCGCCTACGTTAGCCAGCAAGGTACCTAAACTTCCCCCCAACAACCTGTTCAGCACATCTGCATCAAAATCTATCCTGATATAAGATGTAATTCCCGCAGCCACAGCAGCCGGATATTTTAATTCCAACTCGCCACTATATGAGCCAATTCCAACCGCAATTCCGCCATATGAGTTAACAGTAGCGAAAGTGTTATTGTCTAAAGTTGCATTGATTGCGTTATCTACCCTGCTTTGAGCAGATACGGTATTTGCAAAAATTTTAGTTTGCGCATACGATTGAGTAGAGAAGAGCGTTAATACAATGATGACTGCAATATATACATTGCGGATTATCCCTAAGCGGGACGAGAAAGTAAAAGTTTTCATCATATCAGGCGTTATTTAGGAGACTTACTATGTGCTCAATGCCCTTGTGTGATTGTTTTTCCCAAGTGCATTATATAATCATGACAAATCTAATTTTAGAATAGCTACCACCCTTATCCATTGCTATTCATTTTTATTATGCCTCATGTATTCATTTTATTCATACATGGCTTTCTTCGTGAATAGATTTCTTCAATTGTGAAATTATGATGACATTAGCAAAAGTCATCCTATAAGATAGTTCATGAATGCTAACGATCTCCTTATCGAACTCCGGAAGTTTGTTCTTCTAAAATCTGGTTTGAGAAATATCGACCCTGCCCATTGTAAGATAATTTCTGAGTATGTATATCAGGAAACCAAGAATTATGTAAGTGAAACAACGATCAAACGTTTTTTTGGCTTTGCAAACACCTTACATAAATTTTCTTTGTTCACTTTAAACAGCCTTTCGCAGTATGTTGGTTATAACGATTGGGATGCATTCTGTAAGGATAAGGAAAACCAAACCAGCTCAGCTCAAAGTATCTGGCAGGATTTAAAGTTAAAGGCATATGCCATTACAGAAGTGTCATTAATTGCCAAGAAAAATAATTCCGGGGTTCCATTTACGAGCACCGCCAACAGGAGTTTTTTTTATCCGGATTTTGATTATTTCTTAAAGAACAACTACCAGTTTACAACAATAAGCTCACAGCCGGGGCAAGGAAAATCAATACTTCTTGCCCATATGGTCGAGTATTTTTTCTTTTCAGAAAATGCCCTTTACAAAAACGATATCGTTTTATTGATTAATTCTACCAGTCTTAATACCATTATCCAAAACAGCGATACATTAAAAGAGTGGTTTTTAAAAGAATTTAAATTCGGAAGCCTTAGTGAGTTAATCAGTTTTTTCAAAAAAAATCCCGAAAAGCGCGAAGGTCGTTTTGTTATTATTGTTGATGGTATTGACGAGCATCTGGCCAAAAACAATTATTTTAAAATATTTATCGATTTTCTATATAGCATAGAAGAAAACAATTTTGTTAAGCTGGTATTTGGTATGCGGACAGATACCTGGATTAACATTCAGCCGGCCATTTATAGTTCGGCATCTTTAACAAAAGCCTGGTACACGGGTTTATTTTACGATGAGGAAACGCTAAGTAATGTACCATCGTTAAATGTTGATGAGATACTCTACACGTTAAGCCATTTAGAAAATAAAATTATCAATCGTGCTGACGTAAGTCCCTCACTTTTAACGCAGTTTAAAACGCCTTTTTGGTTACAGGTTTATTTCAAACTCAAAGACGAAAATCAGCAGCTTGAGCTGAACAATCCATTACTATGTTATGAACTAATTAATTATTTTCTGGAAAAGCGTGTATTCCTGGCAAAAAAAAGCACCGAAAAAATATTTTTGCTTAAAAAGATAAGTGATTGCATTTCAGAGGGAAATAAGAAGTTAAGGGTTTCCAAAGAAAAAATATTGAGCTACATTAATTGTTATCCTGATACCTATGAAGAACTTTTAAACGCTGGTATTATCATTGAAGAGAAAAGGTTGAGTACAACCATCCCTACAGAGATCGTTCGCTTTCTGAGTGACGATATTTATACCTATTTTATGTTTATACAGATTACTGATAAATTTGAATATAAACCTGATAAACCTTTTTTTGAGTACATCCTGAAGAGTTTCCGTTGTCAAAGCGCTCAAAGAGACCATATTCTGAACTGGTCGATCAGATTTTGTATCAACCGCAACGAAATTGCTGCTTTAAAAAACATCTTCAAACTGCCGTTCTCCAACCGCGAGAAGAATAATGCTTTCGATTTTATTTGTTATGTATCAAAATATGAGTTAAGCAAGCCTAATGCTAACTTCAACAAGCTGAGTATAGATACCGATTTTATTGATATTATGACTACAGGGCGCACGATGGGCAACCTGTACAAAGAAACCATCAG
The DNA here is from genome assembly GCF_042464845.1 of Pedobacter sp. BG31. Classification (NCBI taxonomy): domain Bacteria; kingdom Pseudomonadati; phylum Bacteroidota; class Sphingobacteriia; order Sphingobacteriales; family Sphingobacteriaceae; genus Pedobacter; species Pedobacter sp. BG31. The sequence continues at coordinate 138,751 of NZ_JBHNZK010000004.1, forward strand.
AACAATATCGAAAAACGTGCTGAACGAGGACATTCAAATTATCCTGCATGTAATAGAATCCAATGTTAATATTATTGATGTTGATAAATTGGCCCTTGCCAATTCAATGCAGTTATTGAAAAGGAATTATAAAAGATTAAACGAACTTTTTCCGATCAATCCTTACGATTTAATACTTTATTTCCATAATAACCTGATTAACAAACCTAATGAGAGCAAAAGCCTGGAAGATAAAATCATAAAACTTTGCCAGCAGATAGATCAGAGTAAACCAAAGAAAAATGAAGAAATCACTTCAGCCGAAATACTTTCTTACCGGTTAGTGTTAATGGTTTTGTTTTCTCAAAAAAGTTATGCAGAATGCCACCGTTTTATTATGGCTATACTGCATAAATATCCGAATATTTTTTACGTCAGATATTCAGTATTCTCTCCTTTTTTGTTGCTTCATTTAGGTCAAACCTATGTTAAGTTAAATTATTTTAAGAAAGCACAGCGTATTATACATTTCGTAGATAAAATTATAAGCAGCGATTATACCTATTATACCAATTTTATATTGGCCAGCTTTAATGTTTTTAAAGCAAACTTTTACAATGCTACACACCATTATGAACAAGCGCTTATAGAAGCCAATACAGGCTTGGCTGTTACCAAAAAGAATAATTTTAAGATGTATGAAATAACCTTACTGTTAAGTAAAATCGAGACCCTGAAACATACCGATGAATCGGAAGAAGTTTCAAATGTAATTAAAGAACTGCTGAACTTTTTAACAGCCCATAAACGGTCCATGCCCGATTATGCTAACTTTAGCAGCCACGAATTTGAGCATACTTTTAAGATCCTAAAATCTTATCGCCGACACCAAAATCTATAATATAGGTATTTAGGCATTTGTTTCGCATCTTTTTATACCGAAGCGCAAGGCCTGTGCTCAATACTAAACTCCCTCCCGTTTTTCGCTTTTACGCTCCGCTGCCTCGTACCTCGTTGTTGCAGGGTAACCGCTCCAACCGGGGCTAAACGGCAAGGGCAGTATTTCATTTTGTGCGGTTGCAGGGGGCCAACCTTTGTTCATAAACCCGACAGTAGCGGCAGCCTCCGGTTTTTCATCGGAGCTATAGCGCATGGCGGGAATGCAGGCCGCCAAGAACCAAAGACCTATAGTTTCCGAACCTTAAAACAAAATTATTTTTTTATCTGGAGCGCAAGGCCTGTGCAAATCACCAAATTTTTCGTCCCGTTTTCCGCTTTTACGCTTCGCTGCCTCGTACCTCGTTGCTGCAGGGTAACCGCTTCAACCGGGGCTAAGTGGCAAGGGCAGTATTTCATTTTGAGCGTTTGCAGGGCGCCAACCTTTGTTCCTAAACCCGACAGTAGCGGCAGCCTCCGGTTTTTCATCGGAGCTATAGCGCATGGCGGGACTGCAGGTCGCAAAGAACCACAGACCTATCGTTTCCGAACCCTAAAACAAAATTATTTTTTGATGAAACGCACACACATGGCAAAACACCGGGATTGCCCCAGTTTTCCGCTTATCATTCCCTGATCCTAAAATTGATCTTTAATTTGAAACCCAGGAACCTTTTAGTCCGTCCCATCAATTCCCTACTATTATTTTATCAAATTGTAAAGCTCATCCAGCTTAGGCGAAAGTACAATCTCTATCCTTCTGTTTTTGCTTCTTCCATCTGCACTTGCGTTAGTGCCCAGGGGCTGAAACTCTCCTTTACCGGTAGCTGTCATCCTTACACTTTCTACCTTCTCATTCTCTGTTAAATAACGCACTACAGAAGTAGCTCTTAATACACTTAAATCCCAGTTATCTTTAATCTGCCCCAGGTTATTTATTTTCTGGTTATCGGTATGGCCTTCAACTGCAATATTAATTTCTGGCTGCTGTTTTAATACATTGGCCAATTGTGTTAAAGCCTGCTTACCTTTTTCATCAATAATAATACTTCCTGATGGAAATAAAAGTTTATCAGTTAGCGAAACATATACCTTACCGTTTTTAATTTCAACCGTTAAACCGCTTTTGGTGAAGCCTAACAGGGCCTGCTGCAATTTTTCTTTGAGCGAGTTGGTTGCTTCATCGCGTTTGCGCAGCACCTCTTCCACCTCTTTCAAACGTTTCTCGCGGGCAGCCAGATCGCCTGATAATTTGGTGATTTCGCTGGAGGAATTACTTTTAAGCTTTTTGTAGTTCGCATCAACAGTATTGTAGCTATTTTGCAGGTCGCGAAGCTCCTCAGCCATCAATGTGGTATCCTTTTTTAATCCTGCCACTTCTTTTTCAAGGTTTTCTATTTTGATCAAACCTTCATTAAAAGCGGTGTAAAGCGAATCTTTAGTCCCTAGTAAAGCTTTATACTTTTTAGGGGATAACACTACGCAAGAAGTTAATGAAGAAATAAAAAGGAGAACGGCAAAAGCAAAAAAGGTATTTTTCATGTTTAAAGTTTCAAGAGTTTAGTTTTTAGTAGCAAGTAGCGGGTATTTAGTAGCAAGTATTTAGTAACAAGTAGCAAGACTGGTAATTAGTTTTTGGTTATTGACAACTGCTAACTGTCTACTGCTCTATCGCATTCCGTAAAAATGCAACTAATGGTTGTATTGTTTTGAAAGAACTTATCAACTTATTAACGAGGTTTGGTTTCAAAAATTCTTCGTCATCGATTTTCTGCGTGGCTTCGAAACTTTTCAGCTTCAAAAATTCGATGTTCGGATCCGCAGGATCATAACCTTTAGGCGCATTTTTAAGGGCATTATCAAATCCCAGTTTAAAATTTTTCTTAAAATCCTTTTCGTTTATAATTTCTTAAAAATCGCCTATATTGTAATCAATCTCCTGCCTGATCAATTTTAAATGCGGTGCATCAGGCATCCAGTAGCCGCCGGCAAGAAAACTCTTTCCTGGCTGGATATGCAGATAATAGCCCGGCTCATTGCCCCCTTTACTTTTTGCCGAAAACCAGATACCGAAGTTATTTTTATAGGGATCTTTATTTTTACTAAAACGCACGTCGCGGTAAATGCGCAACAGGCTTTTTTTAGGATCAGCCTCTGCTGAAAGCAATGGATCTACCTTCGCCAATTCGGGAATAAGCTTACCTACCAATGCCAAAACATCAGCTTTGGCCGCTTCGTACACATCTTTATTAGCAGCGAACCATTCGCGGTTGTTATTTTCCGTAACATCCTTTATAAAATTCAGGGTTTCTTTTTTAAGCATCATTCAGGGTTCATTGGTCATCAGCCATTGGTTTAAATGGCCCCTACATTTATGTTGTTAATCATCGCCAAACGCTTATCACTAAGCGCTAAACCAACAATTAACCGGTTTATACGATTTAAACAATTAACCCATACTACTTATCGTAATACGGCTTGTACTTAATATTTGGCGATAAAACATGAAGCAATATGATCCTGGAATAACGGTAATTAAACGGATACAGTACAAAACAACCAGTAAAAATAACAATCAGGTAAGGCCAGAACGTTTCATCGGTAAGCGGGCCAAAAACCAAATAGGTGAGGAAACTTGCGAAAAGCATTTCAATCACATTCATGGCGTAGCTTACATACATGGCTGCATAAAAGTAACCTGGTTCAATTTCTATCCGTTGTGCACAGTGTCCACAGATTTCTTTGGTGTGCTGAATGTTCCAGCCGTACATACTGCCTGTAAAAATATCTCCCCTGCGGCAATGCGGGCATTTACAATGCACAATGGCATAAAGTTTTGAGGTAGTTTGATCAGCCATGCTTTTAATTTAAATTAAAAGGTTCTTTTTTCATGTTCAGCTGGATATTCTTTTTACGATATTTTTTGTACCACACCACACCCACAATAACAGCCATTAAATAAGGAAGAGATAAAAGATACAATACACCTGTATTTAAGCCGGCAGTTTGTGTATTGCCATTTTTTACACCCTGCTCGGCATTAATGGTACACATGGAACATTGAGCATTAACATTGGCGCTTACAGCAAACGTAATTACCAATACAAACAGGATAAAAATTGCTTTCTTCTTCATGGTTTACAAATATAGGAATAAACGCATGGAGAGGTTTAAAAATTATGTCATAAAAAATCCCGCTGATAAGGCGGGGCTTAAAGTTAGCTTTTCCAATTAATCGATTGTTTTCGGTTCTTCAATTAATTGTTTCTCCCACCAGATAAAAGCGATTAATAAAATGATATTAATCATGATGAGAACATATGACCCTGCAAAAATCCACATCGTTATATTTAAGGAGATTAATAATCCCGGTGAAGTATTAAACTTCTTTGCTTTTTTATAATTAAACTGATAATCTAAAGCTCCTATGATCAAGACAATAACGCCTAAAATAATACCGATCAATTTAGCCTGTGAAGAATATATTTTTAAATCAAACAACATAAAGAGAAGGTGGTTTAAAATAAAAATCAGATAGCTTAACATTTGTCTATAAAGCATGGGAGATGTGATAAAAAATGTAAGGCCCCGACTATTTCGGGGCCTCAGTTAAGATGTTAATTTATTATAAAATAACCAATTTCAGGCTTTCATCAGCATTGGCATAATAACCATTTGGATATGTCGATGTTGCTGCTTTATAAGTTAATTGCTTGAATGTGATGCCATCGACAGTATATTCTTTGAAACCATCAATTCCAGTATCCGTTGGCCTGAACGAATAGTTGTTGCTTCCTGCCAACAAACCGTTAAATACTCCCCAAGTTACCGCGGTAGTTTTACTTGCTGTGACAAAACGGAAGGAATTTGCATTGTAGAAGCGATTAAATGATGTTCTGTAATTGCTTATTAAGGCAGGTATAGTTGCCGCATTTCCAGGTACAGGCACCATAACCAGGGTGGTGTTTCTTTTTCTGCCTTTTAAGATAACAGAATCGGCACTGGCTTTTACCACCAGGAATTCTATATCACCTCCTAAGCCAACATCAGAAGGGCCTTGATTGCCATTCCGTGCGCCTGGTAAAGCAAAGTAATCCAAAACAGAATTATAGGTATCAAAAGTTAATATCGGCCCGGCACCAGGATATACCTTATAAGAACTGGTCACATTCCCTTCTATATAATCAGCCTGAATATTTACATCTATAGCAGAGGTAAAATTCACAAATAAATTAACGCCTCCGTACGGGGCACTAGCGCCTGGAAAATATTGAAAAATCCATCCGTTGGGTTTACTTCTTAAAATAGTTTGCGCATTAGCCACTGACTGATTCAACCGTACGGTTGGGCTTTCGTCGAAAACCCTGTCTTTTTTCTTGTCGCATGCCGCTAAAAACAGAAAACAGATAATAGTTAACAGATAATAGTTTCTTTTCATAATATCTCGATTATAATGAAGTTTGATTAAAATTAGGCAGATCGGCTATACGAGCCTGGATATTTGCCCTTAATACATCCATGTCAATTTTCCATACTGTTAGCATGTAATTTTTCACCAATATCAACTTATTGTTAATGATTGTTCTGCCAGCAGCGGTACTGCCTGTTGCGTTTAACCTGGCATCCCATTGAGCAGCCGATAAGGTTACGTAAAACGAATACAACTCCGCAAAATCTTCTTTGTCAGAACTACTTGCGTAAGGTGAAATGAAACCTGCTGCAATTGCTGCGCCATCATTAGCCCAGGCCGTTACCCAAACATCATCAACATACGAAGTTCCGGAAATTGTTCTAAAACTACTTGGGAAATCGGTAGTTTGGTTTAGGATATGCTGAAACTCATGATGAATAGTGTGAAAATAACTATCAGTTAAAAAGTTTGCATTAACGCCGGTAGTAGCATTCAATCTGTTCACCTCATAAAGTGTAATTTTTCTGGCACCTTCAGCTGTACCCAATATTTTAGTGCCATTATTTCTATAGGCAGCTTCACCGATATAGTTGATCAGTTTAGGAAAATAACCCTTGATAAAAGATTTTCCACCTGTTACAGCATCATAAGGTTCAAAACCTAAATATTTTAACAACTTGGTCATTCTGATTGAGCTTTCATAACTAGCAGGAACCAAGTTATAATTCTGGTCAGATTCTTTATCTACATATTTATACAAAACATCAATATTATAATCTAATACTAAATTACCGTAGATATAATTGTCCAATGCATTTTTTTCGATCGTCGAATCAACAAAAACACTATTTGGATCCAACTTTTCCTTTTTACAGCCGTTAGCTACTAACGTTCCTGCCAAAAGAAATAAATAAATTTTATTAAATTTCATGTCTATCTTGGATTAGAGGTTAAACCAGAAGTGATTACATCTTGAGGCAATTGTATTGCTCTTCTATTATCTCTTACTACTAACTTATTGTTGCTTATTGGACCAGGTACACCGGCAACAATTGTACGTCTGGTAACTTCTATACCATAACGTTTAACATCAAACCAGCGTAAACCAGTAAGTAAGGTCTCTATTCTTCTATAATACAATACAGCCTGAAGCATATTTTCCTGGGTACCAGCTTCAATGGTAAATTCAGCATTGAATTTTTTTCTAGGTGTCGAAGCTGTAGGTGTCGAATAGGCAAATGATGTAGCCCATGCATCAATCCTTTCCTGTGTTACAGGTAGAGATGAGGTAAAAGTATTGCCTACAAAAAGATTAATATCGGCTAAAGCTGCAGTATAATTTTTCAATTGAATATAAGCTTCGGCGCGGGTAAGCAAAGCTTCTTCTAAGGTAAAAGGTGCAAAAACACTATGCGTATAGCCAATACCAGCAACCGGATCGGTATATTCAAATTGATAGGAAACATGCGGCAATAACACTTTATCTAAATTTGCACCAGCATAGCTATAGCTTCGAATGCGGTAACCCGGAGTACCTGTATAATTACCATGAGGTGTATTCTTTATTAAGATTGATTCATTACCCGCAATATAGGCGCCATGAGAGTACCTACTACCAGTATAATAATTACCAAAATTTAATGCCGCAGATGAAACAGGTGTGCTGATCAGAAAATTCGCCTTTATGCCACTTGAGTTATATTCTCTGGTGATATTAGCGAAGGTTGCACTAAAGGTAGAAATGTAAGTATAGTCGCGTAAGTAAGTAGATGGAGAATTGTTGAATGAAGCCGTAGCATAGCTTACCGCTTTAGCCCAATCGCCTTTATAAAGAAACAACCTTGCCGCAAAAGCATTTGCTGCCGATTTGTTAAAATGATATTTAGCAACATTGGAGTTTGAATAAGAGGCATCATTAATCAATGGAATCCCCTCTTCCAGATCTTTAACCATAAAGTCATAAACTTCAGCCACGGTATTGCGTTGATATTTAGGATCAAGGGTAGATTCTGGCTTAGTCATATAAGTTATGCCTAAATCTGTTGCCGATTTTGATGGTGAATAATGTTGCGCAAACATATTTACCAATATAAAATGACCGTATGCCCTTGCCACTAAGGCCTCTCCCCTTTGTGCAGCCAAACTTGCAGGGTTACCTTGCTCATTAATGGCATTTAGGGCGGCATTGGCACTGGCTATTGCGCCATAGCAACCACTCCATAACCTGTCAATACCATCATTATTTGTTTCAGTGATATCTTGCCAGTTAAATGCCTGAGTAGAAAACCGATCGTAGTATGGGTTTGATTCTCCATAATCGTCAACATTATCTGAAGATAATTCAGACACCAACACGTAAGAATTTGTTGGATATGCTGACACCAGCATTTTAGCTATTTTTTCTGTATTATTCAGCTCTGCCCTGTTATCTGGCAATTCATCCAAATATTTCTTACAAGAAGAAAAACCTGAAATAATAATTGCACTAAATGCGAGAAATAAATATTTATTTTTCATTGTAAGTTTCTTTTATTAAAATCCAACCCTTAAAGTTAAAGTATACTGTTTTGCTAGAGGCAATGCTACACCACCTGCATTTACGAACTCAGGATCTTGGCCATTCAGGTTTTTATCCGCATAGATTAACCATAGATTAGTAGCATTTACACGTAATGAAGCGGCATTTAGACCGATTCTCGACAACATTTTCTTATTAAAATCATAAGAAAGTGATATGTCTTTTAAACGAATGAAATCTCCCTTTGCAATATTTGCAGATGAATAATTATAAGAGTTATAAGCAATGCCATAATTACTGTTATTTCTGATATATCTGGTATCCAAAATAACAGGAACGTTTGTTTTTAACTCATCTCCAGGCACAGTCCATGCGTCATAAAATTCTCTTGTACTGGCATCAAGATCGGTATAACCCGTTTTGAAAGCCGGATTTAAGCGCACTACATTCCCATAAGAGTAGGTGACAAAAACATTTAATTTAAATGCTTTGTAGCCGAAGATGTTCCCCAAACTTCCTAAATGGGTAGGTTCGGTAGTTCCTTCGTATTTTAAGAAACCTACATTATCTCTATTTTGAAGATATACTCCTGTCACGGTCTCACTGCCATCACTATTGGTAAAAATTGGCAATCCATCATTTTGTAACCTCACAAAAGGTATGGAGAATAAAGAACGGGCTGGATAGCCTTGTAAACCATAACCCGTACCGGTAATCAAGTCAATAACACGAGCGTTGTTTTCAGAATTAGTTACTTCATTCTGGTTGTGTGTATAGATAAAATTCGCGGTCCAGGAGAAATCGTTCTTTTTAAGTATTGTACCAGCTACACTTACTTCAATACCGCTCGATTTCATATCAGCTACGTTACCATACTTTGTAATCTCACCGCCCAATCCTTGTGTATTGATAATACCGATCAAGTCAAAGTTATTTCTTTTGTACCAGTCTACATCAACTGCTAATCTATTTTTAAAAAGGCTGAAGCTGGTACCAAGGTTTAACTCATGTTTTTTCTCAAAGGTAAGTTCAGAGTTTTCTAAAGTATTGATTTCTAAACCTGTTTCCCTATCAGCAGCAGTTGGTCTCCAAGGATTGTAACTACTGTAAATGGCTTTTGAGTTCGTTACATAACTCGGACCTCTATCAGCTGATAAACCATATGAACCTTTGAATGATAAACTCGAAAACGGCGTATTTAAATTTTGAAAGAATTTTTCTTCCATAACGTTCCACAATCCGGATACACTCCAGGTTGGCAACCATCTTGCTGAAGTCGACCTACCTAATCTGTTACTTCCTTCGTATCTTCCCGTTGCTTTAACAGTATACCTTCTATCGTAAGTATAGGCCACCTCACCGAAGAAAGCAACCTCCTTACTTCTTGTATTACCTACAGTATAGTAATTGGTATTTTCTTCTGAAGCTCGTTTAAATACACGATAATCTGTGAATGGAATTTCACCTAAATCATATTGTAATCCCCAACCTCTAAAGAAATTATTATTTCTATAAATTTCACTTATAGTAGATCCACCAACGATATCGATATTATGCTTATCGGCAAAAGTTTCATTATACTGAGTAATAAAACGGAAATCGTTACTGGTAAGCTTATTATCTACACGGTTGTAAATACCTCCTGAAGGTAGGATTGAGACAGGCACAGCATATAAGATACTTGGATCCGTATACAAATATGGATTGTTGTCCCTAATGATAGTAGTCCCCATTGCCCGGTAGGCCGATGCCTGGTTTGAGCTATCTTTAATATAATGCTGTTGTGATGTTTGGTTGTATCTTGTTGAAGCAAGAAAACTAAAGTTTAAAGTTTTTAGTGCTTTCCAGCTCAATTCTCCTTGAAACTTAACATCAGCTACATTAACATCCATATAATTGTTTTCCAATTCATGCAAGATGTTAAATGGAGCATAGTTTCTGGTATAGAAAGTATTCGGATCCAATGTTCTTGACGTATTTAAAGCGTAAGAATATGGGTTAATATCGAACTGACGACCTACGGTTCCAAAAACCACATCGGTAGATTGGCCTAAGGTTCCCGGAGCTCTCTGATCTCTATATGATCCGTTTGACAAGAGCGTTAATTTTAGGTTATTGCGCAGGTTATATGTAGCATTAAAATTTGCAGTATATCTTTTCACCTTGCTTTGCTTAGTCCAGCCAGGATCGTAAACTGCACTTAGAGATGAATAGTATTGTGCCTTTTCTGTTCCTGATGACATGCTGATGGAGTGATTTTGCATCACGCTATTATTAAATAGCAAATCAAACCAATCCGTATTTCTATATTCTGCCTCTCGTAGATAAGCATTTTTGGCAGCTTCGGTATTTTGAAGTTGACCAGAGTTGATGAGTTGGTACATTTTACCATACACTCCACTGTTTGATGCGTTGGATACGCTCGAATTATTTAACCAACCTCTTTGATCCAGCATCTGATAAACCCCCATTTGTTCCTGAGAATTCATGATGTTAAAGTTATCATAAGAGAACTTAGAGCGAGTGGTCAGTTCTGATACATAATTAAAGCTATTTACGCCGACCCTACCTCTTTTAGTGGTAATTACAATCACACCGCCTTTTCCCTTAGCGCCATAAATTGATGTTGCTGCACCATCTTTTAAGATCTGAAAACTTTCAATATCATTTGAGTTTAAGCCGCCAACAGCAGAGCTAATCAGTGTCAGTGCATCTCCAGAAGATAAATCATCAGAACTGATATCGGCAACATCTTCCAGGATTACTCCATCTACAACCCAAAGTGGTTTTGAACTTCCATAAATAGAACTTGCTCCACGAATTCTAATTTTTGGAGCGGTACCGAATGTACCTGTTGTATTTTGAACGGTTACACCAGCAACACGTCCATCAAGCATCCTGCTCGGATCAGGCAAACCACCTATTTCAGCATCCGATACTTTAACATTTGAAGTAGCACCTGTAAATGTTCTTTTATCCACAGTAGTTCCCATACCTGTTACTACAACTTCATTTAACTGAGCTGCATCTTCTTCCAATGTAACATTAATATTGGTTCTGCCATTTAGTGCTACCTCAATGGTTTGGTAGCCAATGTAGCTAAAAACCAAAGTTGCACGGTCACCTACATTAATGCTATATTCGCCTGCTGAATTTGTTGAGACACCATTTGTTGCCCCCTTCTCTTTTACACTTACACCAGGCAGTTCATTACCATTTTTGTCCCTTACTTTACCCGTTACCCTAACTTGAGAGAAATAATCAACAACCTTACTAAATAACGACTTCTGTACAGGTGTAATCAGGATAGTTTTATCTTCTATTGTATAAGTAAGATCCATTCCTGAAATAATTTTACCCATTACTTCTTCAATGGTTGCATTATTGAAGTTGGCGTTAATTGTTGTGGTACTTTTTATCTTATTTGTAGATAATAATACATCATAACCAGACTGCTGTCTGATTTCCCTGAACATTTTTTCTAATGTTACATTTTTTTCTTTCAATGTAACCAGCTGGCCGAATGAAGCTGCACTTACCTGCATTAACGAGGCCAGCAGAACAACCGTAATTAACTTCATCATGAGTAGCAATTTAGGTATGTAGCGTCGGTGCGTACATAAAATTTCAATATAAATTTTGTACATTTAATAGTCTGTTTTTGGGCGAAGCGCAATGAAGTTTGGACGCTAAAGAGCGATTCGCGGTTATCCAAGAAATAATTTAATTTTGAGTCAGTTCCGTTTTACGGAATAGCTAAACAGATATAAAGGGGTGTTAGAAGCACTCCTTTTTTTATTCAGCCAGCATGTCAGGAGGTTTGTCGAAGTTTATTCATTAATTGTTAGGTTAGGTTGATTAATTTATTAGTTAATTTATTTTTTGAGATCAAGGTTAGTTATGCCTTAATCTTCTTATCGTCATTCTTTATATACAAATAATTTATTGCCTTTAATATCAAATCGCACTTCTCCTGTTTGCTCAAACTTGGTCAACATCTTTGATATTTTTTCGAAACGGTTTACTGTACCGTAATACATTACATTCTTAGCTTCAGGATCAACATATTCTACTTCTACATTATACCAGCGGGCCACCTTGCGTAAAATGCTTACCTGCTTTTCGTTGTTAAACATGAAATAGCCCTTTTTCCAGGCAACTGCTTCATCAACATCTACTTCTTTTACATCCATGCCTAAAAGGGTTACCAGCGATTGCTCTCCAGGTTTAAGCACCTCACTTTCATTGGTGTTTTTATGAGAAACCCGCACACTACCTTCCAATAAAGTAGTTTTGGTAACGCTTTCATCTTTATAGCTATTGATGTTAAAATGAGTACCCAATACCTCAACCGTTTGTTTATCGGTTTCTACAATAAAAGGATGTGTCGCATTTTTAGCTACTTCGAAATAAGCTTCACCATCTAATTTCACTACACGCTGTTTTGCGGTACCAATATTTAATGCGTATTGCAGTGAAGAGGCCGCATTTAGCCAAACTGTAGAACCATCTGGTAATTTGATTTGCCACTCACCTCCGTTTGGCGTAGAAATGGTATTTAACCGATCATCGTTTGTATTTTCAGATTCGGCAATATTATAAACCAGCTGGCCATCGTCCGTTTTGGTGATGGAGAAACCGGCTTCTTTTACGATATCGCCCTTTATTGCATCTGAAAGGGAGATTTTCCTCCCGTCAGCCAAAGTAAGAATAGCTTTATTTTTTCCGGGGGCTATATCCGTAGTAAAAACATGTTCTTTCTTTTTATGCAGAGATATGTAGGCCGTTAAAGAAAATACAACAAATACCACGGCAGCAGCAGCCCATTTTAAACTACTCATTAAAATCCGCTTAGTCGACCGCATTGGCTTATCTACTTTCAGAATTTTATCGAGAACCGGATTCCATTTTTCATCATCAACATTAACGGCATGTTCTTCCTCTGAGATAATCATTTTCACGATTTCGTCAGAAATTAATGACGTGTCGTTTTCTACTAAAACTAAAAGTTCCTCCTTTTCGGTCTGACTTAAGGTCTTAGCAGTAAACTGTTGTAATAGATAATGTATACGGTCTTCCATAAAGATTCTGATACTAAGAAGCAGCAAAAGAAAATTAGGACTATCGGAATATTATTTTTTTCTATTTAATTTTTAAAAAGAAAAAAACAATTGGATAAAAAAATACTATACCATGCTGCTCTAGGTGGGTACGTATAGATTTTAATGCAATTACAAGGGCATTTTTAACTGTATTGGGAGAAATATTAAGTATTTCCGCTATTTCAGGGATAGTTTTACCGTCGCGTCTGCTCAACTGGTATATATTTTTCCTTTGCTCAGGTAATTTATCTATAGCTACTGCAACAATCCTCGTTACCTCATTTAAATTGATGGTTTCTACCGTATTGTTATGACTGTTTAATTGTTTGGCTGTAAATGCATCAACAACACGATCTTCTTTTAATTTTTTACGCAGGTAACTTAAACATTCGTTAGAAACATATTTATACAGATAGGCCTTCACATTATCTACTTCCGACAATTTATCGCGATTTAGCCAGACCCTTAAAAATGCATCCTGAATAATTTCTTCTGCAGCATCATCTGACTTTGTAAATTTAGAGGCAAAAATGTGGAGTACAGGAAGGTATTTAAAGAACAATACAGAAAATGCTTGCTCGTCTCCTTCCACGATTTTATCAATCAGGGCGCGCTCTTTATCCACATTACTTACCGCCATAAATTTGTTTGTTAATTGCCCCGTAATTATACTACAAGACTTAATTGATAGATGAATAGATATGGAAAACTAAATTGATTTAGCTTAACCACAATACAACTTTATAACCAAATATACAGATTAGTAAATTTTGTGCACTAAAAAATGTATTAAAAAAAACAAAAGCCCTACTTTTTACAGTAAGGCTTCACTTGGAGTTTGAAAGTTTCCTAAAGCGATTAGTATTGGTAATAAGGCGAAATCATCAAATAAACCACCACACCAGTTATAGCAACATAAAGCCATAGTGGAAATGTAACCCGTGCAATTTTTCTATGACGATCGAAACGCTCGGCCAAAGCCCTTACATAAGTAACTAAAACCAAAGGAATGATAGCAATTGACAATAATATATGGGTTAACAAAATAAAAAAGTAAAGATATTTTATCGTTCCCTCACCTCCAAATTTAGTTGAGGGTGTAGTCATGTGGTAGGCAATATACATCACCAAAAACAATAAAGAGCAGCCTATGGCTGTTTTCATTAAATTTTGGTGTAGTCGTATCTTTCCATTTTTTATCGCCCAAACGGCAACCACTAACACTATCGCAGTAATTCCGTTAATGGTAGCGTATATTGGTGGCAAAAAAGGCAGGGTAGGCGCATCAATACCGAGATCTTTGAGCTTTACCACAAATAGAAAAGCTACGGCTACCGGTATAAAAATAGAAAGGATAATGATCCACTTGCTATATTTTTTCTCGATCGGACTATTTTCCATGAATATTAAATCTTTTATAATTATTATTTTGCTTTGTGTAGAGCGTTCGAACGCTAAGTCCTAAATACTAATCGCCAACCTTACTATCTGCCATCTTTAACATTTCTTAAGTATTCGGCAATAAGCACTTTTATTTCATCTTCTAATTTGGCATTTGCCTCGGCACTATCAGTATCGTAAATGCCACGTATTCGATGTAGGTTATCGATTAAAACTATTTTATTACTAAATATGAAGCTGTTTTCTCCTTTGGACTCATTGGCTACTACATCAAGTAATAAACCTTGCCTGATCAATGGATAAATTTGCGCGGTATCTCCAGCCAGAAGATCCCATTTACCTTCTTTGGCCTTAAAATTTGCAGCAAAATCTTTCAGCTTATTTACATCTGCAGGATCGACAGACAGACTTATAAATTTAACCAGAGGTTTTTGCTCATAGCCGTCAGATAGTTGCTTGATGTACTTATTCGCCTGCTGGCTTCTGGCCCCGGCATAGAATAAGTTGAGTACTACAATTTTATTCTCAAATGATTTCCAGCTGACGGTATCGTTATGCTGGTTGATAAGTTTAAAATCGGGAACCAGATGATAAATGGTATCCGGAATTTTCTTCCCCTTTACGCTATGAAAGGTAGCAGCTACCGTCTTTTTGCCGAAGATCGGTAAACTCTTATACCTATTTTTTGCAAAGTGTGGCAATAAGTAAAAAAACAAAAATCCCGGTATAGCTAAAATGCTTACCAGGATTAATACCTTTTTTATAGGGCTTCTTTTCATTAATGGCTCATCATGTGGATGTTTAAGAATCCACCTTCAATTAACATCAAAACAATAAAGTAAATAATAAAAATGAACGATACTGTTAGGGCTAACTGTAAGCCTAATTTTTCATATTTTAAGTGCATGAAATAGGCCACAATATAAAATGCTTTTACCAAAGTTAATGCGATATAGATATAGTTACCTACATGTTGCGGAATATGTCCGCCAGGAATTGCCCATAGTGCAATGATAAATTCGATTGCGGTGATTAAAGTTAAAATACCTGCTACTTTCCAGATTTTTGCTTTATCCATTCCAGCATGTTCGCCATGCTCGTGTCCTTCTTCTAAATGCGAATGTTGTGACATGTTAAATATTTTTATAAATTGAAAATTAAACCAAATAGAAGAATGTAAATACAAACACCCATACTAAATCTACAAAGTGCCAGTATAAACCCACTTTTTCAACCATTAAATAATGGCCTCTTTTTTCGAAAGTTCCGTTAATCGTCATAATCAAAATGATCACATTAATCATAACCCCACTAAATACGTGGAAACCGTGGAAACCGGTAATGGTAAAGAATAAGTTTGCAAACTGCTGAGCAGCAACCAAGGAAACAGGCCCATCAAATAAATGTTTCAACTCTTCAGCCGATGGAATAGTTCCCCACCAGAAACCTTCATGGTGCAGGTGACTCCATTCTAAAGCCTGGCAGCCCAGGAACATGAAACCAAAGATAATGGTAGCTACAAGCCATCCGATTACTTCTTTTTTAGCGCGACGGTGTCCAGCCTCAACTGCCATAACCATGGTTACAGAACTTAAGATCAGGATAAAAGTCATGATACCCACGAATACTAATGGAGCACCTGTATCTTTAATACCAGGTATAGACTGGAAAACCAAATCAGGATCTGGCCATGTTAATTTAGAAAAACGCTGAGCGCCGTAGTAGATCAATAAAGATGAAAAAGTAAAAGCATCTGATAAAAGGAAAAACCACATCATGATTTTACCATATTCTACCGACCACGGAGAACGACCACCATTCCATGGCCCGGTTTTAACTTGATCTAATTGTGATACTGCATTCATTTGGAAATAGTATAATAGTTTGTTAACAAATTTAACGGTTCAAAAGTAAAAAAACATACAGATATATCCATAATATATCTATAAAATGCCAAAAAATAGAAGCGATTTCCATTCTATACTGAACTTTGGCAACAGGCAGGCTTTTATAGCTACCGGCTAAAGCACTTATAATAAGGCCAACACCTGCAATAATGTGCAAAAGGTGCATTCCAGATACCACATAAATAAATGATATTGCGGCATTGTTTCCTACCAAAGTTGCTCCGGTTCTCACCATACTTCCCCAGGCATTGAACTGCATCACACCAAAAGCAACAGCTAATATTACGGTAATCCAAAGCATGTTACGCTGTAAGCTAAAATTCAGTTTCTTTAAAGCCCTGGAGGCTAACACCAAGGTAATACTGCTGGCTACAATAACCAAACTCGAATAAATAAAGGCGTCAGGCAATACCAAACCGTGTCCCTTCCCTTTTGAGGCGGCAAATACCAGGTAATAACTGGTAAAACCACCAAACATAATTGTTGATGATACGACAAATAACCAAACGATAAATTTTCTTGGTTTTGGGTCAAACGTATCCTGCATCTTTTCCATTGTTAGCACCATAAATTATTTTGCTATAAAATTTAATAATAAACCCAACTGTACCGCCGGGATGTAAAAAAAAGAACAGAACATTACTTTCCTGGCATCTGCCAGTTCTCTGCTCATTAAAAGTTTAAAAGCCAACCAGCTAAAAATGAGTCCGGCAATCAGGGATAAACCAGCAATGTAATAACCGCCAAAACCATAAATGGTTGGCAATAAACTCACCGGAATTAAAATCAGCGTACTTAAAAAAGTTAAAAGTGCGGTTAATTTATCTCTTTTTTTGGTAGGCAATAGCCTGAAACCCGCTTTCTTGTAGTCATCATCCAAAACCCAGGCAATTGCCCAGAAGTGAGGGAACTGCCATACAAACTGAATGAGGAATAAGATAACAGCGATATTATAGTCGATAGCCTGAAACATTTCAGCCTTTAAGCTCCCAAATGCAGCAAGATAACCAATGAGTGGCGGTAAAGCCCCTGGAATAGCGCCCACAAAAACAGCAATTGGCGATTTTCTCTTCAATGGTGTATACGCAAAAGCATATAACAAAATTGAAAATACCGACAGTAACCCTGTTTCCAGATTTAAATGCCCCAACAGCCAGGTACCTGAAAATGCCATAAAAACGCCCAAAATCAATCCCTGTCCGGTGGTCATTCTGCCTGCCGGCATCGGGCGGTCTTTGGTTCTAGACATTAATTTATCCAGATCTTTTTCAATAATCTCGTTAAAACAGTTTGCAGCAGCGGTTACCAAAAAACCACCAGCTATTAAAATCAACCAGTTTCCCCAGTTAATAGAATGAATGATGTCTGTTTCACCTAACGCAATCATTTTCTTTACCCAAGTAGGATCGTTACTCCTCGCTATCTGCATTTTCTGCCCGATCAAAAAAGAAATCGATGCCGAAAACACCACCGTAAACGATAGCCTGAATTTGATAAGTTTAGAAAAATCTGAAAGATATTGCTTCAATTTTCTTAAATATTATTGTTTATATGTACTTGTTCTGTAAACCAGTAAGTACAAATAAAACTGTAAACTAAACAACAGCGTGGAGAACAAAATGTGCAGTGCCTGCGCTGCTGGTGGAAAAGCAATATATGCCAAAGCTAAACCACTTAATAATTGAACAAAGAGCGTAACTAAAATAAACTTGGCTGTTAGCAACGGAGCCGCTTTACCACTAAAACGGTCGATAACCATTTTATAAACTACACCGTTGGTGATTACCACCAAAATGGCCAAATCACGATGATAAGAAAAAACATTTCCCACCTTCGAAATCCATGTTGCCTTCTCACTATAGCCTAAAGATTTGGCAATTACATCTATTGCCTCCCTTACATCGGTGCCCAAAATAATCTGAACAATGCTCACCACTAGTGTAAAGAACAAAAAGCCTTTAAGCCATAATATTTTATACATAATTACCGAAGGCGCTTTATTGAGCTGTTTTGCGTAATTATACGTATATATTGAGATGGCCAATATTACCAATGCTAAAAGCATGTGTACGGTTACCACCCATTGTGCCAGATTGGTTGATACTACAATAGATCCCAGCCAGGCTTGATAGCCCACAACAAAAATATTAAGTACACTCAGTACAATGATTCGTTTAGCCGTTTTCCGATAGGTAAAGGAATAAATAGCAGTAAGCAATAGAAAGATGCCTGCAGCTACGCCTACTAAGCGGTTCAGGTACTCTGTCCATGTTTTGGCTGGATTAAATTCTTCTGGTATAGTTATACTTCTATCATTCCTGATGCTATCAGCAAGGGCAACTTTGCCCATACTTTCCAGGTATTTAGCGAATTTTTCATTCTTCTTCAAGCGACCAGCTACATATTTCTCCTTATAATTGGCAGGAAGTTGAGATACATCAGTTGGCGGAATGTAACGGTCGAAACATTTTGGCCAATCCGGACACCCCATGCCAGATCCGGTACTACGTACAATACCTCCGGCAAGTACAACCAATAGTGTGACTATGATGGTTATAAGATTAATTCTAATGAAACACTGTTCTGATCTGCTGACCATATATCTATAAGATGAAAAGGGTATCCGGATAAGCAGAAACTTAATCAGATACCCCTTTGAAATTTTATTTAAAGCTTAAACTATCCCTTGTTTTCTGTAACAGGATTAGCTAATTCCCAATCTTGCTGAATTTTTTCTGCTTCCTCATTTCCTTCAAAATCATGAGGTAAGTTAGAGCTCATCGTTTGAGAGAAAGGAACAGTTTGCGGAATAAAATCTGCGTCATGTCCTGGCTTGCTATAATCATATGGCCATCTGTAAACCGTTGGGATTTCACCTTGCCAGTTACCATGTAAGTGTTCAACAGGTGCAGTCCATTCTAAAGTATTCGCTTCCCAAGGATTTTGAGGGGCTACTTTTCCTTTAAAGATGGAGTAAAAGAAGTTAAATAGGAACGCTACCTGAGCCAGAGCCGCCATAATAGCTGCCCAGGTTACAAATACGTTAACAGTTAACCACTTCTTCATAAATTCAAACTCGGTAAACGCATAGTAACGACGTGGTACCCCATCTAAACCTAAGAAGTGAAGTGGAAAGAACACCAGGTAAGCTGCAATGAAAGTTAACCAGAAATGCAAGTATCCCAATTTAGCATTCATCATTCTACCGAACATTCTAGGAAACCAGTGATAAACCCCTGCAAGCATACCAAAAATTGCTGCAGATCCCATTACCAGGTGGAAGTGGGCAACAACAAAGTAAGTATCGTGTAAGTTAATATCCAAAGAAGCATTTCCTAAGAAGATACCGGTTAAACCACCAGAGATAAAGAACGAAACTAAACCAATGGCGAATAACATGGCCGGTGTAAAACGGATATTACCTCTCCATAGTGTAGCCAGATAGTTAAATGTTTTTACTGCAGATGGTACCGCAATGATTAACGTAGTAATCATAAACACACCACCTAACAACGGGTTCATACCTGTTACAAACATGTGGTGACCCCAAACGATAAATGATAATACGGTAATACCGATTAGTGAGTAAACCATTGCATGGTAACCAAAAATTGGCTTACGTGCATTTACTGAAATTACTTCAGATGAGATACCTAACGCCGGCATAATTACGATATAAACCTCAGGGTGACCTAAGAACCAGAATAAGTGTTGCCATAAGATTGGTGAACCACCTTCATTTGGTAAAATATCAGTACCCATTACGATATCTGATAAATAGAAACTGGTACCGAAGCTGCGGTCAAATACCATTAATACTACACCAGCTACTAGAACCGGGAAAGATAGGATACCTAAAATTGCGGTTAAGAAGAAAGCCCAGATCGGCAATGGCATTTTCCAAAGATCCATCCCTTTAGTACGCATATTTAAAATGGTACTTACGTAGTTAATACCACCCATTAAAGATGAAGCTACGAAAAGCACCATACTAATTAACCACAAAGTCATACCCAAGCCTGAACCTGGCATAGCCTTAGCTACAACAGATAATGGCGGATAAACCGTCCAACCTCCTGATGCTGGTCCCGTTTGAATGAAGAATGATGACATCATGATCACACAAGCCATAAAGAAGAACCAGTAAGATAACATGTTCAAGAATGGCGAGGCCATATCTCTTGCACCTATCTGAAGTGGGATTAATAAGTTACTAAACGTTCCACTTAAACCAGCTGTAAGTACAAAAAATACCATAATGGTCCCGTGAATGGTAACCAAAGCCAGATAAAAGTCGGGCTTTATACGACCGCCTTCAGCCCATTTGCCTAAGAAAGTTTCTAAGAAAGGGAAGTTTTGATCTGGCCATGCCAATTGGATACGGAATAGGATTGATAAGCCCATTGCAATTACCGCCATGATAATACCGGTAATCAAAAATTGCTTGGCAATCATTTTATGATCCATACTAAAGATATACTTTGAAATCAAAGTCTCTTTATGATGCCCATGATCAGCGTGATCGTGATTGTGTTCGTCGTGTAATGCTATTGTTGACATAATTCGTTCGCTCCTGCTTAATATTATTTATTTAAAGCCATTTGGTTAGTTTTTACAGCTGCTGAATCTTTAGCTGCTGAATCTGCTTCTGATTTTACAGGTGCAGGTGCCACTGGCAAATTAAATTGTTTTCTTAAATCGTCATTTAAGTATGTTTTCTGTTCTGCAATCCAGGTTTTGTATTCAGCCTCTGATACTACACGAACAACTTTTTGCATGTTATAATGACCAGATCCACAGATTTTTGCACATAAGAAAAGGTAATTAAAATTCGGATCGTTGGTTTCCTGCTGCATTTCTGCAGTCGTTTTTGTAGGCGTAAATTCAAAAACCGTTCTCATACCCGGTACGGTATTTAACTGTACCCTGAAGTGTGGCATATAAAAACTGTGAATTACATCTTTACTCGTCAGAATAAGTTTAACTGGTTTGCCCACAGGAAGCACCATCTCATCTGCCATTTCATCATCACGAGAATTAACATCTTTAAAATCAATACCCAATGTATTGGTTGCTGTAGTTAACTTATAATTCTTTTTACCTACAATTCCGTCAGCCCCAGGATAGCGGATAGACCATTTGAACTGCTCAGAAGTAACCTCAATCTGCAATGGCTTGTTATTTGGATCCTCAACTTTGAAGAAAATAGATCTCCAGGTTAAGAAACCCATTAAAACCAAAACAGTTAATACTAAAGCCGGAACGATGGTCCAGATTTTTTCGATGGTATTATTGTGTGGATAGTAGTAAGCTTTTCTCTTTGCAGAATATTTATAGATGTAAGAAAATCCGAACAACAGGATGTGTGTTGCTATGAAAACGATTGTGGTAATGATTAATGTTAAATTAAACATTCTGTCAATTTTCTTTCCATGCTCAGATGCAGCATCAGGAAGTAACATTGACCCATGTACCGTATATTCCCAATATACCCCATATAAACCGATCACAAGAAACAATGCAAACAAACTTGCATGTACCCTGTTCCAGTTGATACCAACAGGTTTACCTTGTGCTTCGCGGCTTAACTCATATACTTTTATTGCTTTACCAATAATAGCAATGAATAAGCATACCGCAAGGAAAACCAGAATATAAAATATTACCGATTTATAAACCTCGCCCATATCAACTTTCGGTGCCGCGGCAGCACCTGCTGCTGCATCTTGCGCAAATACGCTAGTGTTTGCAAAAGCAGTAATCAATACTGCCAAAGCTGCGGTCGTTTTATTCGTTATAAACTTTCTTAAACTCATTTTCTTAAAAGTAGTACGCTGTACTGCTAATTATAATAATAATTAAATATTTGCTCTATCTTATCACCACTAAAGCTGATGATGCAAACTTTCTTGTAATAATGGGTGATTCTTCGCGATTAAAGGCTTTTTGCTTAATGATGATAAAACCGTAAAGGTAAACAATCCTACGAAACCTAATGCAATACCGATTTCTACAATTCCAAAACCATTATGACCATCTTCAACCGCACCTGGCATAATCATCTGGTAATAATCTACCCAATGACCTAACAATACCACGATAGAAACGAATAATAATTTGGCATCTGTTCTTTTGTTATCTCTATCCATTAATAATAATACAGGCGCTAAGAAATTCATGGCCAGGTTTAAGAAAAACCAGAACTTATAATATTCAAAACGTTTATAGAAATATACAGTCTCCTCAGGCATATTTGCATAGTAGATCAATAGGAATTGAGCAAACCATACATAAGTCCAGAAGATAGAGAAACCGAAAATAAACTGGCCTAAGTTATGCAAGTGGCTATTGTTAACCCATTGCATATACCCAGCTCTTCTTAATAAGATCAGGATAACAGCAATAGTTGCCAAACTACTTACCCACATTGCAGCGAAGTTATACCAGCCAAACATGGTAGAGAACCAATGTGCCTCTAAAGACATGATGGTATCAAAAGCAAATACCGGGGTAGTAAAACCGTAAATTACCAGGAAGATACAAGCATTTTTGAAGCTTTTTCTGTATGAATTTAAACCGCCTGCCAAGTCTTCATTGTAAGAAAACTTAACAAACATGATCGAAAATATACTGTAAATACCTAAGAATACCACCTGGCGGCCTAAGAAAAAAGGCACATTTAAGAATACCGATTTACCTGCGATAATAGCATCATAATTAGGGCTGTTCTGATCGGTTAAACCTTCAGCATGCCAGTGGTGATATAAATTGTGCGAGTATAATCCTGCTGAAATAACCACTACAAGTATTACAGCCGCTATAGGCAAAGTTTTGGCCATAGCTTGTGGTACACGTAAAATTGATGCAGACCAACCTGCCTGCGCTACATATTGAACAGCCAGGAAAAATGTACCAGACATACAAACGCATGCAAAGTAATATGCCATAAGCAACAGGTTAGCAAAAGTACGCTCATGCATTACTTTATCGCCCGCCAAAAAACCGAACAATACAGCCGCAATACCGATAACGATACCAACAATGCTTAACGTTTTTACTTTCCCTGTAAACTCAAACTGTTCACTAAAATTAATATTGTGAGTTCCCATTTATATTTGCTTTACTATTGTCCTTTTTGTAATTGTTGAACATACATCACCACTTTCCAACGATCTGTTGGTGAGATTTGCGAAGCATGCGAGCCCATGTTATTTACACCGTATGTAATGGTATGATAAATTTTACCTGCGGTAAGATCAACCATGTTACCACCTCTGGATGATGAACCGGTTTGATAAGCAGGTACACCACTAAATTTCTCAATTTTAACCAGGTGTCCCTGTCCATCACCTTTATCTCCGTGGCAAGGGCTACAGAAAACGGTAAATAAGTGTTTACCCTGGGCCAAATTAACAGTATCAACTGGTAAAGGATTTACCATACTCACTCCTGCTGCTTCATATCCTTCTTTAGTATTAGGATACTCATCATATTCAGTAAAACCTACCGGTTTGGTATGTGCAGGTGGTAACTGAGCGGTTTTACCATCCTTAAAATTTTTGTTTGGCTGATCCGGATTGTAAGCAATCGGATCATACATGTTTCTGGCATATTCTAAGCCAGTACTGCGTTTATCTTTACAAGCAGAAAAGGTAGCTGCAAAAGCGATAGCTAAAAACGCTGTGTAAACAAATTTATTCTTATTCATAGCTAATGTACTTCCTTTCATTATACTTTATTTCTAAAGCACCTGCGTCTTTTAATAATCCATCAATTACAGTATGTTCTACATTGTCTTTTGCATCAACTGCAATAACAAAACGATCATCAGTAGCACGTAGGTCCATCACTCTTGGTGCTCTTCCTGGAAATAAGTGGGTAGATGCATAATAAGTTAACACCATACCGAAAGCACAGAATAATACTGTAAGCTCGAACATTATCGGAATAAAATCCGGCAATGCGAATGATGGTTTACCACCTATGTTTACTCTCCAATCGATTACTGCGCAGAAATAAATTAAAGCGAATGCACAGCAGGTACCAGTAATACCAAAGCAAAATGCCGCGATATCGATTCTAGATCTTTTAATTCCTAATTTGGCTTCTATTCCGTGTATAGGCATCGGTGTATATACATCATAAATACTGATGTTATTTTCCTGAAGCTTTTCGATGCCATGCATCATTTCGTCAGGATCGCCAAAGCTGCCTAAAATATATTTGATATCACTCATTGTTATATTTTTGCGTAATCTTCTTGTTTAACACTATCAAATTTTTCTAAAGACTCTATGTACTCTGCTACATATTCTTTATTCTCATGCCCTTCTTTAATCTGTTTCATTTTAGCTTGCTCACTCGCAGATTTTAATAATAATTTAACCTCTGCAATAGCGATTGACGGCAATACCCTTAAGAACAATAAAAATAAGGTGAAGAATAATCCAATTGAACCAACGAATACACTGATATCAACCCAGGTTGGATAGAACATGGCCCAGCTTGACGGAATATAATCGCGGTGTAAGGAAGTAACGATAATTACAAAACGCTCAAACCACATACCTACGTTCACCACGATCGATAAAATCCAGGTTGCTTTAATGCTTAGGCGGATTTTCTTGAACCATAACAATTGTGGAGAGATTACGTTACAAGTCATCATCATCCAATACGACCACCAGTAAGGACCAGTAGATCTGTTGATAAATGCATACTGCTCATACTCTGAACCTGAATACCATGCGATAAAGAACTCGGTTAAATAAGCTACACCTACGATTGATCCAGTTAAGATGATGATTTTGTTCATCGACTCGATGTGGAACATGGTGATGTAATTCTCTAAGCCCAGTACTTTACGTGCAACCAATAATAGGGTTAATACCATCGCGAATCCAGAGAAAATCGCACCTGCCACGAAGTATGGAGGGAAGATGGTGGTGTGCCATCCTGGTATTACGGATGTTGCAAAGTCCATTGATACAATGGTGTGTACCGAAAGTACAAGTGGTGTAGAAATACCGGCTAAGATTAAAGACACCGCTTCGAAACGTTGCCAGGTTTTTACACTTCCACTCCATCCAAAAGAAAAGATAGAATAGATTTTTCTACGGGTACCAACGGCACGGTCGCGGATGGTTGCGATATCTGGTAATAAACCGGTGTACCAGAATAATAATGATACAGAGAAGTATGTAGAGATCGCAAACATATCCCATACCAGTGGTGAGTTAAAGTTTACCCAAAGTGATCCGAATTGATTTGGTAAAGGTAAAACCCAATAAGCTAACCAAGGACGGCCCATGTGAGACACCACATAAGTTGCGGCACAGATTACGGCGAAAATAGTCATCGCCTCTGCCGAACGGTTGATGGAGTTACGCCAGTTCTGACGGAAAAGTAAAAGTACTGCTGAAATTAGTGTTCCGGCGTGACCGATACCTACCCACCATACGAAACCGGTGATATCCCATGCCCAACCAACTGTTTTATTTAAGCCCCATGCACCGATACCATTCCAAAAGGTGTAACTAACAGCTACCACCCAAAGTAAAGCACCCAATGCTGAAACGATGAAACCAATCCACCAAGCCTTATTTGGCTTATTTTCTACCGGCATCAAAATATCATCCGTAATTTTTGCGTACGTGATATTATCGCCGGTAATTAATGGTTCTCTAAGTATTGATTCGTTATGTCCTGACATAATTTGTATTTTCTATATACTAAAGCTTACGCTTGTACTGTTGTATCTGTATTTCTAATTTTTGTCATGTAGCCGATACCCGGTTTCACATTGATCTCTTCCAATACGTAGTAGATACGCTCAGAACGTAATGCTTTTGAAACCTCTGAATTTGGATCGTTTGCATCTCCAAATACGATCGCATTTGCTGAACAAGCTTCCTGACAAGCCATTTTAATATCGCCATCTTTTAATGGACGTTTCTCCAGTTTAGCTTGCAATTTGCCACCTTGTATACGTTGAATACACATTGAGCATTTTTCCATTACCCCTCTTGAACGTGTAGTTACATCAGGGTTTAAAACCAATTGGGTAAACTCGTTATTTAAATAGTTATCGAAACGTGAATCGTTCCAGTAGTTAAACCAGTTGAAACGACGTACTTTGTATGGACAGTTATTTGCACAGTAACGTGTACCTACGCAACGGTTATAAGCCATATGGTTTAAACCATCACTTGAGTGTACAGTAGCTAATACCGGACAAACCGTTTCGCAAGGTGCATGATCACAGTGTTGACACAACATTGGCTGGTGAACCACCGAAACATGATCTAAGTCTTCTAACTTAGCAATCTCTTTCTCTTTGGTTACATCACCATTCTTGGTTTCATAACTGTAATAACGATCGATACGGATCCAGTGCATTTCACGACGACGGCGAACCTCGTCACGGCCTACAACAGGGATGTTGTTTTCTACGTTACAGGCAACAATACAAGAACCACAACCTGTACAAGCATTCAAATCGATTGCCATTACCCAGTTGTTACCTGGTTTTTCGTACTGATCCCACAGATCGTAATTTTTATGCTCACCTTTTTCGTTACCAGCACCGGCATTTTTTAAGTATGCCGCAAATGTAGCTTCTTTAATTACTGCACGGCCTTCGAAAGAGTGGTGCGTTTGTGTTTGTGCAAGCTCGTAGTAACCTCCTGTTGGGGTAATGGTTACGTTTGTAGCATATTGCATGGTTCCATTTGCAAAAGATACAAATGGGAAAGCATTTTTACCCACATCGTTACCAGCTTTACCTGCTTTGGTACGGCCGTAACCTAATGCTATAGATGCAGTTCCCTGTGCTTGTCCTGGCTGGATCAATACCGGAAGATCTACTGAATATCCGTTGCTTCCTTTAACAGAAACCACATCAAACTCTTTAACTTTTAATCTCTCTGCAGTTTTAGGGGCAAGGGCAACAAAGTTATCCCAGGTCACTTTAGACACCGGATCTGGCAATTCTTGTAGGAATGCGTTATTGGCATTCTTACCATCCCGCATAGGTACGTTTTCGTAAACCTGTAACTCAATCTGATCGCCACCTTTAAAAGCTTTGCTGCTATTTGCAATTGAAGTAGCAACCTGAGCTAAAGATTGTGTAAATGAATAACTAGCAGCTGGTTTAGCGGCTGAAGTAACCACACCTTTTTCTAAAACCTCTTCCCATTTCAAACCAACAGCTGGTAACATTTTAGCTTCCCAGTTGCTGCGTACAAACTGATAGTAATCTTTAACAGGAGCATCAGCCCAGGTTAATAAACTTTCTTCAGCCTGGCGGCTGTTGAAAACAGGGTTAATTGTTGGCTGAACGATAGAATAATATCCTTCGTAAGCATTTGCATCACCCCATGATTCTAAATAGTTATGGTTAATGGCAATAGCATCACAAGCCGTAGCCGTTTCATCTGCACGATCTGAGAATGAAATTTTAGCAGGAACCTTAGCTAACGCATCAGTAAATGCTTTTGCATTTGGGGCATCATAAACCGGATTAGTGTTTAAGAATAAAACAGCTCCAACTTCGCCGCGGTTCATTTCAGCAACCAGGCCACTAAATTCGGCATCGTTACCTGCATATAAATAACAAGGGTTATCTAAATCAATGGTAGTACCATAACTTCCGATAGCGGCGTTAATGGCATTTACTAAAATCTGAGTAGAAACATCGTTCGAACCACAAACCACAAGGCCTTTACCTTTAGCTTGTACCAATTCTTTAGCTACCAGTTTAATTACTTTATCAGCAGTAGCATTGTTACCCAATGTTCCGCCTGGTAAAGCATTACCTGTAATGGCATTATATAAAGCAATTAAAGCAGGTCCTTCTTCCGATAATTTAACCGGAACACGGGTATCTGCATTGGTACCTGTTAAGCTCATTCCACTTTCGAACTGGATGTGGCGGCTCATTTTTTTATTTTCTAACGATTTGTAGTTACGGTTAGCCGTATATTGAGCAGTAAACTCTTCTCCGCTAATCCAGGTACCTAAGAAATCTGCACCGAAACTTACAATTAAATCAGCCTTATCAAAATTATACTTAGGTAAAACTGCTTTACCGAAACTATTCTGGTTGGCCTGGATCATACCTGTATAAGATACAGCATCATACTGTACCAATTTAGTTGCAGGGTATTTTGCAATAAAAGTTGCAATCACCGCATTGGTCGACGGGCTGTTTACGGTTGATGATACCAAACGGATTTTTTTGCCACCAGCCTGTGCTTTTGCCAACTCGCCTTTTACAAAGCTGTCGATTTTTGCCCAGGTCGTTTCTTCAACTCTTCCATCTTTTACTAAAGCTGGTGCTTTTAGTTTAGATACATCATATAAATCTAAAACCGACGCCTGCGCTCTCGCATCTGTACCACGGAAAAATTGACCTGCATTTGGATTTGGTTCAATTTTAATTGGGCGGCCCTCTCTGGTTTTAACTAAAATACTCTGGCCATTAAAGCTCGAAGTATAATAGTTAGGAATACCTGGAGTAACCTCTTCAGGTTTTACCAGGTAAGGAATAGATTTATGAACAGGAGCAGTTTGACAGGCTGCTAAAGTTACAGCACCTAAACCAAAACCTAACGCCTTTAAAAAGTCGCGGCGTGGGGTAACGGTACTTAACCCTGCTTCATTTAAAACATCTTCTATTGGAAGTGGCTCGGCGAATTCGTTTTTGTTATTTTTAACAAAATCGGGTGTATTGTTATACTCCTCTAAGCCTTTCCAGTATTTTTTGTTGCTTTCCATTTAAGCTATATTACTGTTTATTCGAACGTTCTTACTAAACTCTAATCTATTAATAGTGGCATTTACCACACTCTAAACCACCCAATAACGCTGGTGTAATTTTCTCGCCTTTTTTAATCTTTTCATGCGCTTCGATCACCTTAGCGTAGAAAGCATTATTTTTCTGACCAGAAATATCTGTTTCTTTATGGCAGTTGATACACCATTTCATGGTTAATGGAGAATATTGATAAATTTCTTCCATGGTATTAACCGGGCCGTGACAGGCGAAACATACAGGCTCTGTTGGTTGTAATCCTTTTGCTTTGCGGATGGCATCTTCGGCAACAACTACGTGCTGAGAGTGGTTGAAGTAAGCAAAATCAGGAAGATTGTGTACACGTACCCACTCCATTGGTTTAGCTTTACTCTCATCATATTTCTGTGTTTCAGGATCGTAACCCAAAGCATTATAGATTTTCTTGATCTCAGGAGAAACTTCACCATCATATTTATCTCTTGCCTGTACTGCTTTATGGCAGTTCATACAAACATTTAATGATGGGATAGATGCATTTTTAGATTTAAATGCACCCGAGTGGCAGTACTGACAATCGATCTGATTGATACCCGCATGCAGCTCATGTGAAAATTTGATTGGCTGAACCGGTTGATAACCAGTATGAACACCTGTGTTCCACATGCCCATCCAACCGAATGAACCTAAACAGATGATTAAACACAAGATAAAGAACATCACAAATTTCTTGTTCTTGAACATCTTGCGCACACCAACCTTTAATGGCACATCTTCCTCAATCTCGATACCTTGTTTCTGTAGAATCAAACGCTCTAATAATTTAGAAGCACGACCTAAGATCACTAAAATAACAATGGCCAATACAACGATGGCAACAATACCTGCAATTGATAAACCTGAAGTAGACTCGTCTTTCGCTGCAACAGCACCACCTGCTGGAGTAGCTGCTTTTGGCTCACCCTCTTTAATGTAGGCTAAGATATCTTTTACCTTGGTTTCGTCTAACTCAGGAAAAGACGTCATTGGCACTTTTCCATTTTCGTTAAAAAGTTTAACAGCTTCAGGGTTACCAGAAGCTACGAGGCCTTGCGAATTTGGAATCCATTTTAAAAGGAACTCTTCCGAGTGGCGATCACTTACACCCTTTAAGGCCGGACCAACTAATTTAGCATCTAATGCGTGGCACGAAGAACATTTTGCTTTGAAAAGCGTTCTTCCTTCTTTAGCATCCTGCGCATTTACGGTAGAAACCGCTATTACGGAAATTGCTGAAAATACGAATAACGACTTCCAAACGCTTTTTAAAATCATCGAGATATCTCTCATAATGAACACTTTATACTTATTTAATTTACTTTTTGTTGTGAAATTGATGCTGAACTAGGGGTAGCCCCACCAAAACTTGAACAAAAGTATAACTTATTAATAAATCCCATGACATAATAGTGACTTGAAATACAATTTATAATCATTCTAAACAAATGCCATTTCAAGCCATTCCGGCAATAAAAATGCCCATTTTGATGAAGAATCTTCAATGGGCATAATACAAACCAATTTGGTTTATTTATTTTTTCTGGTTATTGTTTTAATATCCAGGCAAACATTAATGGCGCTACAATAGTAGCATCACTTTCTACAATAAATTTAGGTGTGTGGATATCGAGTTTACCCCAGGTAATCTTTTCGTTTGGTACGGCGCCAGAATATGAACCGTAAGAAGTGGTCGAATCCGAAATCTGGCAGAAATAACTCCAGAAAGGAATATTTTCCATTTCCATATCCTGATAAAGCATAGGAACTACACAGATCGGAAAATCGCCGGCAATACCGCCACCAATCTGGAAGAAACCGATTCCTTTACCTCCACTGTTTGCAATATACCAATCAGCCAGCCAGCCCATATATTCAATACCGCTTTTCATCGTAGTGGCTTTCAATTCATTTTTCATCACGTATGAGGCAAAAATATTACCCATAGTAGAATCTTCCCATCCTGGTACCACGATTGGCAAATTCTTTTCTGCCGCAGCAAGCATCCACGAGTTTTTAGGATCGATTTCATAATATTGCTCTAAATCACCACTTAAAAGCATCTTATACATAAATTCATGTGGGAAATATCTTTCACCTGCATCATCTGCATCTTTCCAGATTTTGTGGATATGTTTTTGTAAACGGCGGAAAGCTTCTTCTTCCGGAATACAGGTATCGGTAACACGGTTGTAATGGTTCTCTAAAAGATCCCATTCATCCTGCGGACTTAAATCACGATAATTTGGTACACGTTTATAATGAGAATGTGCTACCAGATTCATAATATCTTCTTCAAGGTTCGCACCTGTACAAGAAATAATGGCCACTTTATCCTGGCGGATCATTTCTGCAAGTGAAATGCCCAATTCTGCAGTACTCATTGCACCAGCAAGTGTGATCATCATTTTACCACCTTCATCTAAATGCGTTTCGTATCCTTTAGCCGCATCCATCATTGCAGCAGCATTAAAATGGAGGTAATTACGCTCCATAAACTGAGATATCGGTCCTCTTGTATTGCTCATTTCGTTTTGTATTGTTTGCCGCAAAAATAGGTATTTAGGTCGAAAGTGAAAACATTAAAAGCGTATAGCGTTTGGAGTGTGGCGTTTGGGGCATAGTGCATGTTGCCAATTAACCGATTCCCCCAATTGTCATCCTGAACAGCGTCGAACAGTCTATCGTTTAGAAAGTAAGTCAGCATACAAATGCAACATTCCCCTCGCAAACATCATCCTGAACCTGTTTTCAGGATCTTTCATGCAGATAAGTGATCACATCTTTTTGGAAAGCAATGACAGTAGCTATTGTTAAAGTCAGCCCGGCTTTACGGTACAAGTCCTCGGCTCGTGCCTCACCTGCGGGCTTTCCACTCCAATCCGGTTTAGGTGGCGGTAGTTATTGAATTAATTCCCAGCGACCGTCATCCGGAACAGAATCGAAGAACTCGTTTATTAAAAGGCAATAGCAGTATAAAAATGCAACATTCTCCTCGCAAGCGTCATACAGATAAGTGATCATATCTTTTTTTGGAAAGCAATGACAGTAGCTATGTTTAAAGTCAGCCCGGCTTTACGGTACAAGTCCTCGGCTCGTGCCTCACCTGCGGGCTTTCCCCTCCAATCCGGTTTAGTTGGAGGCGGTCATTGCATCAATTCCCCTAGCGACCGTTATCCTGAGCGGAATCGAACGGTCTATCATTTGGAAAGTAATGTCAGCATACAAATGCAACATTCTCCTCGCAAGCGTCATCCTGAACTTGTTTCAGGATCTTTCATGCAGATAAGTGATCACATCTTTTTTTGGAAAGCAATTACAGTAGCTATTGTTAAAGTCAGCCCGGCTTTACGGTACAAGTCCTCGGCTCGTGCCTCACCTGCGGGCTTTCCACTCCAATCCGGTTTAGGTGGCGGTAGTTATTGAATTAATTCCCTGGCGACCGTCATCCTGGACGGAGTCGGAGGATCCTTCATTTGGAAAGTAAGTCAGCATACAAGAGCAACATTCTCCTTGCAAGCGTCATCCTGAACTTGTTGCAGGATCTTTCATGCAGATAAATGATCACATCTTTTTTTTGGAAAACAATGACAGTAGCTATTTTTAAAGTCAGCCCGGCTTTACGGTACAAGTCCTCGGCTCGTTCCTCACCTGCGGGCTTTCCCCTCCAATCCGGTTTAGCTGGCGGTGGTTATTACATTAATTCCCAGGCGACCGTCACCCTGGACGGAGTCGAAGGATCTTTCATTTGAAAAAGCAATTACGGTAGCCATTATAAATGCTATCCGGTTTAAGTGAGCTATATTATACTGCTATTAAAACTTCCCCTATTCCATTTTAATAAACAGTCTCATTATGCGCGTTGCAACCCCAAATGATTGCATATGCCAGGCCACCTAAACCCGACCTTAGCGAGATGCTCCAATTTCTTCAATTGGAGCAGAAGCGGGGGCGGGACTATACAAACCCAAATGCTACAGTATCTGCTTTCCAAAAATTTATACTTTTCAGCAATTTGCATTCAAATATAACCAATGAACGAATGACTATTGAACTAATGAACTATAATTAAATTTCCTTTTCTTTGCGGTAATGAAAAAATATTATCTGGTTATCTTACTTGCGCTTGTCTCAGGAAGTTCTTTTGCACAAATGAAACTGATCAGGAAGATGCTCTCGAACGAAAAGGATACTACACGTAAAGCCAGCTTTTTACCTTTGCCAGCTTTTGGATACAGTCAGGAAACCGGGTTTGAATTTGGTGTTGGCGCAATTTATTCCTTTTATGTAGACCGTAAGGATACCATGAACCGAAGTTCCAATTTCGCATTGAACACGACTTATTCCACCAAAAAGACCGCAAACTTTATGCTAAAAGGCGATATGTGGACAAAAGGGAACAAATACCATTTTATTGGCGACATCCGTTTTAAAAACCAGCCTTTTAATTTTTATGGCATTGGCAACTACACAACAAAATCAGATGAAAACAAATTGGATCAGCGGATTTTTAAAACACTTTTCGATGCCGAAATGAATACTTTACCAAAGGCTTATACCGGTGTTTCAATGGGTTTTGAAAATCATCATTTTACAGACCGTCAGCCAGGAGGCATTTATTCCACTAATCCGCAAATAATAGATAGAGATGGTGGTTCTGTTGCCTGGATTGGTGCATCGCAAAGTTATGATACCCGCAATAGCAACAACTATCCTACCAAAGGTTTTTTCGGAAGGGCAACCTATCAATATGCCCCTGATTTTTTTGGAGGAGAAAATTTCAATGGCTCACAGGTCAAAATCGATCTCCGAGGTTTCTTTAGCATCGCCCCAAAAGTGGTTTTGGGCGTCCAGGGGATTTATTATACCATCCAAAGTAAAAACACGCCATTTTATTTGTTGCAACAATTAGGAAACGACCAAATGATGCGGGGCTATTACAGCGGCCGCTACCGCGATGAGAATTTAATGGCAGCACAGGCTGAAATCCGCTACCGTTTTATGAACCGCTTTGGTATTGTAGCTTTTGCAGGTACAGGTAAGGTATTTAGCAATGGCCAGTTCAGTGCCGATGGACTAAAGCCCAATTATGGCCTTGGCGGCCGCTATTTTTTCGATCCGGCAAAAGGTTTGAGTGTGCGCCTTGATTACGGTATTGGCGAAAAACTGCCAAATGAAAAACGCCAGGCAGGATTTTATATCAGTTTAGCGGAAGCGTTTTAGGGGATGAATGAGGTAACGAAAAGAGTTGATGGCATAGTGGTCTTATAGTGTCCATCCTGAGCGGAGTCAAAGGATTTTTTAGCGACTAACCCTCACAGACGGTTTATTGCCACGGAACACAGAATGCACTGAAAATGAAAATCCAATAAAAGTTTAAAAATTTTCACCGAATAATGTAGTTTCCGAAGTTTTCAGATTGAGGTAAATACTGTCTGCTTTAATCAGCCCATCAATTTTATTTGAAGAGACCATAGCCTTACTAGCTGAAATCGTGTTATTCGTTTTGTTATAGGTGATTTTTGAACCACTAAGTTTAACACCATTATAAATAACCATCGCATCACCAAATAAATAAATGATACTTTTATCCTTACTCATCTTAACAGAATCTTTAGCAAGATATTCTACCTTCGCGTCGGCTTCGTTAAATGGCTGAACTAAAAGGGCATTTTTTAACTGCCGCTCTAAGCCAGGTTTCTTTGGATCCGCTGCTTTTCCGTTATCAGATGTCACTTTAAAATTTCCATTTTTCAAATCAAAAACAATAACCGATGCTGTTAATGAATTTCCATCTTTGGTTTTTAATACCGCATTTTTAGCTATCATTTTATTGTTTGGTTCATCCAGCTGTACATACTTAGCATTTAATCTGCAATCAACAATATCAATTACTGCATTTTCCATAAAAGAAACTTTCTCTTTTATGTCCCCGGTTATTTTAGTAAAAGAGATAATTCGGGGTTTAACCGGTCGCGCTGATTCTTTTGAGTCCTTAAAACCAGGAAATTTTACACCTTGTTTACCAGGTACCACATCAGGCCTTTTTATATTTTTAACAGATCCCGGCATTAAATGCTTCGCAATAGTATCAGTATCATTTACTAATGATTGTCCAGGCTTGACAAAGCCTTTTTGAGATTTATTTTCAGGCCGGATTTGCCTAACAGCATACACAGATTTAACAGCAAATAGCCACAACAGCATTAAAACCATAGGCAACATCAGGAGATAGACATTTTTTTTCTTATCCGGAGATTTTGAACTAAACAACATTTTAATGCGAGCTTTAATCGGGCTTTTCACAAAATTATGGATCAAGGGCATATCACTTTTGGCAATGGCCAGTTTCAATAACAGACTGGCATAAGCCTCACTTCCATAAGCTGCTGAAGTAAATTCATCTGCCTCATATTCATGCACCTGCTCTAAAGCTTTATCATACAGGTAAACTATAGGATTAAACCATAAAACGGATTTAAAAACCATTAAAAGAATTTTATCTATCGAATGGTATTGCCTGGCATGCACCAGCTCATGTTTAAGTAAAACAGCTAAATCAGCATCACCTAATTTATCTCCATCAATAAAAACATAATTAAAGAAAGAGCAATTGGTAAAGCCAGCAGTTTTGTTGATCAGTTTCAAACCCTCATCACTTTCAGTATAGTTTCCAGTATATTTAATCAAGCCGAACAACCGCCAAATGCAAATAAGCAGCAAAACCAAGGTTATGGCGCCATAAGCGAAAGGAACTAAACTTAACCAATCCATTTCGGGCTTTGTTTCTGGTTGATGTTCGACCGCTAAGGGTTGAATAAGCTGTGATGGTTTTTCAGCCATTTTCACTTCAGGCAAGTTGACCACAGGATCTGTATCCACTGTCACCACTTCGTGCTTAATCTCAAATTGCAAAGCTGGAATTACAAAACTCAGTAGTAAAGTGACCAGCAGATAAAAACGATTGATTTTGAAGAAGGTAAGTTTTTGTAAAACCAATACATAAAATCCGAAGAATAATATAGTGCAGGCCGTAACTTTGAGCAGATAGAATAAAATCATGGTTTTGTATCCTGGTTAATGATTTTCTTAATTTCTTCTATATCTTTTTCACTTAGTTTTTCCTCTTTTACCATAAATGATAACAAGCTGGTTGGAGAATTATCAAAATAACCTGAAAACAATTTGGAGAAGGTAGTTTTAGCATACTCATCCTTAGAAATGGCCGGAAAATATTCATAGGTCTTACCGTAAGCTTTATAGTTTACGTAACCTTTCTTTTCGAGCAAACGCACAATAGATGAAATGGTATTATAAGGCGGTTTAGGATCCTCTTCCAATTCATCTATCATGTCTTTCACGAATGCTTTCTGCAGTTTCCATAAAACCTGCATGATGCGTTCTTCAGCTTTGGTTAATTCTTCCATATCCAAATCTATAACTTATTTTTCAGTTAAACAACTAAAAAATAAGTTATACTACTGAAAAATCAGTTTATAAATATAAAACTCTGACTAACAGACAAATAAAATAATAGTTTTATTTCTTCCCTAAAGGCATCTATCCTTAATACCTAAACCCGATCGAAGCGGAATGCCGATTCTTCATCGGCAGAAGCGGGAGCGGGACCAAAGACCGCCAAAAGAAATGGACTGTTCGTTTCCTAATCCCAAAATTAATTTCTATCTGAAAAATGAATGTGCTTTGGTGCTTCGCTAGTATAGCTCTACACTTACTTCTCTTGCTTACGCCTGAAGTAGATAGAGCGTGTTCTCATTAATTCAAACGCTGCTTTCAACAATATTGATTAAACAATGATTTCTTCTAATTTTGAAAAACATACACTATCCATTCCGTCGAGTAATGCTGGGTACTCATTATCAAGCTGTTTTTTAAATATATTCCTTAAATCATCAGTCATTCCAAAAACTTCATCTGCTTTAAGCGAATCAAACCATACAATCTTGGCGTTTTGTATATCAGAAGAGATTACCTGCTTCACATAGGTTCCTTTTTTAAATTCCAGAATAAAGGTATATTTTTTCATATTTGATCTCTTCTGAATTCTACTGATAATGATTCTTTATCTTTAAAGCCCAACCTTCCTGGCAGTGGTACTCACAAAAGTCATTATGAATGTCTAAAAGTAGCAATTAAAGAAATCACCAACTTTTCGTTTTAGCATTTTTTAATCGCTTCGCAATTGCTTCATATTCTTCAAACAGGATGGGTCCAATCAAACCGGTACTGTTTTGTTGACCAGGATTTATCATATACGCTTTTTTATCTATCAAATAATAAACATATCTCGATTTATCTAATCGGGTGTCTCCATTGCTATATAAATATCCACGAAGTAATATCTTATCCTCATTATAAATGATTTGATTTACGCCTAAAGAAGAGAAAATTCCCTGTCGTTTGTAGTATAAATTTCTGTTATCTGGTATATCTACAGAGGAAACCTCAAAGTCGTCCCCCAATGAGATACTGTTACTGCAGCCTATAATTGTTATTCCTGAAGAAATTAGCAGCATTAAAATAACATGTAGTTTTATCATATCATAAAGATTAGGACTAGATCATATTGATCATTTATCGCAAGTGTCGAAAATTTTCCTGATCATGACGACTCAAAATCGATTTTGTTAATCTAAGAGCATAATAACCCAGGTACAGCCAAGGTCATTAGCTTAAAATGATAGCTTCGAAGATCATCCCTCTTCAGCCAATCTTTTAATTAATCCTTCGTTTTCTTAGGCCCAATCATCAGACTTAAAACTACGGACAGATGGGGATCGTATTACATCCTATCACTTTCATCGACTATCGTATCGTAAGCTAAATCATTTGAATAAACAGTCTCAAAATACCCTATTTCAGAAAAAATCAATTCAAAAAAACCGTTAGCTATAATTTTTTCTATAGATTTTTTAATAGTTATTTTTTTTTAATCCTTAATAATAAACATATCAGTGGACCAAAAGTACACATCTTGCTCTTTTTCAATAAGGTACTGAACATTTATAATCGTAAAAGCTGTTGCAAAAAAAACTCTATTATCTGGTAAAATTACATGTAAATCAATATTGTCATTGAAAAAATCTGCGATCTCATAACCACTAGGAAATTTTATTTTAAATTGCTGCATATTAAATATGAATCTTAAGAATTCGATTAGTTACTTGTTGCTGATCGCCTTTATGTAAATAAGCATTCAATTATGCTTCGCGTAGAGCTAGTTTTCTTTTTGCTCAGGAATTTTTCTTTTTGGAGGGCCATCCTACTATTCCTGTGTTTCCTTTCCAGCCATTCTTTTCAACCGGTCATCACCATCCTGCATCGCTACCTGCATCCGAGCCCAGGCAATCAGTTCTGTTGCTCGTGCAATCGGTTCCATTCCGTCCGGATCAATTAATCTAATTAAATTATTAAAAACGTATTATATGGGGAATGCCTCCGCATTTTTTTCTGAAAGTAGATCGATTGAATTCCACCTCCCAATTACAGGATCATAGAACCTTGCCCCGTAACTGAAGCGTAGCTGAACTCATGAGCACCGCTTAAAAACTAACATAAATGGCGAATAATCATAATGTTCCAGACCATCCTGCAATTCCTTTCCGTTATAAAGATATTTATTCTGTAAAGAAATTGTTCCGATATTATTCAGGATCGATTACCGTAACCCGAAAGCATGACAATTTAATAATCAGTAGTCTCCTTACACCAAATCCACAGGCTCGAGACTACAGATAGATGGGTTCCTTAACTTAACACAAAAGCATATATTAATAATCCGTAGTCTCCTTACGCCTAATCTTAGGGTTCAAGACTACGGATAGATAGGTGCTAACATATCGAACAATAAGCTATACAATCAGCTCAGAATAAGGAAGCTTTGCAATTTTTTTTTCCTTCTTATTTTGTTCTATTACTTCTAAAAACAAATCTCTTTCTTTAATCACATCCTGTAGGCTTTGATGCCATTTATTAAAGTCGACACCACAGGCTTCAAAGTGATTTATATCCCAATTTATCCCATTTATTTTTTTCAATATACCTTCTGCTTCTTGAGTGTTAACATATAGTGCTATTTTTAATCTCATCTCATAGAGGGATGCCTGAAGATAAGACTTAGGCGCCGCACTTAGTGGAGGTTGTTTAGAGTACTTATCGAAAACCAGCAACAAGCTGCTCAATGAATTATTATTACCAAACGATAAAGGTGTCTGGTTATAGATACTTTCGATCATATCTTTAAACAATATGCTATGTTTTTCGAACGAGACATCATACTGACTACCTTTTTCATTTAAATAAGATTGTAATAAAATCGGCCCAGATAAACAAGCTCTTATATCTTTACCCATTCTATTTCCGAATAAAGGATAGATAACAAAATGCGGTCTGTAATCGGCAGTTCTTGGTAGCTTTATCAGTTCTATACCTATAACTAAGGGACCTAATACTTTATAAAATTTATCTTTTGCAAATAAGGCTAATTGAGGGAAGGCATTCTTCCAATCTTCGGTCACTTTATTTTTTAAATTATCATCTATTTTCATTTTATTTTTTTTGTTTTACTAGTTGGATTGAATATCCTGGAAAGTTATTTGAATATTTTTGATATTGACTGTTACCCATAGTCGCATTACCAAACTTAAAGTCGTATATAGTCTTTGTCTTTTGATTAATTACATCCAAGAAACCTCTGTTTCCATTTCCTAAGGTCCAATTATTATTGAAGTATTGATTAAACCTAAAACCTCTATCTCCATAAATTCTTTGGTAACGATTTAGTAGGTTGATAGCGTAAGTATGTTTCGCCGTCCCTGCAAATCTACCAGTACCTCCAATTGCAGCTTCAGCTTTATCTGCGGCCTTACTTACAAGTTCTAAATCACTCGTTCCTCTCTTCGTAAATTTAAATAAGTTACCAAGAGACATATTAGTATTTTCCCAGGGGTTGATATATTGCCCATTCGAAAATTCCATTCCGATTTCACGATGGGCATTACCAATGCTTACATTTATGTATCCGTTTATTCCTTCTTCGTCATAAGCATCAAGTGCTCTACCCGCTCCCATAACCGCCTGTCCTGCAAATAGTCTAAAAAACCAATTACCATTTAATACTTGCTTAGCGGCATCTACGCCACTCATCGGCTTTTTAGTTTTTGGAGGGGCGTCCTGCTCTTCCTGCGTTTCCTCCCCAGACATTCTTTTCAACCGATTTTCACCATCCTGCATAGCTACCCGCATCCTTGCCCATGCAATCAGCTCTGTCGCACCCGGTATAGGTTCCATTCCATCAGGGTCTACGAATCTGATTGGATTATTAAAGCCATAATTATATGGTGAATGTCTCCGCATTTTTTCTGAAAGTGGATCGATTGAATTCCATCTACCAATAACCGGATCATAAAATCTCGCACCATAGTCATACTGCTCCATACCATCCTGCAACTCCTTACCATTATACAGGTATTTATTGTTTAAAGAAATTGCTCCGATATTATTCGGAATCGATTTCCGTAACCCGAAAGCATAATAGTCATCTCGCTGCAGCATCCGCACAGCGCCGTTATAAATATCAAAAGTATAACGCACATTTCCTAAATGATCTGATAAATTATAATGATACGTATAAGTGCCACCATTGTTCTGCGCCACGCCTTCTTCTGTATGAATCAAATCTATAGTGGCATCCGGATTATATTCGATGCCTCCGATGTAGTTTCTGATGGTTTCATTGTCGATTTTAGACAACTTGTTTCCCTCGGCATCATAAGTATAGGCCAGATTAATGGCCGTACCTTTGGTAGCCGTTTTTGGCAGATTCAGGTAATTATAAGTGAGCTGAATACCCTTGTTACCATCTATGGTCGCATTGCCATTGGCATCATACTCATAATCTGATACCGTAAGACCACTTACACTTTGTAGCCGGTTACTGGCATTGGTGTTAACATAAGTGTAATTTTTCAGGCCACTATTATCACGGTTTAAACTCTTGATATTGCCCATTACGTCATAAGTCAGGCTTTCGCTCATGGCCGTTCCTGTAGTTTTCACTGCGTTAACCAGACGGTCCAAGGGATCATAACCGTAATTGAAGGTATTGGCTACGGGATTTAAATTATTCGACCAGTCCCAATATTGCTTGGTAATATTTCCGTTAAAGCCCTGGTCTGTACCATTTTCATAATCCAGTTTTATACTAAACTGATCGGAATAGCTATTTTTTAACCAACCCCGCTCGTTAAAGGCAAAACCGGTGGTTTGCAGCTCATCGTGTAGTTTTTTACTACTCAATTGCCCCAACTCATTATATTCCAGGTGACTCAGGATGATCTCTCCCTTATCATTGATGTTTTCGAAAGTAGCCAGTTTACGTCCTACATGGTCATATTCATGCCGGGTGGCAATGGTGGTACTTAACGGATTGCCAGTTGGTGTCGCCTTCACGATGATGGACCGCGTACTGGCTTGCAGGCTTCCATCAAAATTCCACACGTTGTCAACCACATCTGTACCATTCAGATGGTTTTCGCTTTTGCTTTGTACAATACGCCCCTCTGCATCGTAATAGTTCACCGTGAGGAGCATTTGTGAAGTACCTAAAATTTTCACTTTAGATCCTGTGGCGAAACCACGCGTGCGTGTTTTGGGCATCTGGTTAACACCGGGCTGACCAAAAGTATTACCAGGGAAATCATAATCATCATAATAACTGAAGGTATAATACTCCCCGATACTTCCCTGTGGGATGGCATCATTCGTATAACCTGTTGTACTATTGCTGTTGTCCCTTCGCTCGTAAGGTGCAATTGCATTTGCCAGTTGTTGAAAATATTCCTGGTAATTGGTATTGGCCTCACCGTTGTGCTGGTCATCCACATAACGCCCGGTGATGACAACCCGCCCGAAGCGATCATATTTGGTAAATGTCCATTCCTGCGGGCTTTTTCCCCTTTGCACCGCATCCTGTACCATTACAGGTTGATCCAGCTTATTATACACGGTTAGTTCCCATCCCTTACCTGGTACCTTTTTCTCTTTTACCCGGTTAAGATTATCATAATGGTAGGCATAAATGAATTCTTTAAAAACATCCTGACTTTCATCAAAATAATTGATGGCAGCAGGTAATTTATCAGTATTTTCATTTACAGCTGGCGGCAATACATAACGGGTATTACCCAGATCGTCGTACACATAATAGGTGGCTAGACTTTTGGTATTGCTTTCCCAAATCCTTTTTAAAACAACATGTCCTTCAAAATCCTTAAATTCTTCTACCATGCCCGTTTTATCATTGAGGTTTGTATGGTTCTCATCTCGAATGGTGGTCTTTAGCAATTTACCTGCCGGATAGTAGCTGGCTTGTGCACCATAAGTAACAACCCTCCAAAGCAATACTTCATTGGTACTGTTACTGGCATAATCCGTACGGACTGTATGTCCTGCCCCCTGCAAATTAGCCGCAGCAGGTTGCCAGGGTAAGCCGGGGAAACCCTGCTCAATGGTTCGGTTAAGGGGGCTGGCTTCAAAAATGGTTTTACTGAAAGGTGCTTCATTACCTTTTACACCGGCAACATTACCATTATAAAAATTCAGTTGTTCGGTCAGCGGATCTGTACGAAAGGTACCCTGACCACCTGCAACAGTATAAGGATCATATTTGGTAGATTCACGTCCGAAAGCATCATATTCTGTCGGTTGGACAATATCTTTTAACGCCGGGCTCCCCTGCACCTGGATGTTTTGTACAATCCGGCCTAAGCCGTCAAAATACTGGATATTTTGGTTCTCCTCACAGACATCCCGGGCATTGCCAATATTTTGATCATTTACGCCTGGTTTTCTGAAAATGTGAGTACGGATAAAATTATGATTGGTACTTGGATTGGCACTCAGCGGCTGGCAATTCACAAAGCTGGCCCCTGTGGTAAAAACACGTAAGGTACAACCTGTGGCGTGGAAGCCATCTTTCAGGGTGACACTTAATGGTGCACTGATTTCACTTTCGCAGTTATAAACGGATACTTCTTTGCGCAGCACCTGTGCAAAGGCGCCGTGGCAACAAAAGAGGATTGTGAAAAGCAGACAATAATGATATATTATTTTCATATTACGTTAATTCTTATTGGCGTAAACATTTATCTGATTTGCTGAATACATTTAGTCGTTAAATAAAATAACGGTATGTTCACTGCCGGGTTGTAGTGTAATTACATCACCACTTTTAATCACCTGGCTATCCAGCATCAGCCTGGATAAGCTGCCATTAAAGTTCTGGGCAAAACGGATCCCTACCTTATATTGCCCGGGAGCGATATACAGATCTTCCAGATTAGAGGTTGGAGTATTATAAGGAATACGTTTACTTACCACAATCGAATTTTCCTGAATCAGGTCAAGGTAAACCGTACCGGGTACCAGGGCATTTGAAGGCCAGGTATTCATACGGATTTTCACATTCGCTTCTGCACCAGGATTATCGGCGACCAATAAGTTATTACTCCAATTGGAATTAAGATTTGATTCCGCAAAATTATTGGCAGCTAGTGAAGAAGAAGGGTTAAAGTAAATTCCTGCAGTCAAATAAGCATTCGCCATTCTGCGAAGATTATCCCCATTGTGAACATAATTGTAGGTAAGCATCATCGGATTGTTCACCGTGAAAAGAGAGCCGGCGATGCTGGATGCGGGTGCCAGTGCATAATCATGCTTTTTAAGCATATTACCCTGATCATCCTTTACTGTAGCCAAACGACCATAATCATCATAACGGAAAAGTTTAGAATTACCATCGGCACTGGTCATACGGGTTACACCAATCATGGGCGAATACGCAAAAGTGCTCACCATACTGTTCGGTAAAGCATTACTAATCGTATTTCCTGTGGATTTGATTTGCGCATCATTATTATAATCAACGGAGTTATAAGCGAATGCTGCGGTAACATCATAATAGTTAGCGCCTTTCACTTCAACTACCGGATATAAATCATTATATCCCCATAGATACGTTTTAAATAACCAGCCTTTTTCCGTAAGCTGAAAAACATTTTCATGATCGCCATACAGATCAAAAGTAAGCTCTGTCTGCAGG
The DNA here is from genome assembly GCF_042464845.1 of Pedobacter sp. BG31. NCBI lineage: Bacteria > Pseudomonadati > Bacteroidota > Sphingobacteriia > Sphingobacteriales > Sphingobacteriaceae > Pedobacter > Pedobacter sp. BG31. The sequence goes on from NZ_JBHNZK010000004.1 coordinate 182,955, forward strand.
GCTGAACCATTAACTGATTTTAATACTGCAGATGGTAAGATATGCATATTGGCATGCCATAGGGCAAACTCGGTTCTGGATCGGCTGCTTTCGCTCTCGTCGTTCGTAGCAGAAACTGTAGCGTTAATCTCTTCAATGACCTGACTGGTCATGTTCCGGTTTTTCATGGCATCATAAACGGCCACACCGGGATAATCATAGGCATATTTAAAAGTCTTGCTGATCCGCTTCCCATTTACACCGGCTGTAATAATTTTACTTACTTGCGGATAAATATCATTCTCATAGGCATAACTGGTATATTTTTCGGAAATGTCGTTATCCTTAAACCATTTTTCTGTTTCAGAAGTCAATAGTAACTTGCCTACCTGTATCCCATATTCGCCGGCATAAAACGGGCGCCCCAAATCTCCTGATGAGAATGAAAAGTTCTCATCATATATGGTTTGATCTGTAAGCCCAGGTGGCCGGTCTAGAAAAGCATAGTCTATCGCAGGATAGACAAAAATAACACGAATCTGGTCTTGCTTGCTGTATTTGCTATAGGTAAATTCTTTACTGTGGATTAATTTGAATTTACCGTTACCTGTGTTAAAAGCATAATCTTCTATAGAACGCTCTACCCCCATTAAACCGTCAGTATGCAAGATCGGCACATTCGTTCCTTCTATATAACCCTGGTTACTGGAGAAATTATAAGGTTGAAAAGCATCAGGTGCAAAATAATTATAAACTTTTTTGCCGGTAAGTTGCCCCAGGTCACTGTTGTATTCGGTTACCTTGGTATAATAAATAGGCGCACCATTCGGATAACTGTAATCTACGCTGGATGCAGGTACATAACTGGTTCTGGTTTCTACAAAGGGGATGCTTAAGCATTGTTTACTATTGCAGTTTAAAGCGATAGGATTACCGTCGTGTCCCATATTTGCAGTGCCAGGACCTCTGATATACGCAATTTTTTGAATAAAGCTATAAGGTTTAAAAGTCCGGCTAGCCACGTCATACCCCCGGTAAGGCGTATTCATCAGCAAACCCGTCCCATCTTCCGTTTCGCCATAACGATAATACTTGTAACTTTTAGGTTCCCAGCTTTTACCATCACCATAACTAATAGTCTTGATCCGTAAGCCACCCGTCATGGCATAGAGATCGGTTTGTCCGCCCACAGACTGACGTGCCGCATTAGACTCAAATTCAAAATCGACGTATCCGCCGGTAGGATAGATCAATCTCCGGAGCATTCCCGCATTAAGCGGTACTTCATCAACCATTTCACTATTCATGTGAAGGCTATTGGAGGTACCAAAGGTGAAAGTGGCATTTGTACCATAAGCATGGCAGGCATCATCAGCAGTACGAAAATACATTTGGTTAATTTTGGTTTCCGGTATTCCGGTAAACCCGTTGCTGTTAGAGATCGCCTGTGTAAGTATATTAGGATAACCCCAGGCATCTTTACCTTGTAATTGCGTGCCAAAAGCATATTTGTTCCCGTAAATGAATTTATAAGTTTCTACAGCATCATTGGTCGTACCTGAACACCTGACAGAATCCAGATAATTGGTAGAGAAGAGATTAATGTTACTGCTTGTATGCTCAGCCAGATTTCCATTGGTTACCACCGACTGGAAAAAATCAAAACCTTTAATTTGCTGATTTTTGTAATCCTTTATCTTAATGGAATTTAACTGTTCAGCACCATTAAATTCGACTGCGCCTGTACGAAAGTCAATTCTAGATAGTGCTACCCCATAAACCGTTGCCGTTTTAAAATTAGGCATCTGCAGGGGATACGTTGCTTCCAAGACTTGGTTGGAGGAGTTGAGATATGGAAAGTGAAATACAGACTGCCCGTTAGACATATTTTCGATATACCTGGGTGAAGACAGCCTGAACATGGGATATACTGATATCAGGTCTTCAAACGAACTATATGTTGATGTAATCTGATCGGCTCTATAAAAAGGATTGATACTACACACATTATCTGTCGTAGTGTATTGTATAGATTGATTAGTAGTGTTGAATGTTAACGGACTTTTGGTTTCGTAAGTAAAATTGATTGTTTCCGTTTTATTGGCATTTTGTATTTTAAGGCATTTAAAGGTTGTTTTAACATTGCTTGTAAATTCTACTCCCTTAGCAGCTCTGTCATCTATATGCATGGCACCTTTACTGCCAAAATAGTAAGTTGTCCCATCATTATCTACAATGGTAAATTCTCCATCCGAAAAAATAATCCTGATATTATCAAAGGGAACGGGAACAATCGTATAACCTTCACCAGAACCATCCTTACGAAAATAAAAAGAACCCGATTTATTCAGTAGTTTATAATTAAACTTATCGGGCATACCATCCAGCTCACCTATAGCAATTTTATGACAGTCCATACCATTACCAATATTGATGGGATAACGGTAATATTCCTCACCTGCCCTATACACTTTTATTTTACTGTTATGAATATAACCATACTGATCCAGGTCATCAACCCCATTTACACTTCTGGTAATTTGTATATCAGAACTCAGCGACCAACCCATACCGGAGCGGGTTGCGCGTTCGTGGATTTTAAAACCACCGGAATGATAGCTCAGTTTAATGGGTAAACTCAGGTTTCCTGCCTGAACGGTATATAAGGGAACCGAAATATCCGGGATCCCGGTATTAAAATTAACCGGATAGTTGACCATCTTGGTAAGGGCGGCAGCCTCTGGCGATACCGGTACTTTAGGTTGCTGCTGCGCTGTTGCAAAGTGGTGCATCAATACAAGCACCACTAAAGGAAATAGTTGTTTGATTTTCACAAGCATTCAGATTTTAGTTTGATTTATTTTTCTTCTGTTTAACACTATTTTTTATCACTTTTTGTTGATTTATTTCCTGTTTTAAATCCTGGATGGTACGACTTTGTATTTGGAGTTGGTCCTGCTGCTGCCTGATGGACTTATGCTGGTCAATGAGATGTAAAGTCAACTCTTCTATCTTTTTCAGCAGAATCTTATTCATTTCACCCAATGCAATACCTTCTTTTTCAACAATTGCAGCTGCAGGTACACCAGGCAGGTGTTTGTGGGTATTGATGTAGTTTTCGGTTTCATGCAAATTGAGGAGCTGGTAACCGGCTTTAAAAACGTAATCGGGCCAATCAGTAGCTTCTACTTTTATTTCCTTTGCCCTGATGTTGCCGTTTACCGAAAATTTATAGCCATGGGAAAGTGTTGTTCCGATCATTACATCACCATTTGAAGCAATCCGCATTCGTTCAATTGGAATAGAAGTAAATGGATTTTGCGTCTCACCTGTATAAAATGCAAGATGAGCCTGAGCATATTGGTTCGGGCCTCCGGCATGCAAAAGTTTAATGGCTGCGGCGTGGGCTATTCCATAATGCTTATAAAAATTTATACTGCCAATCACTTCATTATCAGCCATAATTTCGGTGTATTTACCGGATGAGATACTCAGCGCCGGAATCCATTCTTTCACCTCCAGACGCGAACGCGGTGTTAGCGTTCCAATACCGACCTTTCCGGTATCCGGAAAAACATTCTGGGCATAGGAGATATAACTACCAAACAGAAGTAGAGAGATTAACACGATGTGTTTCTGTTTACGCTTTAAAGAGCTGCAGAGCGATTTCATCATTTTATTTTTGTTTTAGTTTTCTGGATTTTTTGTCAGTGTGTTGCAATACTCTGACCTATATGGCCCGCAAATCGGGAAGACTAACGTGCCTACCCAGCAAATGCAAATACCATAAAGTGCTGATCATATTCTAGCATCCAAGACTACGCCCTTAACCTATTACAGGTTCAAAAGAATAAGGAATGAATTTTCTAATGCCGTACTGGAAAAAAATAGGCAAAGTACTTTCCTCCTATTTTATCGGAATTGATTTGACTATCCAAATAGTCAGAATTTTCAGAGAAATTCTTAGATAAGAACAATGTAGAAAAGCCACACATGGGCTTACAATTGTTATTTAGCATGAGATCGTTTATTAAGTTTCGACTAAGATATTATAACCAAGTGAAAAAGTAAAATCTTTTTGACGAACATGCATTTTTGAGTGATATTCTGGCCTTTTGGAGTGACGAAATTTTCGTAGCAAATAAAAATGAATCATGTAAAATAGATAATAAACCTAAAAGTCATTACGATCGTCTGGATGTAAATCGATCGAACACTACCCGTTAAAAGGTAGCCTGCTCCCGGCATGTAGCCAAAGGAACTTAACCGCTCTAACTAAACCCATTCCTGCTGCAGGCGGGCAATCGAAATGGTTCCGGTTTTTCACCGGAAGTAATGGAGAGCGGAACCAAAGTCCGCCAAAGGAACCGAACTGTTCATTTTCTAAACTTCAACATTTTTATCTGAAAACGAATGTGTTGTAGTTTTTGGCTGTTGCAACCTAGTCATCCGCTTTATTTCGTTGCACTTCGTGTTAGCTGCTGTCAGGTTTATAACCGAACGGCATTCTACCAGCATGTAGCCTAAAGCGCTAAACCTTGGTACCTAAACCCGATCAAAGCGGAATGCCGATTTCATCGGCAGAAGCGGGAGCGGGACTAAAGACCGCCAAAAGAAATGGACTGTTCATTTCCAAAAACTGCTATCTCCTAAAGAATCTGCCAAGACCAAATCAAATTTCGTAAGTCTTTTAAAAAGAATTATTTGCTTAAACCCGCCAGCGCATTGATCGTTAATGCTACAATTACGGTATTAAATATGAACGCAATTAAACTATGCAAAAGAGACAGCCGTCTGATTTCTCTATCCGAAATTTCAATGTCCGAAACCTGAAAAGTCATGCCCAATACAAAAGAAAAATAAGCAAAATCGATAAAATCAGGTTCATCATTGCCCGGAAACTCCAATCCTGAACCACCCTTTTCCGATTTTTTTTTCCGTTTGTCACCATAATATAAATGGGCATAACGCATCGTAAAAGTAGTATGCACCAAAAACCAAGATAAAAACATACCCAGTATCGCGATAACCAGATCAAGAGGCTCAACATCTTTATTAATAAGCAATAAAACTACGGCCAGTAAACCAGCAAAGGTAGATACCACCACAATGGCGAAAATTTCTCCTCGGGTTTCATCCTGCATTTTTGCTTTTAAATGCGTTTCGGCAGCAGAAGTATGGAAAAACATGTACCAATGCAGGGTATTGAGTACTAAACAAAAAACATCCCACCCAAACATAATATGCGTAAGGGCGTCCATTTTACTAAGAAACGAAAGCAGGTAGGCTGCAATGCCAGAGAAAAGGCTAATCAGCAAAACAAATAATGCCGATCGCTTTTGAATACCTGCCAGTTTTGGTTCCTGCATGGATAGTTAAAACTTAAGTTTAAAATGCTCTTTAGCCTGCCCCTTTTTGAAATACACCAAGCCGATCCAAAACAAATCGATCGTCACGGTAACATCAGGGTGATTCTTAATTTCGGTCCAGGCTTCTTTCATGCCTTCGCTCCAGTAAATATCATCAAAAATCAGCAACGAATTTTCCGTTACTTTTGGCAGGCACCATTTAAAATAATTTAAGGTAGCATCTTTACGGTGGTTCCCATCAATGTAAACAAAATCCAGACTAGGCTGCCGGGCGATAATATCCGGCAAAATCAAATCAAAGTTCCCCACATGAAGTTCGATATTTTCTAAATTCAGGTCCTGAAAGTTTTTTCGGGCAACCTCTGCGGTTTGTGGACATCCTTCTATTGTAATTACCTCGGTTTGGGCATCTGTTTTTGCTAAATAAGCAGTTGTAATTCCCAAACAAGTACCCAATTCGATCGCACTTTTTGCTTTGGTATTTTTAGCCAGCCGATAAATGAGTTTGGCTAATCTTGGGCTTTTTAACGCATTTTTAGCAATCTGACTTACCTTCTTTGTTCGGTTCTTATTGAGCTGAGACCCTGCACCGAGGTCGGTAACAGTGATGACGGAATCGTCATTAAAAAGTTTTTTTCGCTGCTCCTCTATATTTTTATATTCAGATTTATCGTTAAAATCGTAAATTACCTCATCAGCGAGCTTATACACAAATGGCGAATGCGTTCCGTGCCGGCTCTTAGCTGTTAAACGGTGTTTAAGGTAATCTTTAATAAATTGAAATAACATAATATTGCAAAAGTAATTAAACACCGCAAACGTATGTATGTTTTATGGAAAATATCGCAGAGATAAGTGCTTTAGTTAAATTATTGGACGATCCCGACGAGGAAGTGTATCAACATGTGGAGAAAAAGCTGCTTGAATATGGTGGCGAAGTTATTCATTACTTAGAAAATGCATGGGAACAATCCTTCGATGGACTGATGCAGGAACGCATTGAAAACATTGTTCATCAAATCCAGTTCAAAACGGTTAAAGAAGATCTAAACCTTTGGTATTTAAGTGGTGCTTTTGATTTATTGCAGGGCGCTTTGATCATAAACCGCTACCAATATCCTGACTTAGACGAACAAAAGGTAATTAATCAGATTGAAGAGATTAAAAGGGATATCTGGCTGGGCCTGCAATACGAAATGAGTTCGGTTGAAAAAGTAAAACTAATCAACCACGTTTTATACCAGCAATATGGCTTTAGTGGCAATACCAAAAACCACCATGATCCGCAAAACTCCTACTTAAACCAGGTTTTAGAAAGCAAAAAAGGCAACCAGATCTCTCTAGCCATTATTTATTCTACCCTGGCCCAAAAGCTAGACCTGCCCGTGTACGGGATCAATTTGCCGCAGCACTTTATTTTGGGTTATATTGATGACAGTAAGCAAGAGGGTACCGAGTATGGTGTACTCTTTTACATCAATGCTTTTAATCGGGGCAACATTTTTGGCAAACACGATGTAGATCAGTTTTTGCGTCAGCTTAACTTAGAAGCTTTGCCCGAATATTATAAACCGTGCAGCAATACTGATATTATCCGCCGGGTAATCAGAAACCTGATTTCGGCTTATGAAAATGCCGGAGCCACTGAAAAAGTAGCCGAATTAAACGAACTTCAAGACATTTTAGCAGAAAAATAGTCCGTAAATACCGCCACCTGTGTTTAAAAATATCGGAAATCTATCCTTAATCTGTCTTTTAACAGCCTTCTCACTTTTCGCGGGCAATTTACAGGCACAAAAAACAGTTAAGCCAAATGTTATTGCTTACTATACAGGCCAGGGTTCAGTTATAGATAGTTTTCCGATTGAAAAGATCAGCCACCTGATCTATAGTTTCGGACACTTAAAGGGCGATAGTTTGAACATCAGGGCAGCCAAAGATTCGGCTTTGATTTCGAAAATGGTGGAGCTGAAAAAACGGAACCCCGATTTAAAGGTAATGATTGCCATGGGTGGCTGGAGTGGGTGCGCTACTTGTTCGGAAGTATTTGCCAGAAATAAAGGACGAAAGACTTTTGCCAAAACAACCAAAGCGCTTTTAGATTTCTTTAAGGCGGATGGGATAGACCTTGATTGGGAATATCCGGCAGTGTTGGGTTATCCCGGGCATCGGTATATGCCAGCTGACAAGCATAACTTTACTTTATTGGTTAAAGAACTGAGAAATAAACTCGGTAAAAAAGCAGAGATCAGTTTCGCGGCGGGTGGCACTCAAAACTGCATTGATTCTTGCTTCGAATGGGACCGGGTAATGCCACTGGTAAACCGCGTTAATGTAATGAGTTACGACCTGGTAAGTGGATATGCAACACAAAGTGGTCACCATGCTCCTTTATATTCTACTCCGCAACAAACACTATCCGGAGATTATGCTGTAAAAGCTTTAATTGGTTTAGGTGTACCTGCACGGAAAATTGCTTTAGGCGCAGCATTTTATGCCCGTATTTTTGAAAACACTACAGATGCCGACCATGGATTATATCAGCCAACCAAGTTTTTAAAAGGCGTCTCTTTTAAAGATTTTGGCAAGCAATTTTCAACCGAAAATGGCTATACGTATTTTTGGGACGGGACTGCCGAAGCGCCCTATTATTATAATCCACAAACCCGGTATTTTGCTACTTTTGATGACCCTAAATCAGTTTCATTAAAAACCAAATATGCAATTGATCAGAAATTAAATGGCATCATGTTTTGGGAGTTAACTGACGATAAATATAATAATGGCCTGTTAGATGTAATTGACCAGACGATAAAAGATTATTTAGGACTCCCGAAATTTACTACCCAATAATTTTTTGCCGTTCCTACCCCTACCTCTTTACTTTTGGCATCCATCATGGCTTTACAATGGCTTACACTATTTTTCCATGCATTAATAACCTGATCCGCATCCGGATATCCTTTGGCTAAGTTTTCTGCCCTAAAATCGCCTTTGTAACCTGCGCTTGTTGCTCGTTCGGCCGGAGTACCGCCATCTGGAGACAAATGATCAAAATAGTTTTGCTCAGCCATATCTGTTGCATGTATGATTGCCGCATTTTGCAGCTGATTATTCACCGATAAATCAGCCACCGGAGGCATATATTCAACACCACAATTGCATCCGCGCTGTCTTACCAGATTAATTTTATTCACCAATGAGGCAAGACTATTTACCGGGGCTGTTATTCCATCTTTTTTGCACTGCACAAATAAAACGCAGAGTAATACAACGGCAAACATGGTCGAATATCTGTTCATATATGATATGCTACAACGGAGGCAGCTTTACAGCTGCCTCCAAATTAGTTGTTGTTTAATTGACTAAAACGCCCGTTCTCTGCCCAGATAAATGTTTCGACCAGTATAAATTGTATTGCCAGATGGACCAGGAGAGCCGCTGTCGCCTTCCATCTGCATATTGATGATTAACCACATCGGTTTATTTACCGAATTGCTCATGGTATGTTTGGCTACCCAAACATTATCGATATAATAATGGCAATCTACATCAGTTGCACTTACTTTGTTATACCAGCATTTGTAATTATGGTAAGAACCTGCATTGGAAACTGTTGTAAGTTTATTTTCCCAACCACCATCATAAGTGTTTTGCCAATTGGTGCTGTTGCCTTTAAATTCCATAATATCGCTTTCCGGAGGCCAGGAATTAACACCTGTAATCCAGAAGGCAGGCCAGGTACCTTTACTTGTTGGCACGGCAAAATCTCCTGAGATGGTATAACTCGGGAACTGATCGTTAATGACCACCTGCTGCTTGGCATGGCAAGCACCAGAGTTATACCAAATGGCCACATTGGTAAATCCATTAGCGGTACTGTTTCCGGGCGATGAAGCCAAACGGGTAGCCTTAATAGTTAATACACCGCCGCTTAAGGAGATTTGATTATGGTTAGAAGAGCTCCCTACCATACGTGCCGAGCCATTATGATCGGTACCCCATGGATAATTGTAATTCCATTGCGCCTCAAAATTAGCATAACTTGCAAAAGAGTTACCGTCAATTAACGTCTCCCAGGCCTTAACCTGACCATTTTCAGATTTAATTTTAGTTTGATCTTTTTTACAAGATAAGAGGCTGGTAAACAGGCATACCAATAGCAGCCACCGTTTCATTGTTTCTGTTCTCATTTTTTTTAATTAGGTAAATATTTGGTTAATTATTTAAGTCTATACATGCCTAACCTTAAAAAACCTGAAATACTAATGCATGTACAGCTAAAAATTAAGCCCATTTGCAATTTACAGGTTTAGTCTTATTAGATCATCTATATTGTACTACAATAAAATCACATCGATGTAATCAAATATATACACATCATTTCTAAAAAATAAGGGGCGAAATCGTAAAAATAGAGTGGTAAAATGGGATTTACATATTTTGGCTTGAAGAATCAAAAAACATTTTATTCAAAAAAACCTGACCAAAAATCATGATCAGGCTCTTATTCAAGTTAAAGCTATCTGCAGTTGTATGTCAATAGGAATTTTCCGGCGTAGCTTTCGGTTTCAGCAGGTCCACCTGACGGATAAAACGTAGAAGTATTGACGTAATTTAAAGAGGTGGCATTTCCTTTGGCATCATATTGATAAGTATAGGCCATGGTTTCATTGCTAAAAGGGCTACCATCCTGATCTACAGTTTTAGAAACGCTTTTAATCAATACATTTTTAGATTGCCTGCCAAAATATCCTCCGGGAAAATAATCAACATGATAAGAAAGAGGATCGGAGATTTCGTACACGTTCATTGCAATTTCATTCGAGTAACTGTAGGTTGTAGTTTCCTTATAACCTCCATGCGCTGCCAGTGAAACTGCACTTACCAGATTACCATTTGCATAGGTCAGGTTATCAGTTGTGCTTAATTCGTTATTCAAATAATTCTTTACCTGAATTAAATATCCTTCAGCATTGTAGGTATATTTTCGGGAATAAGCATAAGAAATACCACCTACTGTAACGATACCTTCAGCACCGCTGGAAATTGCCCGGCCATTCTCAAGCACAATTTCTGCTAAGCGGCCAGTTTCATCAGTAGCCGTAATTTTATTTGCGGCATAAACATAGGTATTGGTCTCAGCTCCACTGTTTAGCTTTGAAACACGACCTTGAGCATCATACTTAAAGGTAATCGTATAGCTTCCCAATAAATCGATATCAGCCTTTAAACTCGCCAGCTGACAGCCATTCCCGTTAGGATTAAGCCTGGCATTCCAATTAATTTCTTTTTTACAGCCTGCCACAGCAATAATAGCAACCAGGGCCACCATTACATACTTGATTGTTTTTTGCATTAAAATTCCGGTTAAGAGGTTAAAATATCTGCAAAGATATTAAAACTTCTCCTTTTTTAACCAGCTGATCAACAAGTCAAACCAATCCACATCAGAAGTTTTATTAATCAAACCAAATCCATGCCCACCGTTTTCGTATAAATAAATATCGGTATCAATATCGTGTTGCTTTAATGCCTCATTCATCAGTATACTGTTTTCGTAAGGAACAGTTTTATCATCTTTAGCATGTACAAAAAAAACAGGAGGTGTTTTTTTAGTTATATTTTCATTGGCCGAGAAATAACGTTTTAAACTATCGGCAGGATTTGAACCCAATAAATTCTTCATGGTGCCGGTATGTACCGATTCTTCGAAACTGATTACAGGATAAATTAATGCGGCAAAGTTTGGTCTCAGATTAATCTTTTCAGGATTAGAAATTTTAAGATCTTTATAATGCGCCACTAAAGTTGAGGCAAAATGCCCACCGGCAGAAAAACCCATAATTCCAATCTTATTGGCCTTAATTCCATATTGTTTTGCATTTTTTCGAACCAGATAAATGGCCTGCTGTGCATCCTGCAGCGGACCATAGGTTTTATCAACCATAATTTCATCGCTCGGCAAACGGTATTTTAATACAAATGCAGTAACGCCAATGGCATTGAAGCGTTTAGCTACATCTGTTCCTTCATGGCTAAATGCTAAACCACTATAACCACCGCCAGGGCAAATAATTACTGCCGTTCCGTTGGCAATTTCCTTTGGCGCAACAAAAACTGTCATCGTTGGTACCGATACTTTGGTAATGATTAGCGTACCATTGTTACGAACTTCGGTATGCTCCACGTAGGTTGCCGGAGTAGGTTTTGCACCTGGAATGTCGCCTTGGTATAGTGGCACAATTTGTTGTGCATTTGCTGTTATGAAAAAAAGAAACATTATTATTAAAAAAAGTTTATTCATAACTATAAAATACTCGGATTAATACATTTTAAAGATTTAACTTTAGCAAAGTCTCTATCATTATCTGCTATCAGCGTAAGGTTATTTACTAAACAAGTTGCAGCTATTAATGCGTCAGGTAGCTTTAAGTTGTAAGTCTTTCTAACTCTAATTGTTTCAGCAATAATTCCATCCTGTAAACCTAAAACAATGGAAATTGATACAAATTTTTGATACACAAAAATATCATCAGGATTTGTTGGCCTCCACACTTGTAATTCTATTTCTGAAATAAACGATATAACAGATTCTACATCCACAATATCATCCATATATTTCAAACCTTTTGGAGAGAAGGTTCCATTTAAATATTTTATTACAGCCGAAGTATCAATCAAATATCTCTCTGCCATTCTCCACGCAAATCATTTAATTGTGCATCAATGGTTTCAGCATTCATCTGATTTTTAATTTGATTACGAAGTTCAGAAATTTTAACATTTTTTTTAATCACCCGGATAAGATGCAATTCTTCCAGCTCCTTCAAAAGTTTATAAGCTTTTTGGTTGGTTAGTTCTATGATCAATGTATCCATAAAGGTTGAATTAATAAATCCTCATTCAATCAAATATACAAAATTTACATTTAATAGAGCGGAACGTTCAATTTAAAACTCCATTAAATATGCCTTTAAAAAGTCGTTAATATCACCGTTTAACACGGCATCAGGATTAGAGGTTTGGTAATTGGTACGATGGTCTTTCACGCGTCGGTCATCCAGCACATAACTCCTGATCTGCGAGCCCCACTCTATCTTTTTCTTCGATCCTTCTACTGCAGCAATGGCTTCGTTGCGCTTTCTTTCTTCTATTTCAAATAACTGAGATTTAAGCAAACGAATAGCATTTTCTTTATTCTGCAACTGCGACCGCGACTCCTGGTTTTTGATGATAATGCCAGATGGTTTGTGATATAAACGTACTGCCGTTTCAACTTTATTTACATTTTGTCCACCGGCACCACCAGCCCTGAATGTTTCAAATTCAATATCGGCAGGATTAATATCAATCTGAATGGTATCATCAACCAAAGGATAAACATATACGGAGGCAAAAGAAGTATGCCGGCGGGCATTTGAATCAAATGGTGATATCCTAACCAAACGGTGAACGCCATTTTCACCTTTGAGGTAGCCGTAAGAAAAATCGCCATCAAACTGGAGGGTTATCGATTTAATACCTGCAATTTCCCCCTCCTGGCTATCCTGTTCAGTAATTTTGTAGCCATTTTTTTCACCCCACATCAAATACATACGCATCAGCATATAAGCCCAATCGCAACTCTCGGTACCACCGGCACCGGCGGTAATCTGCATGACGGCCGAAAGCTGGTCTTCTTTACTACGCAGCATGTTTTTAAGCTCCAGATCTTCTACAGCTTGTTTACCGATTTCGTACTGCTCTTTCATTTCAGCTTCCGAAGCATCTCCGGATTGAAAAAAATCGAACATCACAGCTGCATCCTCAACCGCGTTATCGGTTTGGTTAAAACCATCAGTCCACTTTTTCTTTGAACTAATTTCTGCCAGAATTTTTTCTGCTTTTTTCGGATCGTCCCAGAAATCGGGCGCCATGGTTAATTTTTCTTCTTCGCGAATGGCGTAAAGTAGCTCATCAACGTCAAAGATACCTCCTCAGAGACGTTACTCTGTCTCTTAAATCCTGAATCTGTTCTTTCGTCATGAAACAAATATAGGAAATCGCTTTGAGCATAGCGCATGGCGGAAAGCGATTTCAATTAAAACTATCCGCCGACAGCTAACGGACTAGTTGATTTTCCCTGATCAATTATGCATCTAACAAATGAACTAACGCTTATCTCTTCATGGTCATATAATCCAGCGTAAGATTGGAAAGTAATTTAACGCCTAATACGAAACCACTTTCATCAAGGTAAAAATCAGGGGTATGATGTGAAGGCGCCTTTAAAGGATCTTTACCTTTAGGCATACCACCTAAAAAAACAAATAGGCCTGGTACTTTTTCCTGAAAGAAAGAGAAATCTTCTGCGCCGGTAACTGGCGGTTTTAATTTTACATGTTCTTTCCCTGCCGTTAACTGCATACTGGGCAGCATTTTTTCGGTAAGCGCAATATTATTGAAAGTAACCGGGTAATGGTTGCTGTATGGAATTTTTACTACCGCGGTTGCGCCCCCTGCCTCTGCAGTTTTGGTAGCGATGGTTTTGATCCGTTCAATAAACATGGCTTCATCTTCTTTGCTGAAATTGCGAACGGTACCCAGCATTTCTACTTTTTCAGGTATAATATTCGACCGAACACCACCGTTAATGGCACCAATGGTAACTACCCCTGGATTCTCGGTTACATTTAAATTACGGCTAACAATGGTTTGCAGGTTATTGATAATCTGGGCAGAAACCACCACAGGATCAATACTGCTCCATGGATATGCGCCATGCGCCTGCCTGCCGGTAACCGTAATCTTCATGTCGTTTACAGCGGCCATGGTACCACCAGGACGGTAAGTTATATCGCCAACCTCAGTTTGTGAATTGATATGCAGACCGAAAATGACATCCACTTTAGGATTTTCGAGTACGCCTTCTTTGATCATTAAGGCTGCTCCGCCTTCCTCTCCCTCGGGCACTCCTTCTTCCGCAGGCTGAAAAATAAATTTAACCGTACCTGGGATATCTTTTTGTATCGCGGCCAACACTTCTGCTACGCCCATTAAAATAGCCACATGACTATCGTGTCCACAGGCGTGCATTACCCCAACTTCCTGACCGTTATATTGTGTTTTCACTTTAGAGGCAAAAGGAACATCAACCCGCTCGGTAACGGGCAACCCATCCATATCAGCCCGAAGTGCAACAACAGGTCCGGGCTTACCTCCTTTTAATATGCCAACTACTCCGGTTTTTGCAATACCTGTTTTCACTTGTATACCTAAAGATTCTAAATGTTTCGCAATAATACCAGCTGTTCTTACTTCAGTATTTCCCAATTCGGGATGTTGGTGAAAATCACGTCTCCAGGTAATTACTTTTTGTTCTATGGCATCTGCTTTCTTCGAGACTAATGGCCTTAAATCTGATTTTTGAGCGAAAGCATTTAATGCCAGAAATGAAAAACCGATCAGGTATATCTTCTTCATAAAATGGTAGTTTAGTTTAGGTGTTCTAAGCTAAACAATTTTATGGAGAGATAGAATTGAAACATAAGTCAGGTAGCTGGAAAATATTGAGAAGCAATATCAAATATTGGAAGGTCATCCTTGAGCCTGTTGAAGGACTTACCATAAATTAAAAAATTCTTAATGATTTAACACATTAAAAAGATCATTTTAAATTTTTGCTTTATTACTTTTACAAAAAACAAAGATTATGTTACCTAAAATAAATTTTACAGAAACTGAGGCCTACAAGTATTTAGCCGACCATTTTATAGATATTAATCAAAAGAGCATTAAAGATCTTTTTGCAGAAGATGCAGATCGTTTCAGTAAGTTCTCTGTTTTTTTTGAAGATATCCTTCTGGATTATAGCAAAAACCGCATCAGCGATGAAACATTAGCCCTCCTGATTCAGTTGGCACGTGAGTGTAAATTAGATGAGGCCATAAAGTCGATGTACAACGGAGACAAGATCAACGAAACCGAAGACCGTTCAGTACTTCATATCGCTTTACGTAATTTGAGCAATACCCCGATTTTAGTTGACGGAAAGGATGTGATGCCCGAAGTAAATGCTGTACTGGCTAAAATGGAGAAGTTTAGCAACAGTATCATCAGCGGTGAATGGAAAGGTTATACCGGTAAAGCCATTACTGATGTGGTAAATATAGGTATTGGTGGATCAGACTTAGGTCCAGTAATGGTTACCGAAGCTTTAAAACACTATAAAAACCATTTAAATATTCACTTCGTTTCGAATATCGACGGTACGCACATTGCTGAAACTTTGGCCAACGTGAATGCTGAAACCACTTTATTCCTGGTAGCATCAAAAACTTTTACCACACAGGAAACCATGACGAACGCGCACTCTGCCCGTACCTGGTTTTTAGAAAACGGTGGTAAAGAAAACGATATTGCCAAACACTTCGCCGCATTATCTACCAATACTAAAGACGTTTCTGATTTTGGTATCGATACCGAAAACATGTTCGAATTTTGGGATTGGGTGGGCGGTCGCTACTCATTATGGAGCGCTATTGGCTTGTCTATCTCGTTAAGTATAGGTTTCGACAATTTTAAGCAACTACTAGCTGGTGCCCATGCTATTGACAACCACTTTAAAACTACAGAATTTGAAAGTAATCTTCCTGTAATATTAGGTTTACTAGGCGTTTGGTACATTAATTTCTATAATGCAGAAACGCAGGTGATCTTGCCTTACGACCAATACATGCACCGTTTTGCGGCATATTTTCAACAAGGCGATATGGAAAGTAATGGTAAACATGTGGATAGAAACGGTAATGACGTTGATTATGAAACCGGACCGATTATCTGGGGGGAGCCAGGGACAAATGGCCAACATGCTTTTTATCAATTAATTCACCAAGGCACCCGGATTATTCCTGCTGACTTTATTGCACCGGCACAAAGTTTAAATCCACTGGGCGATCATCACCCTATCTTATTATCGAATTTCTTTGCACAAACTGAAGCGCTAATGAACGGCAAGACCGCAGAAGAAGTAACTGCCGAGTTAAAGAAAGAAGGTAAATCTGATGCAGAAATTGAAAAAATCGCACCATTTAAGGTTTTCGAAGGAAACCGTCCGACAAACTCCGTATTATTAAAGAAAATAACTCCTTATACATTAGGGAGTTTAGTAGCCATTTACGAACATAAAATATTTGTTCAGGGTATTATATGGAACATTTTTAGTTTCGATCAATGGGGAGTGGAACTGGGTAAACAACTGGCCAAAAAGATTCTTCCAGAACTGGCGGGCAACGAAGAAGTTTCGAGTCACGATAGTTCTACCAATGGCTTAATTAACCAGTATAAGGCCTGGAGATAAGCTTTTAATTAAATATTATCCTGAAAGCCGTTCTGATGTAAAATCAGAACGGCTTTTTTTATTTTTTTATTACGGGCAACCATTCTGGATAAAGCCACGTAACGGTTAATATTTCAACTGTACCAAAATCAAACATCAGGATATAGAAAAATGAATCCATCACTAGTTTTACTAATCGATTAACTATGAAAAAACAAAATGTAATCTTTTCGTTAGCCGCAATTACGGCCCTTCTTTTTGCCTGTTCTAAAAAACAAGCGGAAGAATTAAAACCAGCAACACCAACGGATCCAACCCCGGTAACGACAGCCAATGTAACCTATAGTAATTTTGCAGGCGCACTTTTTCAAACCAAATGTAGTAGCTGCCATGGTTCAAACGGGGCAATTGCATCAGTTTGGTTATTCAACGGCATAGCCTCCATTAAAAATGATGCGCGCGTAGCGAATGCTGTTCTGGTTACCAAAACAATGCCAAAAGGTGGATCAATAACCGCCAGTGAAAGAGCATTATTACAAGCCTGGGTTGATAAGGGTATGCCAGAATAATTCATCGAAATAACTCCGGTTTTTATTAGCAATTAAACATATTACAGATGCAAAAATTATTTTTCACATTAATAGCCCTGGTATTATGTACAGGTACAAAGGCGCAGATTCTGGTAAGTAAAAGCGTTAATTCTTCGTTTTTTTCTTCAACACCTGTAGAAGATATTGATGCCCAGAGCAAAACAGGCGCTTCGGCCCTTAATACCCAAACCAGCGATATCATTTTTAAAATTAACAATACTTCTTTTCAGTTCAAGAAAAAACTCATGCAGGAGCATTTTAATGAAAATTATATAGAAAGTGATAAGTATCCGACTTCTGATTTCAAAGGAAAAATTGTAGAACAGATCGATTTTTCAAAACCTGGCACTTATCCGGTAACGGTTAAGGGTAACCTGCAGCTCCATGGTGTAACCAAAGCATATACCACAAAAGGATTAATCGTCATTACCGCCGACGAGGTGAAAGCTACTTCTGCATTTAATGTAAAACTGGCCGATCATGATATCAAAATCCCAACGATCGTGTTTAAACAGATTGCAGAAACTATCCAGGTAAAAGTAACCGCCATTTATCAACCCAAAAAATAAAATTTATGAAATTTCGTCTAAAATCTCTTTTATATCTATCCGTTATTTTTCTGCCTGCTTTGGCTTCTGCACAAGATTCGCTTGAGAAAGCATTGGAGCTACCTACCGAAAAAAGTAATGTAAAGGCAACTTTTAAAGCGCCCAAACTCATCAACATACAAACCAATGAAACCATTTATAAAAATGAGCTTGATTTTAGGGTAGATCACCGTTTTGGCGATATTGCGGGTAGTGCAGGTGGTACCAAAAACTTTTTCGGACTGGATCAATCGACAGATATCCGCATTGGTTTTGAATACGGGATCAGTGATAGACTTTCCGTAGGTTTAGCAAGAGCAAAAGGAGCTGGTGTAGTTACGCAGCTTTACGAAGGAAACTTAAAATACCGCTTGCTGGAGCAAACCGCTGATGATAAAATACCTGTGGCGGTAACTTTATTCGGGAGTACTACCGTTTCAGCAGCGAAAGCTTCAACAGATCCTACGGCTGCAAATGCATTTGACGGATTTAAAGACCGCTTGACTTATGTGGTGCAGGCGGTAATTGCACGCAAGTTTAACTCAAACTTTTCAATGCTGGTGATGCCATCGTATGTACACCGCAATTTTACCGTTTTTGGCGACCAGAACGATATGCTTGCCCTATGTGTTGGCGGACGTATCAAAATTACCAAACGTATGGCTTTTGTGGCAGATTACACCATTCCATTCAGGGATAAAAATAAAGAGGCATATCTTGAAAGCACATTGGGGACCAAATACTACAAAACGCTTGGTGCCGGATTGGAATTCGAAACCGGTGGACATATTTTTCACCTTAATTTCACCAATGCAACCGCCATTCAGGAATCGCAATTTATTACCGACACCAATACTTCGTGGCTGAAAGGTCAATACCGCTGGGGCTTCAGTATAGCGCGAAGATTTTCATTTGATAAGAAAAAATCAAAATAGACCAAATTAAACAAAACTAAACAATTATGGAACGTAACGAATTTATTAAATCATTGGGACTAGGTGTTGCCATGGTTTGTACCGGAGCTTGCTTTTCTGCTTGCGGAAAAAAAAGTGATACACCAGAACCCAACCAGCCAAATGGTGGTGGTGTTGCTTCAGGCACTACAGCAAGTGTTGACCTGAGCACGCAATTATTAACTGTTGGTGCCTCTGTCACGGTAAACAGCATATTATTTATCCGTACTGCAACAGGAAATACCAGTACTTCATTTGTGGCTACACAAGCGGTTTGTCCGCACCAGGGAGGTGCATTAACATTTATTCAGGACAGTAATTACATTCAATGTGGTTTACACAGTTCGAGGTATACCACGTCAGGCAGCGTTTTAGCCCAACCGATTGGCGGTGGAACCACCAGCGCTTTAAAAGTTTATCCGCTTACTGTTTCAGGAAATAAGCTGACCGCAACAGCTTAATTCGTTTTAAGGGAAAAGGGTTGTATCATAAATTGTAATTACTTGAATTTGTCACGTTGAGCCTGTCGAAACGCCTTGTAAAATATTTAAAATGGGTGCTTCGACAAGCTCAGGGATGACAATTCTATATTTATTAGCAAGTCTCTTTTTTTATGGAAGAACCTTAGACAGTTACATTTTGTCCTTTAACATCAAAGGCATCACGTAAACCTATTGCAAGTACGTTAAAGGCATAAACCGTAAACATAATGGCTAAACCTGGTAAAACGGCGAGGTACGCAGCATCCATAATAATATAGCCATAGTGTTCTTTAATCATGCTTCCCCAGCTTGGCATAGGTGGCTGTGCACCAAAGCCTAAAAAGCTTAATCCGGTTTCGAGTAATATGGCCGATGCAAAATTAGATGAAGCCACAACCAATATAGGTCCGGCGATATTGGGCAATATGTGTTTGATAATGGTTCTGGCTGTGCTAAAACCCAGGGCCCTTGCCGCTTCTACAAATTCTACTTCTTTTAAAGCCATTACCTGCCCTCGCACCAGTCTGGCCACATCTACCCAGGTTGATAAACCTACAGCGATAAATATCTGCCAGAATCCTTTCCCTAAAGCAAATGATATGGCAATAACGAGCAGAAGTGATGGCAGCGACCAAACCACATTCATAAACCAGCTGATGGAGGCATCTACCCGGCCTCCAAAATACCCTGCAATGGCACCTAAACTTACCCCAATAAAAAGTGAAATCAGCACCGCCATCAAACCTACAGATAACGACACACGGATGCCCAGAATCAATCGGCTTAACAAATCGCGGCCATAAATATCAGTTCCTAAAATATAGGTGCGAGTGTAGATGTTATTTTTTTCAAAAACTGCTTCTGGCGATCCTATTTTCGAAGGCAAAACACAACTTGGACATAAATCTTTAAGCTTGTATATCGTTTCCTTTGCTTTTTCATCATCTCCAATGTACTCCTGCACATAAACCGCATCACCTTCTATTTTATATGACGTGATCGGAATACCTTTAAAAGCAGGTGCTTGCCCATAGAACATCCGCTCCAAAAGGTTAACCTTCTCTACTTTTGGATTTCGGCTGGTAATTAAGAATGTAAAGGTACTGCCTGGCTTCTTTTTGTTTAACTGGAGTGTTTGTACATTCGCATTTGGAGAATCATCAGGCATAATCAGATAGCCCAAAATGCCCATCAGCATCAAGAGTAAGATAAAGATCAGACCGCCAAAGGCCAGCTTATTCTGCTTAAACTTTAACCAAACTTTTTTTGATGGGCTATTATCCATTACCTAACCATTCTGCCTTTCCATTTGTATTTTCCACTATTTCCCGCAATGCCGATATACACCATGTAAATTACATGGAGCACATTTAAAACAGGTATTAAAATGAGTAAGCTGCGCCGCTTTGCAAAGCCTGTTACATCCCATAAAAATAGGGTTTCTAAAACCATTTTAACCAATAATTGATAAAATGTAATAACCAAAAAGCCAGGAATAAAAAGTCCGGTTATAAAATTTGCAAGAATAGAAAGATTAAAAATCCAAATCAGCACCCCTAATACGATAATGGCCTTATTTTTATAACGGGTACTCTTCGAAGCCCAGCGTTTACGTTGCTGGATAAATGCTCCCAGGTTTTCTTTTGCATGGGTATACACAATGGCCTCTCTGTTTTTAAGGAAACCGATCTGATCCGGATATTTAGCTGCAATTTTATGCAGCAATAGCTCATCATCGCCTGATGCCAGATCATCTATCCCCTGAAAGCCCCCGACTTCATAAAAAGTTGTTTTTTCATAGGCCAGATTTGCACCGTTACAAGTTGAAGGCTGTTTATTTCCAATGGTAGAAGCGCCTAACCCTATAAGATAGAGAAATTCTAAAGACTGTAACCGCTCAAAAAAACTCTTCTCCTGAAAATAAGCAACGGGAGAAGAAATCATTTTATAGTTTTTCTCTTCATACAACTTTACAATCGTGGTCAACCAATTAGGCCCCATCCGGCAATCTGCGTCAGTAGTAATAATCAAGTCTCCAGTGCAGGTGCCAATAGCGGTTTGGATAGCTTTTTTCTTGTAAGAATTTAATGCCCGATCCTCATTCAACTTAATTAGTTTTACATTACGATCGGCATAACTCAGCACAATTTCTGCGGTCCTGTCAGTAGAATGGTCATCAATAATAATAATCTCCGTTAAAGCTTTTGGATATTCCTGAGCAATCAGATCATCAATCGTTTTGTTGATATTCTCCTCTTCATCTCTTGCAGCAACAATAATAGAAACCTTGGTTCGAGGATCAGATTTTTGTGGGCTAAAATATGTGAGGTTATGCCACCCCCTGATGAAATTGAGCACCAAAAAACCATAAATTAAGGTTAGCGCAGCAGAAAATAAACTAGTTAGATTTAAGATTTCCAAAAAAATTGAGTTTAAAAACGAAATAAGTGCCTAAGATAGCAGGAATTATAATATTAATGAGCCAAATGCTGGCGGTACATGCAATAACGGCCGCGTGCTGATCTGTTACATGTTTAAAAAGCTCAACCGCAGTAACACTTCTGATGCCTACGTCAAAAAGATCAAGCGAAGGTAATGCCGACTGTACCAAAAATAGCAAACAGGTCATCATTACAATATCAGCATATTGCAGTCCCGGCACCAGCCAAACAAAAAGAATAAAGTACTGCGAACTGAATATCAGGTAACGGGCAAAACAATAAGTTATAATTTTAAAGAGTTCTTTTTTTCTGTACCGGGCTAAAATGCTATAAAATTTTTTGTATTTCCGGGTGAATTTGAAAGACAATAAAATCCCGTTCAACCAACGGATATTAAAGTAAAAGACCAGAAAAAACAGACAAAAAATTAAAGCAAAGAAAACCAGAACGATAAACAGTACCCGATCAATCGGTATAAATCGATATACGAAAAAGCAGGTTGCAATAGCCCCAAAAACGTTGGTTAACACCAATTGACCGATGCTCCCTACGCTCATGGCCACTATTCCAACAATTCTTCTCCGGGGAGAAAGAAAAAATACGCGACCACCATATTCGCCTAGTCTATTTGGCGTAAAAATCGCCAATGTTAACCCACAAAAAACAGATTCGACGGCCCTGTAAAAACCAATGGGCTCAATATGGCTCATCAGGTATTTCCATTTGCCAGCTTCTAAAAACCAGTTCACAAACATCAGCAGTACCACTACTCCGATCACCGTGATCATTTCTGCCTGGGGGATTCCCTCTAATAAGGTACTAAAATCATGAAGATTTTTATTTGCAACCAGTTTATGGTAAATAAACCAAAAGGCAAATATTACAATTGCAACTTTGATAAGAAGTGATATTATTTTTTTTTGCCCGCCAGTCAAGATTCTGTTTTTATTTGCAAATATGCTTAATATTGCCGTAATGTTGAACGAAAAAAAGGAACGGGTAATTATGGGCATCGATCCGGGCACTGCGGTGATGGGTTATGGCGTAATTCTGGAGAAGGGTAATAAAACGGAACTGATCAGTTTGGGCGTAGTTAAAATGACTCATTTAGACGATCCTTTTCTCAAGCTTCAGCGAATATTCGAAAAAACGGTAGTATTGATGGAGCAATATAAACCTGATGTATTGGCCATAGAAGCTCCATTTTATGGTAAAAATATCCAGGTGCTGTTAAAACTTGGCCGTGCTCAGGGCATTGCCATTGCAGCCGCGTTATCCCGAAATGTGCCAGTAACCGAATATTCTCCACGCAAAATCAAACAATCCATTACGGGCAGCGGAAACGCCACCAAAGAACAGGTAGCGGCCATGCTGCAACGTTTGCTCAACTTTAAGGAAACACCTGAGTTTTTAGATGCTACCGATGGCTTAGCCGTTGCTGTTTGCCATTCCTTTCAGAAAATTACCGCAGGGGGTAAATCTAAAACCTATTCGGGCTGGGAATCTTTTGTAAGCGATAATAAAACAAAAGTGACCGGAATAAAAAAAGTAAATACTAAGCTAAAAGGTTAACCATAGCGTCTCAATCGTCATTGCGAACCGAAGCGCGGCCTATGGTAAAGCGTGAAGCAATCTTTCTGGGTAGAAAAACAATAACATGGTTCGTGCAGACACGAACCATGAAAAAATTTAAATCTGATTATTTCTAATTAGATTTTTTGTGGCCATTTCCCTGGCCATTTTGTCCTTTCTGATAAAATGTTTTATCACAACAAATATTAAAACACCTACTATTATCAACATCCAAAGGTTAGATACAGCAATAATAATCTCTTTAAAAATTGTCCAGCCATTTACAATTCCTAACCAAAGCCTGTTTATAAATGCCGGACGGTAATCATACAGGTTATCATTCGCCACAATCATGGTTTTTACCGTGTTATCCTGATAAAAATTAAGGGTAATGGTACTGAATTTAACCCGGTTATCAATCTGCATATTATCGATTCTCTTATCCACATAATCATCTTTGATGTAAAGCGATGATTCTACGTTGGCACTTTTCTTAGATGCTACTTTATTGATTTTTTCAATCGCATCTACTCTATTCTGCGCCTTTAGTTTATTGGCCAAATAAGCAATACTCTGATCATCCATTTTCATCGACTGATGATCGACAAAGACGGCGATTTTTGCAATAGTATTTGTAAATTCATCCAGCTTCTCAGATGGCACCTTCGCAACCAGATAACCCTGAGTGCGATAAGAAGTGATTTCTTTTAACGAATCGGTAGATTGTTTAATCTTATCAGTTTCCTGAATAGTGCTTTCTATAGAAAACTCAGCAACCGTTCCGCCTTCTGCTTTAATGGTTTGGCTAAGCTGCTCTTTGGTATGCTGGACATCCTTAACCCTAAAACGCATATCTGCAGTTTTGATGATTTTTTCAGCCGTAATACTATCTGTAGGTACTCTTAATTCATTTGCATCGATAACGTCAGCGCTAGCATACTTTTCGTTCGATTTTTGGCAGCCAAAAATTGTCAAAACTATGGCTATAGCAATAATATTCCTTTTCATGATTGTGTGGTTCTAAATAAATAATCATTTTAAATATTTGCTTCAAATGGCCATCAGAAGTTTTGTGTTTTGGGTTGGTTTGTAACCCTCTTTTTCATTTAATACTATAATCTGCTTTAGGTAACCCAAAAACAAATGTTTATATAACGATGTTACATAACCTGTATTTCCATAAAGTAAAAAAATACAACAGTAACCGATTAATAATCACAAATTTACAAGACTATTTTCCTTTGTTTGCTTTAGCCCTGATGAAAAATCAGGGGCTGCCGCTGCAGTCGGGTTTAGGATAGAAAGGTCTACCTAAGTAATTTAAACCTGACAGGAGCGGGCACGAACGCAGTGAAGTAAAGCGGATGGCAGGGCTTTCGGAACCAATAGCCACAGGAACCTGCTTTTCAACAAAAGAAGATTGTAATTTCAGCAACCTTACTGTTGATGCCTGAAACTATGCGTTATTTTTTGGAAAGCAAATGCAGAAGCAGTTGGGTTATAGCAGTCCCGCCTTTTACTTTAGCCCTGATGAAAAATCAGGGGCTGCCGCTGCAGTCGGGTTTAGGATAGAAAGGTCTACCTAAGTGATTTAAACCTGACAGGAGCGGGCATGAACGCAGTAAAGTAAAGCTGATGGCAGGGCTTCGGAACCGATAGAAACAAAAACCTACTTTTCAAAAAAAGAAGATTGCATTTTCAACAACACAACTATGGATACCTGAAACTATGGGTTATTTTTTGGAAAGCAAATGCAGAAGCAGTTGGGTTATAGCAGTCCCGCCTTTTGCTTTAGCCCTGATGCTATTTTAGTGCCGATTCATCGGTAAAGAATCAGGGGCTGCCGCTGCAGTCGGGTTTAAGATAGAAAGGTTTACCTAAGTAATTTAAACCTGACAAGACCGGGCACGAACGCAGTGAAGTAAAGCGGATGGCAGGGCTTTCGGAACCGATACCCACAGGAACCTGCTTTTCAAAAAAAGAAGATTGTATTTCAATAACCTTACTGTTGATACCTGAAACTACGTGTTATTTTTAGGAAAGCAAATGCAGAAGCACTTGGGTTACAGCAGTCCCGCCCTTTGCTTTAGCCCTGATGCTATTTTAGTGCCGATTCATCGGTAAAGAATCAGGGGCTGCCGCTGCAGTCGGTTTAGGATAGAAAGGTATACCTAAGTAATTTAAACCTGACAGGAGCGGGCACGAACGCAGTGAAGTAAAGCGGATGGCAGGACTTTCGGAACCGATAGCCACAGAAACCTGCTTTTCAAAAAAAGAACACTACTTTATTTAACAACAAAAAAGCCGATTATGAATGAACATAACCGGCTTTATATTTTGATAGCAGATCGCTTATGCGTCTAATATTTTGAATACACCTTTAATGGCAATAATTGCACCTATGAACAAAACAATCCAGGATGCTAAAGACACTTGCCACGAATCATAAGTGAAACGTGCGTAAGTACCCACTATGCAAACCAGTACACCAAAAATCATTAATTTATAAATTCCTGGCTGGTTAGCCGTTTTCATACTTTCTGTATTGTGCTTTAATTCGTTGTTCTCCATAATGTTTATTTTTATGATGCAGCAAAAGTAATACTTATTGCTGAATATTTATAAAACTTAGTAACTTTTTAATCGTTCTAATCTTTGCTTTGCCTTATCCTTATCGCTTAGTTTTTCTCCCTGATACAAAGGCTTTTCCCAATCCCCGTACATTGGGTTTGGCAACATAATATATTTTGTCCCAAATAGGTTCTGGCTGGCGTTTACCTGATCGAAGGTATTTTTATTTTCGCGATAAAAAATGTTGCTAAAATCACTTAAATTGTCGCCACATAACAATAAAATATGGTGTGTTTCGCTAATCTGTTGGCGCCTTGGTTCTTTATTTGAAGTTCCTTTCGAAACCACTAAATGCGCATCATCAGCATAAGGGAAACCAAAATGTTGCAGATTTTTTAAAGTAGCTGCATAATCCTTTTCATCGCGGTTACTCACATAAAAAGTTTCAATGTTTTTTGATGCAGCAAATTTTAGAAAAGCCAATGCACCCGGAACCGTATCGGCCTGTGCCAGGTTGGTCCATTCGGTCCAGTCTGCAGGCACATAACTTAGTCCCTTTTTAATTTCATGGCCCTGAAAAGCAGAATTGTCTAAAACGGTTTCATCAATATCAACAATCACACAGTTTGGCTTTTTACTTGTATCCGCCCATAGTGCTTCTTTTAATGATAAACGAGCAAAGTTATAAGCCTGGAAACATAAGGCCCTGTATTCACCTGAAGTTTGCTGCCAAAGTACTGCATTGGTATAATCCCTTGCCGGGTTTTGAGCTTTAACAAAAAATGGAGCAGTGAATAAGATGAGGAGGATGTATTTTTTCATAACCTGAAATTAGGTTACAAAGATATGAAAAGGCAATAATTAAGCTGAAGATAAAATAGCCATCAGTCACGAATTTAAAGAGATAAAAATGGAAAAAAATACAAGCGAGTACATATCGGCCGACATCTACAGCTAATTATCCGGGTATATTTTTCATCAATTAAACCATTAGTTAAAGAATTTCGATAGCTTTGGAAACACACAAATAAAATCGCTACAATTATGAAATCTAAAAGCTTTTTAGGGCTAGCTGTTGCCCTATTTTTCTTCGCGGCTTGCAAGAAGAACGATCCAGTTACCGAGCCACCAGTTAAGCCACCTATAGAAAAACCAGTGCAAGATCCATTAGAACTTTTAAATGATTCTGCATCCTTTACTATCGATGATCAAAAAATTGTTTTAACAACCATTGCCTCAAGAGGTATCTCAAATGGAAAAGCCAATAAAAAACTAGATTCTGTTGTTAAAAATGTGGAATATATATCTGAAGACAAAAATCTATTTATGTTTGGACGATTTTTCAAATTATCAAATGAAAATAGAAATTCGATAACTGTCACATTCCTAAAAAAATACAACAAACATGAAATTGAAAAGAATCAAAATACCACATTGCTGGTTCCAAACAACAAACTAGATTTATTATCAACTGGGGAACGCAAATTTGCACTTGATTTTACCCGAGACAACGCTCAGGATGGAGTTGCAATAGAGTTGGAGGGAGGCTATAGTGGTTTGCAAACCTTTGGCTATAGCAGTTTAGCTTATCATTCTGCGCTTAACCCAGAACTACAGAAAGATTCTAAATTTGAAATAATAAGCCTCCAAAAGCTAAAATCGGGTAAATATCTACTTGAAGCGAAGTTTAATGCTTCTGTTTACCACGGAGACGGGAGTAACATTAAAAAAATTGAAAATGGTTATTTAAGATTGAAATTAAATACAGAATTCTTGTATTTCTAACATATTTTAAGCCTGCTTAGCTATCTATGAACAATGTAGTGCCCATTTCTTAATAGAGATGGGCTTCTTTTTATAATACATTATTAAATGCTCAAAAAACTTCCCCTATCGGTTTTCGATACCAATAATGTCTCTGCATCAGGGTAAGCATGTGTAAAGGTAAGCGGAATTTTATTTTTTCCCCTTTCGCTCCATTTAAATTCAACAGCCAAAAATTTCTCTCTAGTTTTTTCCACGTAATCTATTTCCTGCTGTTGCGTGGTACGCCAGAAAAAGCATTCAGCCTCGATCTGGTTCTGATGCAGAAACTTCATCCTTTCAGCAATCATATAATTTTCAAACAGTGCGCCAACGTCATTCCTATTGGCTAAGGGATTGAAATTTCGGGTAATGGCATTCACAATACCCGTATCGTAAAAATAGATTTTCTTATTTTTTTTAATCTCATTGCGTACATTGCCAGCAAAGGCAGGTAAACTAAACACCACAAACGCTTTTTCAAGCAGACTGATGTACTTATCAACTGTTTTCTGATCGGCCTTTACCAGCTGCGCCAGCTCCGAAAAGTTCATTTCACTGCCTACCTGCAGCGCTAAAGCTTTTACAATTTTTTCGAAAAGGAGTGGCTTTTTAACATCTTCTAAAGTAAAAAGATCCTTATACAGGTAACTATCTGCAAGTAACTTTAAATGTTCTTCTGCATTTTGTGGGTCATTAATAATTTCGGGATAAGAACCATAAATTAAACGTTGTTCCAAGGATCGTTCTTCAGTTATAAAATCTGTGTCACTTACCAGCTCCGCATACGAAAAAGGCAAAAGCATCATCTCGTACTTTCTACCGGTCAGCGGCTCGTTTATTTTACCCGATAGTTCAAATGCTGATGAACCTGTAGCAATCACCTGAACAGACTTAAAACGATCTACAATAATTTTGATCAGCAAACCGACATCATTGATCCGTTGAGCCTCATCAATAAAAAGTACTTCGTAGCCAGCGAGCATCTGTTGAATTTGTGCGGCATTCGGTTTGGCCAAAGTTTCCCTAACGTCTGCATCGTCTCCGTTTAGATATAATGTTCTTTTATCAACTTTTGTCAATAACAGTTCTACAAAGGTAGTTTTGCCGGTTTGTCTGGGTCCATATACAATAAAGGCCTTACCTTTAAAAAGCCTTTCAAGCGCATAAGCCAGCTGTTTCCTAACAATCATAAGTTAAAAGTGTTTCACAAAAATATAATAATTTTGGATTTAAATCCATAAAAAACATAATAATTTTGGATTTGAATCCATAAAAAACATAATAATTTTGGATTAAAAAATGATTAAAAAGAAAAAAGCCCATCTCAGTTAAGAAATGGGCCTATACTTTATTCAATTGCGTACTGTTATCCGTTCAATGCTGCTGCACCGCTTACAATCTCGGTTAACTCAGTTGTAATGGCTGCCTGACGTGCCTGGTTGTATGAAAGTTTTAAAGCTTTTAATAACTCACCTGCATTTTCAGTTGCCTTATCCATTGATGTCATACGTGCACCATGTTCAGAAGCATGTGAATCCAATACCGCTTTGTACAACTGAATTTTAATAGATTTAGGAATCAATTGTTCTACAATTTCTTCTTGAGAAGGCTCTAAGATATAATCAACGTTAGTTGTTTTCTTATCTACTTTTGTTTCAGTTACAGGTTCAGCTTTTGGCAAAGGCAATAACTGTTCTGTAGTAATAAACTGTACAGCTGCGTTTCTGAAACGGTTGTACACCACCTCTACTTTATCAAACTCGCCTTTAACGAAACCAGCCATAATGGCATCGGTAATTTTGGTTACATTTTCGAAAGTTAAATCTGAAAATATTTCGTTATTGTTACCGATAACGTTGTACTTGCGCTTCTCGTAAAAATCCTGTGTTTTCTTACCGATAGAAATAATGCTCACATTACCGTTTTTCAACTGTTCACTATACTTCTCAGCAATTAAATTATTGGCCGCTTTAATTACGTTCATGTTAAAAGCTCCAGCCAAACCACGGTTTGATGAAACAGTAACAATTAAAACCTTATTGGGCTCACGCTCCTGAATAAAAGGTGATGAAGAGCCCTCTAAACTCGCAGACAGATTACCTAAAATCTCTTTTAGTTTAGTTGCATAAGGACGTAAAGCGATAATTGCATTAGTGGCACGTTTTAACTTAGCTGCCGAAACCATTTTCATAGCCTTGGTAATCTGCTGCGTTGATTGTACCGATGCAATCCGGTTTCTTACTTCTTTTAAATTAGCCATTCTTTAGTTTTGCGTGGAGCGAAGGGCGTTGAGCGTCCGGCCATCGCCTAACGCTTAGCGCCCTGCACTTAGCTTATTAATATTTACTTGAAATCTCTTTTGCTACGGTATCCAATACACCAGTAATGGTATCATCAAATTTACCAGCTTTTAATGCCGCTAAAGTTTCCGGATGACGTAATTCCAATTGGGTTAAGAATTCCGTTTCAAATTCTTTTACCTTGTTAACCGGAACGTTACGCATTAAGTTTTTAGTACCAGCGTAAACAATGGCAACTTGTTTCTCAACAGTAAACGGAGAGAACTGTGCTTGTTTCAGCATTTCTACGTTACGTGCACCTTTATCCAATACCGATTTAGTTGCAGCATCTAAGTCAGAACCGAATTTAGAGAAAGCCTCTAACTCACGGTATTGAGCCTGGTCTAATTTTAAAGTACCTGCTACTTTTTTCATCGATTTGATCTGCGCATTACCACCCACACGTGATACCGAGATACCTACGTTAATTGCCGGACGGATACCTGAGTTGAACAAGTTCGACTCCAAGAAGATCTGACCATCTGTAATCGAAATTACGTTGGTTGGAATATAGGCAGAAACGTCACCCGCTTGTGTTTCGATAATTGGTAAAGCCGTTAATGAACCACCACCTTTAACGATATGTTTAATCGACTCTGGTAAATCGTTCATTGCTTTAGCGATATCATCGTTAGCGTTGATTTTCGCGGCTCTTTCTAACAAACGGCTGTGCAAGTAGAAAACGTCACCTGGATAAGCTTCACGGCCCGGTGGACGACGAAGTAGTAGAGATACCTCACGGTAAGCTACAGCCTGTTTAGATAAATCATCATAAACAATTAAAGCTGGTTTACCTGTATCGCGGAAGAACTCACCAATTGCAGCACCTGCGAAAGGAGCATAGAATTGCATCGGAGCAGGATCTGCAGCCGAAGCAGCCACAACAACGGTATATGGTAAAGCGCCGTTTTCTTCTAGTGTACGTACAATGTTGGCAACGGTAGAGTTTTTCTGACCGATAGCTACATAAATACAGAACACAGGCTGGCCTGCTTCGTAAAATTCTTTTTGGTTTATAATGGTATCGATACAAACAGCAGTTTTACCAATCTGACGATCGCCGATAACCAACTCACGTTGACCACGACCGATCGGAATCATTGCATCGATTGCTTTAATACCAGTTTGTAAAGGCTCGTTTACCGGCTGACGATAAATTACCCCTGGTGCTTTACGCTCTAAAGGCATTTCGTAAGTTTCACCCAGGATCGGACCTTTACCATCTAAAGGCTCACCTAAAGTGTTCACTACGCGGCCAAGCATACCTTCACCAACTTTAATAGAGGCAATTTTTTTGGTACGTTTAATGGTATCACCTTCTTTGATCTCGTCAGAAGCACCTAAAAGTACCACACCCACGTTATCTTCTTCAAGGTTTAATACGATCCCCTGAAGTCCGTTTGCAAATTCAACCAACTCTCCCGATTGAACTTTAGTTAAACCGTAAACACGGGCAATACCGTCGCCCACTTGCAACACGGTACCAACTTCTTCCAGTTCGGTTTCTGATTTGAAGCCCGCCAATTGCTGTCTGATAATTGCCGATACTTCGTCTGGTCTTACCTCTACCATAATTTTACTTTATATCTTTTTATAAATGTTTAGTGCTTAGCGCATGGCGCTTGGCGTTTTCCGTGCCATACGCTTATCGCAATATTTGTTTTTTGCTTAGCGTTAGGAGCCTGGCGTTTATATCGCCTACACCTATGCTTCACCATATTTTCAGGCCATTTGCGAATCAACGCTTAACGCAAAACGCTATTCGCTTACTGCGCAAATTCTTTTTTAAGTTTACTTAAACCGCTGGCAATACTGGCATCAAATTGCTTATCTCCAACTTTTAATATAAAACCACCAATCAGTTTCTCGTTAATTTTTTCGTTAACTATAACCTGGTTGGCGCCTAATTCTTTTTTTACAATTGTTATAATCTGCTCTTTGGCCTCAGGACTTAAAGTCGCTGCAGTAGTTACATCAGCAGTAACAATACCTTTAATTAAATTATATTGTTGTATAAACTGTTTTGCTGTTGCAAATAAAATCGCCGAACGACCTTTGCTTACCACAACCTTGAAAAAAGAGATGGTTAGTTTGCTTACTTTATCCGTAAAAATTCCGTTTAAAATACCAGTTTTCTTATCTAAAGGTACAATCGGGTTTTTTAATATTGCTTCTAGTTCAGGGGTTTCATCAACCACTTTCTCAAACAAAACCATATCATTATAAGCTGATTCTAACGCATTGTTTTCAACGGCTAGGTCTATTAATGATTTGGCATATCTGCCTGCAACTTTAATTTCTGACATATTTTTAGGTGTGAGATGGAAGATGTGAGATGTGAGATGTGAGATTGAGTATTCAGAGTAATCTCCTCTCTCATATCTAATGTCTCAAATCTAGTATCTCCTATCTATTTTCTCAAACTAGTTTAATTCAACGTCTTTTAACAAGTTAGCCACTAAAGCTTCCTGTTTGGTTTTATCATCTAACTGCGTACGTAGTACACGTTCAGCAATTTCTAATGATAAAGTAGAAACCTGGTCTTTAACTTCAGCTAAAGCAGCTTTCTTTTGGTTTTCGATCTCGATTTTAGCTTTCTCGATCAATTTAGCACCTTCAACCTGAGCCTGTTTTTTAGCCTCATTTAAGATGCTATCTTTTAAGGTTTTAGCTTCCTTTAAAATCTCATCACGCTCCGCACGGGCCTGCTGCATTAAATCCTGATTCTGGCTGGTTAAACGAGCCATCTCCTGTTTAGCCAATTCAGCTTTGTTTAAAGCCTCATCAATGCTTTGCTCACGCTCGTGAATTGCACCTAAAATAGGTTTCCATGCAAATTTTCTAAGTAAGATCAATAAGCAGATGAATGCTAGCGATGTCCAAAAAACCAAACCTATGCTTGGGGTTACTAATTCCATTTTATCTAATTTTTTATTCTTAATACTTTAATAAGGCGGGGTAAATAACCAATCGTTAAATACCCTGCCAGAGTTTTTCAGATTGAATTATTGAGGATTGTTACCTAATAATGCAACTACAACACCGAATAAAGCAGCACCCTCAATAAGGGCAGCAGCGATAATCATTGCAGTCTGAATTTTTGATGCAGCTTCCGGTTGACGAGCAATACCTTCCATTGCTTTACCACCTACTTGACCGATACCGATACCTGCACCGATTACTGCTAAACCGGCACCGATTGCCGCGATTGAACCTACCATAACTAATTTAATTTATATTAATTTGCAAAAAATAGTTTTCTGTTAATGATGTTCTTCTACTGCCATGCCAATAAACAGGGCAGTTAATAAGGTAAAAATAAAGGCCTGTAAAAATGCCACCAATAATTCCAATACATCCATAAACAATACGAACGCAACTGAAACCGGGGCAATAGCCAGTGTTTCGAAAATAAAAATTAAGGATATTAAACTTAATACGATAATGTGACCAGCTGTAATGTTTGCAAACAAACGCACCATCAAAGCGAAAGGCTTAGAAATGATACCGATCAATTCCACAGGGATCATAATCGGATATAACCAAAAAGGAACATCCGGTCTGAAAATGTGTTTCCAATAATATTTGTTACCATTGATGTTAACGATAATCAAAGTACCTAAAGCCATTACAAAAGTTAGGGCAATATTACCGGTAACGTTGGCACCACCTGGAAAAATCGGAATCAAACCGAATAAGTTATTAAATAGGATAAAGAAAAAAGTAGTCAACAAATAAGGCATAAATTTCGCGTATTTATGACCAATGTTGGGCTTAGCAATATCATCTCTTACAAAAAGAACAACAGGCTCAATAAAAGATTGCAGACCTCTTGGTGCTTTACCGGCACGTTTTTTATAAGCTCCGGCAACCGAAATAAATACAATAAGGATAACCAGAATAGCCACAAACATCGCAGCAACGTTTTTAGTGATCGAGAAATCTAAAACAGCTTTACTTGCTTCCTCATCCACTTTACCATCAGCACCAACTACTTTAACATGATCCTCTTCTAAACGATAGTTATTGTATTTACCATTATAATCGTGTTCACCATGGTGAAAATTACCTGAAGAGAAAACCTCTAAACCATTAGGCGTATATAAAATTACCGGAAGAGGCAACGAAGTATGTCCCCAAAGATGCCACATGTGCGAATCAGCAATGTGTTCCATAATTACTTTGGTAGGCTCGAATTTTTCTTTACCATGATTGGCCTCAGATCCATGTTCTCCTGAAACAGCATGAGCAGATTCTGCAACAGCACTATCAACAGGTACAACAGTGCTATCAACTTGAGCGAAAGTATCAATCTTGATAGATAAAAACGCGATTAAAAGCGTAAAAACAATAGTTAGCCTTTTAACTTTAGACACAAAAACTCGGTTACAATCCATTTATTGGCAGTTTTTTACTTTAAATTTTGGTGGCGCAAGTTACGTAACAAACAGTAAACTTCAAAGACCGTAAACAATAAATATAAAGAAAAAAAATTAAGCAGAAACACAGACCCAATTCCCTTTGCTTTTATACTGTAAATCAACACGAAAGCCATACAAAAAATCATTTTCACAGCAATTGATCCCATAATGGCCATAATACCTACTTCAGGATCACGTTTTATACCAATATCAACCAGCATGTAAGCGATATAAGTGATACCAGCCAAAAAACCGAACATCACCCAAAAATTGTTCACCAAAAGCTGCTTATCAGGAAATACTAAAGGTAACACGGCAACAACGCCTATTAATAAGCCTACGAAAATAAAATAGATACTGGTAAATTTGGCTAGCGTCAATGTATAATTTCTTAGCAGATAAAACTTTTTGCAAAGATAAGGTTTTTAGTATCAAGTAAGTAGTAACATAAGAAATATTGCAAAAGTGCTTTGTTGTTTAACCGTTTAATTGGTTAATCGTTTAATTGAAACCTGCTAACTGAAAATTGAAAACTGAAAAACTGCCAACTAACCCCTGGTAACCTGTCTGATCGCCTGATAAAGTGCAATCCCTACACCGGCCAGGGCAAAAGCTGCAGTGATGAAATTGGTTTTGCTGTTTCGGTGTTCATCAATTTTATAACCTATAAAAGTAAGCAGGCCTATGGTAGCGATCATCTGGAAACCAATGGCAGAATACTTTGCTGCTGCATTTACCTTTTTCTTTGTATCTTCTCCTCGCTGATTTTCCATTTTTTAATGCAATAATTAAATTAACTTTGAATAATTAAAATTTGTTACCAATTAAAATATTTTTCTATCTATATTGTTTATTATACATTACCTAAGAGATTGATCATACTTGAAAAATTACGCTAACAAAAACTTAAATCCCTTCATTATTCTCATCAGTATTTTTATTTATGGCTGCGTTGCAAATAAAGATACTGCAGTTGACCGTAGGTTTCAGAACTTAACCGCAAAATACAATTATATCTATAACGCCAATGTTTTACTAAGCGAATACAATGCGGGTTTGCTGCAAAGTTATGCGGATAATTACGAAAAGATTCTACCGGTTTACCTTGATCCTGAGCCACAGATAAATTTAGTACTCACACCCGGGGCTGCCAATAAACAGCTTGATGATGTGATTGCCAAAGGACAAACCATTATCAACGATAAAAGTTTCAGTAACTATATTGACGATGCCTACATGCTTTTGGGCAAGGCAAATTACCTTAAAGGGAATTATTTTATCGCATCAGAGTATTTTGATTACACGGCGAAAACTTACAATAGCGACCTGAAGACATTTATCATGGCTATGAACTGGAAAGCACGTAGCCAAATGGAACTTAACAATATGGTACTGGCCGATAAAATTATTGATACCATGCTACGCGCGTCTGATGAGTTAAAAAAGGACCTGGCCGAACCCCTTGCTACGGCGGCCCAAATACGAATCTATCAAAAACGGAATAAAGAAGCCATCTTGTTATTAGAATCGGCCATCGCTTTACCTGCAGAAAAACAGCTACGCATCCGTTGGCGATTTATATTGGCGCAGTTACAGGAAAAAGAAAAAAATATTCAGGATGCTTATGCCAATTTCACCAAAGTTGAAAAAAGCAATGCACCTTTTGAGATGTATTTCCATGCCAATTTAAACCGGATTAAACTAAAAGCACTATTAAATGGAGAAAAACTTAATAAGGAACAGCAACTTTTAGCTTTATTGAAAGACGATAAAAATACTGATTATACCGATCAGATTTATTATCAGGTTGGGGAGCTTTTCTCGGCAGAGGGAAATTTTTTAAAGGCAGAAGAAAACTACCATAAGTCGGTTTTAAAAAGCACCAGAAACCAAACGCAAAAGGCGCTATCTTACTTAAGAATTGCAGATTTAAACTTTAAAGAATTTAACAACTATGTTAAAGCAAAGCTGTACTACGATAGTACTGTGATGATTTTACCTAAAAACTTCCCTGATTATCATAACATTGTTAAAAAGGCAGATAACCTGCAATATTTAACAGACCGGTATACCATTATCGCCAAAGAAGATACTGCTCAGGCTTTTGCCAAACTTCCGGCTGCGGAGCGGGAGGCTAAAGTAAAAGCTTATTTAACACCAAAGGTTGAAGTGAGTAATACAGGTGGCGTAATGAATAGCCAATTTTTAAATGATCCGGATTTTCCAAACAGGAGCTTGAATACGCCAAACAGTATTACAGGAAATACTTTCTATTTCAATAATAATGCAGCAATTAGTAATGGTTTTGCCGATTTTAGAAAAAGGTGGGGAACAAGACAGCTGGAAGATAACTGGCGCCAAAGCATCCGGTCGTCAGCACAGGAAACCAATCAGGTTTTAGCGGGAGGAAAGGTAGCTACCGAAATTATACCAGCAAATGGCCAAACCAACCAAACGGCAGCAGATCAAACCTCGCTGGAAAAACAGTTTTTGGATGCTTTACCCACCACACCAGCACTATTGGCATCATCGGATCAAAAAATTATTGATGCCTATTTCGAAATGGCCAGTTTCTACCAACAAGAACTGAATGATAAGCAGGAAGCAAATAAAATATATCTGGAACTGATTAAACGATATCCGGAAAATAATCATTTAGTTGCCATTTACTATAGTTTATATCTCAATTATAAAGGCATTGATGAAGTAAAATCTGAGCAGTATAAGCAATTGGTGCTGACCAAATTCCCAGAATCAAACTTTGCGAAGAATATTTTAGATCCATCGTACTCGGCCAAGCAAACAC
Organism: Pedobacter sp. BG31; assembly: GCF_042464845.1. Lineage (NCBI taxonomy): Bacteria > Pseudomonadati > Bacteroidota > Sphingobacteriia > Sphingobacteriales > Sphingobacteriaceae > Pedobacter > Pedobacter sp. BG31. The sequence continues at coordinate 220,191 of NZ_JBHNZK010000004.1, forward strand.
AGATGGAAAATATGGCCATTAACAATTACAACTCAACTTTCGATGCTTATATAAAAAAAGACTATGCCACCGTGGTAAAACAGGCTGATGACAATATCATCACTTTCCCTGAAAATGATCTGGCACCGCAATATGCCTATTTAAAAGCCATCGCTGTTGGACGTACAGCAAAGGTTGATCCGCTACTCACCGAATTTAACCTCATCACCAATCGCTATCCTAACGACAAAATTATTACGCCTTTGGTACGCGACCACTTGAAGTATATTGAGGCCAATCTTGACGAATTTAAACAGCGCCCTGTAGCCCTTGTTGATTTTGACGCAAATACGCCGCGTTTTGTGAGCCAGGCCGCCACAGTTTCAGTTCCAAAAAAACCGCTGGTGGTTGAAAATCCTGTAGCAAAAATAACTGAACCAACTCCTGTAGCCAAACCAGTTGAGGTTAAGCCGGTTGATCCAACTAAACCTGCTGGTATTTTCAGTACGGCCAAATCAGAAGAATATTATTACGTAATAGACGTTGCCGACGCCACTTTAACCTTAAGTTCATCACGCTTCGGCATTGGTCAGTTTAACCGCGGAAATTATCCGGACAACGATCTGGAACATAAATTGGTAGAGTTGGATAACGATCAGTTGATTTACATTACCAGTTTTATCGATTTAGAGGATGCCAAACTTTACGAATCGAGCATTGTTGGTCAGTTAAAGAATATTATGAAAGTTCCGGCCAACCTGTATAAAGGTTTTATCATCAGTAAAGAAAATTTTCAAAAACTGACAGACAGAACAAGGATTAATGAATACCTGGAGTTTTTAAACGAAAATTATAAATAAGCGAAAGTAAAAGAACAAAGCTCAAACACCAAAGCAAAAGGCATAAACACCAAAGCTTAAATTTGATTCTATAAAAAATTAATAAATTTGCATCCAAAATCACCTATCCCGGTGTTTTGCAAAATAAAAACACAAAATGAACAAATCCCTTTCCCCACAGGATACAAAAAGATACAGCTTACTCATCTGGAAATTATTGATTGGAGGAATTGCCCTATTTGCTATTTTCATTTCGATGATTGGATTTGGGCTATTTGGTGCTTTACCCTCTTTCAGGGACATTGAGCACCCGAAAAGCAACCAGGCATCAGAAATTATTGCCGAGGATGGCCGTCCTTTAGGTACTTATTTTGTGCAAAACAGATCGAATGTTACTTATAAAGATATTTCTGAAAATGTAATCAATGGATTAATTGCAACAGAAGATACCCGCTTTAAAGAACATTCAGGAATAGATTTTAAACGTACCTTTACCATTATCGGTTACAATTTGATCGGCAAAAAACAAGGTGCCAGTACCATTACCCAGCAATTGGCTAAAAATCTTTTCCCACGCGAATCGAACCTTAATTTTTTCTCGCTGGTATTAACGAAATTTAAAGAGTGGATTGTTGCCGTTAAACTGGAGCGTAACTATACCAAAGAAGAAATTATTACCATGTATTTAAATACAGTAGATTTTGGTAACCAGGCTTATGGGATTAAATCTGCGGCAAGGGTTTATTTCAATACCACTCCCGATAAGTTGAATTTAACACAGGCTGCAACCCTGGTGGGTATGCAAAAAGGGATTACCATGTATTCGCCCACCCGCCATCCTGAGCGTTCCAGAGAACGTAGAAATACCGTTATGGCCCTCATGGTCAAAGCTGATCTCTTAAGCCAGTCAGAATTTGATCAGCAAAAGGAAAAACCTTTGAACCTGCATTTCAATGCCGCAACCGTTAATGATGGAATTGCACCGTATTTCCGTTCGGTATTGAAGAACGATATCAAAAATATTTTCCAGGAGCAATCCATTACCAAACCTGACGGTACGCCATACGATCTGGACCGTGATGGTTTAAAAATTTATACCACCTTGAATTATGATATGCAGGTATATGCCGAGGAAGCGCAAAAGGAATATATGAAAGTGCTACAGGCGCAGTTTATCGCGAGTTGGAAGGGCAGAAACCCGTTTAAGGATAAAGCTTTACAGATTGAACAGGGAATAAAACGCTCTGATCGTTATAAAGCCTTAAAACTGGAAGGAAAATCGGATGAAGAAATTAAAGATGATTTCAACACCAAAACAGAAATGACCATTTTTACCTGGAAAGGTAATATCGATACGGTAATGAAACCGATCGACTCGGTACGTTATTATAAAATGCTGCTCAGGAATGCCATGATGACCATGGACCCGACCAACGGACATGTGAAAGCATGGGTGGGTGGAATTAATTACGAGCACTTTAAGTACGACCAGGTTAAGATGGGAACCCGCCAGGTAGGTTCAACAGCAAAACCATTTACTTACGCTGTAGCCATAGAAAATGGTTATTCGCCTTGTTATACCGTACCCAACGTTCCGGTAACGATTGAAGGTTATGGTGAGCCGTGGACACCCAGAAACTCGGGCAAACCCCTACCAGGTAGTATTACCTTACAAAAAGCACTGGCCTACTCACAAAACTTTGTTACCGCCTATTTAATGAAACAGGTTGGCCCTGTGGCTGTATCTACCCTGGCTACAAAAATGGGTATTCCAAATGTTCCAGCGTTTCCGTCGATTTGTTTGGGCACATTCGATTCTTCTGTTTATAACATGGTGGGTGCTTATGGAGCTTTTGCCAATAAAGGAATTTATACCAAACCCATTTATTTATTAAGAATTGAAGATAAAAACGGTGTGGTATTATTTTCTCAAAAGGAAATACCAAAGCCCATTATGAGCGAAGAAGTGGCTTATGTAATGACACGGATGCTTAAGGGTGTGGTAACCAACGGAACCGGATCGCGATTGAACTATAAATATAAAGTGAATGCACCAATCGGAGCGAAAACAGGTACTACCCAAAATAACTCCGATGGTTGGTTTATGGCCATTACCCCACAACTGGTAACCGGTATCTGGACGGGTTGTGAAGACCGGGCTTTCCACTTTATCAGCACCAGTCAGGGTGAGGGTGCGAATACAGCTTTACCAATTTTTGCAGGATTTATTAAAAGGGTGTACGCCAATCCGGCTTTAAAAATCAGTCATGCTGATTTCAAAGCACCAAAGTCTGGTGTTTCGATTACTTATGATTGTAACCAATACCAGCAACAAGAAGAAGGCACCAGTGAACTGGACGAGAAGTTGGGATTTTAATGAATACATCCCAACCTAAAGTTTTCGGCAAAAAATAGGAGATAAATATTAAATTTGTAATAGAAAATTGAAATATATGAGAGTTACACTAGAAATATCAGATTTTGATGAAATGAAAAAACTCCTTTCTTTATTTCAATCTATGAAATTAGAAAATATTAAAATCATTTCTCCACAGAGCAATATTAAGTCTAATATTTTAAAAGGTAATAAAACACTTAATCCCAAAGAACTTTTTGGCATTTGGAAGGATTCGCCAAGAAATATAGGAGATATAAGAGATAAAGCATGGGATCGTAAAAAATAATTATGATTTTGAGCGATACCAATATTCTCATACATGCTTTCAATGGCAATACCTCAACCATTGAAGTATTGGAGGAAATAGGCTTCAAAAACATTCTGCTCTCATCGATTACAACGATGGAACTTTTACAGGGCATGGGAAATAAAGCAGAACTGGAACAGATGAAGAAAAAGATTAAGTATTATGACATTATTCATTTTGACAGCTACATATCCCAGAAATCTATCGAACTTATCGAAAACTTCAGACTAAGCCATCATCTTCAAATACCAGATGCAATTATCGGGGCAACTGCAATTGTAAATAAAATTGAATTGTTTACTTACAACAAAAAAGATTTCGATTTTATGCCAAATATAATTCTTTATTAAAGTTACCCTAATTTTGCTCTTTTAATTCCTATGAGCAGTTTCGACCATAAAACAGCATTAACCGCAATTCCACATAAACCCGGCGTATACCAGTATTGGGACGCCGATGGAAAGCTCATGTACATTGGTAAAGCGAAAGACCTTCGTAACCGGGTAGGTTCATATTTCAATAGCGACAGGAATCAGTTTAATGGCAAAACCAGGGTGTTGGTATCCAAGATCCGTAAAATTACCTTTACCATTGTTGATACGGAAATTGACGCCTGGTTATTGGAAAACAGTCTGATCAAAAAGCATCAGCCTAAATTCAATATCAACTTAAAAGACGATAAAACCTACCCATGGATTATCGTAAAAAATGAAAATTTCCCACGCATTTACTGGACTCGTAAAGTGATCAAAGACGGCTCTACCTATTTCGGCCCTTATGGCTCGATAGGCATGATGCATACCATTCTGGATCTGATTAAAGAAACTTATCCTTTACGCACCTGTAATTTACCTTTAACGGAAAAAAACATAGATGAAGGCAAATTTAAAGTCTGTCTCGAATATCAGATTGGTAACTGTAAAGGGCCATGCCAAAACTATCAGACTGAAGCGGACTATGACAAAAACATTGGTGAGATCAAGGAAATCCTAAACGGTAAAATCGGAAATGTTATCCGCGATGTTAAAGGGGTTATTAAATCAGCATCAGAAAACCTGAACTTCGAACTTGCGCATCAATACGCAAGGAGATTAGAAGTACTGGAAAAATACCAGAGCAAATCGACGGTGGTAAACAGTGCCATTACCAATGTGGATGTAGTGAGTATTGCTTCAGATGAACGTTATGCGTTTGTGAATTACCTGAAAGTGATGAACGGAACCATTATCCAAACGCAGACCATTGAGGTTAAAAAGCAACTGGATGAAAGTGATGACGAGATTTTGACCCTGGCGATGTTAGAGTTCAGAACTAAGTTCAATAGTACCTCTAAAGAAATTATTGTTCCTTTCGAACTTTCATTGGAAGACGAAAGTTTAAAATTTACAGTCCCAAAACTGGGCGAAAAGAAGAAGCTTTTAGAGCTCTCGCAAAAGAATGTACTATTCTTCAAAAAAGAGAAGCTTAACCAATACGAAAAACTGAATCCTGATTTACGCACTGATCGGATTTTAACCACTATGCAAAAAGATCTACGCTTAACGCAGCTTCCGAAACACATCGAATGTTTTGATAACTCTAACTTTCAGGGAAAATATCCGGTTTCTGCAATTGTGGTTTTTAAAGATGCCAAACCTTCTAAAAAAGATTACCGCCATTTTAATGTGAAAACGGTTGAAGGCCCCAACGATTTTGCCACCATGGAAGAGGCCGTTTTCCGTCGCTACAGGAGAATGTTGGATGAGAACCAGTCTTTACCTCAGCTCATCATTATTGATGGTGGTAAAGGACAGCTTTCATCAGCAGTGAAAAGCTTAAAGTTATTAGGTATCGAGAATAAGGTAACTGTTATCGGAATTGCCAAAAGATTAGAAGAATTGTTCTATCCGGGCGATTCTTTTCCGTTATACCTGGACAAAAAATCGGAAACCTTAAAAGTGATACAGCAACTGCGTGATGAGGCTCACCGCTTCGGTATTACCTTTCACCGCAAGAAACGCGACCAGGGCACACTTAAAACCGAGCTTGAACAGATTGAAGGTATTGGAAAAACGACTGCAGATAAACTGTTAACGCATTTTAAATCGGTTAAAAAGATTAAAGAAGCTACAGAAAAAGAACTGTCAGCAGTACTCAATAAAAAACAGGTGATTGCCTTACTTACCCATTTTAACGAAGTATAAATTCTTTAAAATAAGCACAGTACAGCTGTAAAAATGTTAACATTTTGTTAATCTACATTGCACAATATTCAAATCCTTTTCCTCTAATTTAGGGCTGTTAATACGCTCGTAAAAACATCCCTATTTACATGAATAATGAAATTTTGGCTACCATAAGCAAACTTTTGTTGGGCGTATGGTATTTTACTGAGTCTGAAAGCCCTTTTAAAGCAGCAGATTGGGGCGAAATTACACCTTCAGGGCTATTGCAGAAAATTGCTATCCAATATCATGCTGATCCTTCCGATTTAAAACAAATCGATCAAGCTGCATTTTTTGATAGTTTAATATCAAAAGTCGATAAAGCAGATGCACCAATGGTTGAAAATGCAGGCAAAATCGCCACTTGGTACACCTTTTTAAAGCAAAACCTATCCAATATTACAGTGGTTAGAGTAGAAGGCGCCAGCCGGATTCCTGTGCTCATTGCTGGTTATTTACCAGATGGTACCTGTATCGTGATTGAAACTTTTGCTATCGAAACCTAAAACCCCTTACATCCTTAAATAATCCTAAAAAAAATGAAAGCATTAAAAAAATTAAGCTTATTGGCCGTATTATGCCTTGGCCTTGCTGCCTGTAAAAAAGACAACCCAACGCAGCCGGGCAACAGCCAATTTGAGCAAAAGTTAAACAGTAAAGCAGCTACCGCTGGTACCCAGGCTGTAGTTGCTGGTTTCCCCGAAACATTCGAATCTGGCGGCAAAGGAAGTTACACAGTTGGGTCGGTAACTTTAAGTAGCGGAAGCTGGAGCCTTGAAGATGCATTAATTGGAAATCTCGCTGGAGATGCTAAGAATGGCAGTCAATCAGTACGTATCCGTAACACGGGCACACTGAGCATGAATTTCAACGTCGCTGGAGCCGATGTGGTAACGGTTGCCCACGCCAAATATGGTAGCGATGCCAATAGTACCTGGCAGCTTTGGTACTCTACCGATAGCGGTTCGAGCTGGCAACAAACCGGTAGCACCATTAGCACCAGCTCAACAACTTTAACTACCGCAACATTTAATATATCCATTTCGGGAAATGTTCGTTTCCAGATCCGTAAAATAAGTGGAGGTACTGCCCGCATCAATATCGACGATTTTAGTATTTCAACCGGCGACGGTGGAACAACTCCTCCACCAACCACTTCTGGCGATGATAGTAACCTTTTACTGGGTAATCCGAGTAATGCTGTTGCCAGCACATCTTCCCCTGAAAATTACCTGATGGATCACACTTACTATACAAGTTCTTACAGTAGAAGCAGGGCTACACCAAACTGGGTCAGCTGGCATATTGGATCGTCTGATTTAGGTTCAAATTCACGTCAGAATGATTTCAGAGCCGATACTGCTTTACCTTCAGGTTGGTACGAGGTATCGAACAGCAGCTATTCGGGTTCAGGTTTCGATCGTGGCCATAACTGCCCATCTGCTGATCGGACTGCTTCCATAACTTCTAACTCGTCCACATTCTTAATGAGCAACATGATGCCACAGGCACCTAACAATAACCAGGGTCCTTGGGCCGACCTGGAAAATTACACACGCTCATTGGTTACAGCAGGTAACGAAGTTTATATCATTTGTGGTTCTTACGGTTCTGGTGGTACAGGAAGCAATGGAGGCGTTACCTATACCATTGATAATGGTCGTATTAATGTACCTTCAAATACATGGAAAGTTATTGTGGTATTATCAAACGGAAATAATGATTTAAGCAGGATTACATCTTCTACGAGAGTAATTGCAGTAAATATGCCCAATACAAATGGTTTAAATACCAACTGGAAAACATTCCGCACCTCGGTTAATTCAATTGAATCTGCCACAGGATATGATCTTTTATCGAATGTACCTACATCAATTCAAAATGTAATAGAAGCAGCTACTGATAACCAGTAGACTAATTAGTCAAATTTAAAGCGGTAATCCATCGATTTGGATTACCGCTTTTTTATTTCATGTAATCCATATGTATCCTTTATCGTGATCAGATAGATACCCGATGAATGCATTGCAAAGAGACTCCGATCGAAATGACGGCAAAGAGAAAGGGATTCATTGTAAACAAAAAGGCTCCGATGAAAATCGAAGCCTTTTTTTATGAGATTAATATTCCCAAAGACCTTGTTCGTAATCCAGAACAGATTTTTTAATCCTTTCTGATTCATATAAACGCTCCTTAGGATCTGCGATAATATCTCTGATTTTATTATCACCAGGATTCGATTCTTTTACAATATAACTGCTAAACAAGCGGCGGATAAAGAAATCATCGAAACTTAATGATGAAGCATCATTATTGGTATTAATCAGACGTTTCTTTGTCAAAATTTCTCTAGCTTCAGGATAGTACACCCAAAATACAGGCTGCCATTGTTTAGAAACTTCATTGTACTTTAATGGTGCGATGCCCACAATACGTGGTTCAAAAATAGAACGTTTTGTGTCGAAAATCCAGTCTTCCTTTATTCTGAACTTTAAAAATAACTCCGGGTTAAAATCATTAACAACTGTAGTAACAGTTCCGGTTTTATTGTTCGAAACCTCCGCTGTACCTAAAGCTGATTTCGCAGCAGAATCTGCAGACATCGGATTATTAAAAGCATCATCTTCATTTAAGGCACTATCAATTGGCGAGTATGCAGTTAGTTCATCTTTTTTAATTGCAGCAATCAAAACATCAATTAATCTTGATTTAGGCGATCTTAAAGCCGAGTTAACCGTATCACGTAAATCAATCTCTCTCCAGATCCGTTTTGCATAAAAAACATCCTCTTCCCTTACATCGGCCAAAGGAACCATTTCAGTACTGTCAATGTCCTTGCGGGCATAAAAACCATCTTTAGGTGGCACTTTGAGTTTCTTCTTAGCCGTTTTAACAGGAGCTTTCACCGTATCTGCTGCAGGAGCAGCAGCCACCGGTGCAGCTTTTTTCGGTGCTAACTTCGTTGGCTTTTTTTGTGCATAAGCAAACGCGGTTAATAAAACTAAAATGGCAATACTTAAAATCCTTTTCATTTCTTTTATTTTACACTAAACGCTAATGAAGGCAATATCCTTTGACGCCCATCCGGCCCTACAGAAACAATATCTTCAAAAAACACCCTCGTACCAGGCGTAATTGAGTTCATGGCACCTTTAACTGCACCTGCAAAACTTCCGCCGCTACCTGCAATGGTAACTGCATCTGAACGTGGTTTGATAATGGTTAATTTATAACGTTGTATTTTAAACTTAACATCAAAAGGAAAATCATCCAGATCTGCTTCAATCTCGGTTTCGCTTTTTAACTGCACCGAAGCAATATCGCCTCCCGCACGTCCGCCAACTTTTGCTACAGGTGCCGGAATGGCTTTTACCCTGAACTTTTGTGAACCAAGACTAACGGTTTTGCCTGCATTGTTTGCGGATACATTAATGGATACTTCCTGGCCTACCATGCTGCCCGGAACGTTCACATTGTAATTCCCGTTACTACCAGACATTGAACCTCCTGAAATGGAAGCACGAACACTTTCTAATGGAAAGCCTGCCGCTGATACGGTAAAGGGATTAGCAATACCTGCATAAATTACATTCAATTTCGTTGAAGAAACAGATGCGGAAGGTTTCGCTACCTGATAAGTTTGTGGCTGAGTTTTGTATTCCTTCACCTGGCCATCAGTCTGGCGAACCCTGATCGTACCTACCCAGGTAAACTGTCCAACACTACCGGTACCACCGGTATAAGTTCCTTTACCATCTTTAACGGATAATTTATTTCCGTTAACCGTAATATCGGGCGTCGACCTCGAATCGCTGGCTGTTAAAAATACTTCGGCAGTATAAGGCTGCCCCTGAATTACGTAAGAAGTAGGTGCTACTGCAACCGCCGCAAACTGATCCAGGTTAACCTGGGCCTTATCCATATTTCCGAACAATCTCTTCACTACTTCTGCCTCAGCATTTTTAGTATCTGTTTGTAGTTTGGTTAAAATGGTCATGGCCGCGGTAAGTGGCGTTCCCTCACCAAAGTAAGTTTCCTGCCAATTTCCTTTTTTTTTGCTTACCGGGTCCTTAGCTTCAAGAGAGAACGAAACGTTCGCACGATCGGCCGGATCTAATAAAGAGATTAATTTCTCCCTGGTGGCATTGATTCTCTTCTTTAATTCATCCGCTTTTTTTTGATTAATCATGATATTCTGTGCAATATCCTGATTGGACCTATTCACCAGATCTTCCGTTTCAGGGTCGATCCCGTCGCCCGCCTGAGTAAATTCTTTTTTAATGCTTTCGATGTAATTATTTAAATCGTCAGCTGCCTTCTGCGCTTGCTTAGCCTTGTCGTAAATAGGCTGAGCACGTGCCGGCTCTTCTTTCAACTTCGAATTCTCGAAGGCAGAAAACAACTGATTAATACTTGTATTTACATTGTTTTTAGAAGTATCCAAACTATCGTTGATATTTTTGAATGCATCTAAAATGGTATCTGATACGTTTAAGGCGAGCATGGCCAACAATACCAAATACATGATATTGATCATCCGCTGCCTTGTTGTTTCTTTTCCGCCTGCCATGTTTGAGTAGCCTTTCCTTTAAAATTTAAAAACTAAACAAATTATACACGCGGACCGTTCATGGCCGATAACATATTGCCATAAATTGCATTAAGCGATGACAGGTTTTTAGCCAGCTTATTCACCTCTTCTTTAAACTGTTTCGAATCTTCCATCGATTCGTTAAAGTTTTGCATGGTTAATGATAAGTTTGAATAGAATTTATTCATCGATTTTAAATGCGCGCTGGAATCTTGTAATTCCAATTCATAAACTGCATTTAAAGCCGATAAGTTCTTAGCTAAATTGTTAACCTGTTCGTGGTATGCCTGAGAATCTACATTGCTTTCGCCCATTGCTTTTAAATTGGCCGTTGCTTTTTCAAAAGATGCACTCAAGTTATCAAAACCGGCTGATGCGGTTTTAATCTTACCGGTTAATTCGTTTGTTGCTGTAGATGCATCTGCAACATTTGAAATTGCAGCTACTTTATCGCCAAACGTGCGCAAACCGGTACCTAAGCTTTCAATTAACTCCGGACCAATTTTAGCATCTGATAACATTTTATCCAAAGCTGCTGTATTAGACGGGGCCACTGCAGCAACAGGTCTGGCCGAAGCTGTTGGTAATTCTCCTTTATAATCTGCTTTTAATTCAGGATAAACTCTTTCCCATGCCGGTTCTGGTTCTGGTGGAAAAAACCCGGTTAAAAAGAATAAAAATGCCTCTACACCAAGACCAAGCCCAATCATGTAGTTACCTAAAATCCCGCCGATGTGTAGGATTTTAAATAATGCTCCGATAATTACAATACTTGCTCCCCATGAAATTGCCACATGTAACCAGCCTGGTTGTTTTTTTGCTGCCATAAATTTGATGTTTTTCTTTAGTTTTAGTTGTTAGTAGGTTTAACGTCTTAAATCAGTACCCGGGTAAGATGAAACGCATCTGAAACCAATATATGACCTCTGTGTATCCTGATATTCGTATGTTGCTACAGCATTTTGTAAAAAATAGCCTGTATCTTTCCAAGAACCTCCTTTTACCACTTTACGCTTTTTGTATTTGCTGTCGCCTGCACCAGCATCATAAGTAAAGTTGGGGTTTAGATCGTGTAATAGTGGGCTGGCACCTTTGTTATAAGCAGTGATAGTCCATTCAGATACGTTTCCGGCCATATTGTACAGACCATAATCGTTAGGAAAATAAGATCTGACGCCTACCGTATAAATTCCACCATCGCTCGAATAATCGCCGCGGCCGGGTTTAAAGTTAGCTTGTAAACATCCTTTTGTATTCCTGATGTAAGGTCCTCCCCAAGGATATTTGGTTTTGGTATTACCGCCTCTTGCAGCATATTCAAATTCTGTTTCAGCCGGCAACCTGTAGTCTGATCTTGATCCAGCAGGCAGTTTCCTTGCTGTCGCAACACCATCGTACAATCTGGTTCTCCAGTGAGCAAAAGCTTTTGCCTGCTCCCAACTTACACCAACAACAGGATAGTCGTCATAGGAAGGATGGTTGTAATAACCACGCACCATCGGATCGTTTTGTGAATAGGAATAATCTGTTTTCCAAACCATTGTATCAGGATAGATGGCAACCGTGTAACGATCGATATAATCCTGGCGTTTGCTGTTTGGATCTTTATGGCCAATAGCGGCTTTCTCCATATTTAATTCGGCATATGAATATTCGAATTTGCGAACATCCAGTTCTTTCTTCCCTGGAAGGGCATCTAAGCCTGAATAATACATACCGTCTAGCTGGCTTGCCTGGGCAGCCGCTGCCCCCCTGCCCTTATTACGCCAAATATTAACCCCGTTTGGGCCTACCTTTTTCCAATCGATGTATTTCTCTCCGCCAAGAGCCGTTGCCGCATTTCCTTTTGGAGTAATCATAAACTGTTGTGGATTGCCCATCATCACAATCGCAATAGAATCGCGCACCCAGTTGGTAAACTGGCGATATTCGGCATTTGAAATCTCGGTTTGATCCATAAAGAACGCACTGATCGTGGTCATTCTACTTGGTCCGTTCTGAGAAAAGGTAATATCTTCATCAGATCCCCCCAGTGGTGTATGCCCTGGTGGAATATAAACCATTCCTAACGGGATTCTATCGTTTTTAAATTTTCGGTTATAAGCGCCAACCAGCTCACCCTGGCCGCCATGGCCACAGCTTGCTAGCATTACAGTTATCCCTACAATAGCTAGAAGGTAGATTTTCTTCATATTTTCAAGGTTGTGCACAGCACGATTAGGAGCAATTTTATCAAAAATCACTGAAATTATCTACAAAAGCAAATATTTTACATGAAATCATTATCTAAACCCGGTTAAAGAAAGATTAACAATTGATCATCCGGCGATATGCGTTTTCAATAAAAGACATAACTCTCTTATTAACAGGAAAGTTATGCTTTTGTTGTGCTGACTTGAAAAAATATTTTTTATTGCTATTTATTAGATATTTTGATGTAATTCTCAATGGCCATGGTCATTGATGGGACACCTGGGGTTGGCGCGGCAATATCTACAATCAGATCCATATCCGTACAGGCTTTACTGGTATTGGTTCCAAAAGCTGCAATACGGGTATTGTTTTGTTTAAAATCAGGGAAATTTTTAAATAAAGATTGAATACTTGAAGGACTAAAAAATGCGATAACATCATAGAATACCTCGGCTAAATCGGATAGATCGCTCACTACAGTCCTAAATAAAACCGCCGGTGTAAAATTGTATCCGCTTTTTTCCAAAAACTTCATGGTATCTTCGGTTGCCACATCAGAACAAGGGTATAAAAATTTCTCGTTTGCATGTTTCTTTAACACTTCGGCCAAATCGGCTGCAGTTTGTTTACCAAAAAAGATCTTACGCTTACGATACTGGATATATTTCTGCAGATATAAAGCAATGGTTTCAGACAGGCAGAAATATTTTAATTCTGCCGGCACTTCATAACGCATTTCCTCGCAGATTCTAAAAAAATGATCTGCTGCATTTCGGCTGGTAAAAATCACAGCCGTAAAATCGGCCAGATTAATCTTATCCTTTCTAAAGTCTCTTGCGGGTACACCTTCAACGTGGATAAAAGACCTAAAATCAACTTTTAAGTTGTGTTTTTTGGCCAAATCATAATAAGGAGATTTTTCTGTTTCAGGTTTTGGTAAAGTAACCAAAATACTTTTTACTTTGCGGATTCTAGAGTCGTTCTTTTCTTGCATTTTTCCTTTTCCTGCTACAGTCCTATCGTTTTAATTAGTATGAGGACGGGACATATTTCAAGCGCGCAAAAGTACAAAAATAAATGCATTTTAGAAAACTTATTGTTAGAAAGTATCGTTACACCTGCCCTCAGGAGCTGAAAGGTAAAAATGACGCCTAACAACAAGAAAGCCAACACAATATAAACCGAACCGTATTTTAGCGGCGACAGGGCAAAAGCAACTACTAGGGGAATGAATAGCAATGACGCATTGAAGTAACTGAGATACAAAATTGAAATATATTCCCCCACTGGTTTCTGCACATTAAACAGATAACCTAAAAATCGTAAGATGATTAGTTTGAGGGCATAAAAAACAATAATCGTGATGGAAATACTAAAGAAAAACTTAAAGCCGTCTTTAGCTTGATACATATCATTCCATTGGGCAACCAGAAAAAAGAACATTCCAAAAACGAAACCAAATTGCACAAAAAGCAACAAAAACGGCCATGAACTAAACAGGTTATCTTCTTTGTTAATATTGTTCAAAATCCTGTTACTGAAAAAGGCCTGAACGATTGCTGATAATTGCTTAGAAAAAGCATTTTTTAAAATGGCAAAGATAATAAGCATACCAAAAATAAAGCCTAATAAGCCTACGTTTCCCTTCGGGATTTTGGTACCCAACTGGTAAGGATTTGCTTTCTTCTTTAAATGTTGGTACTTTTTGTGCCATGCCCACAAATCCAGCTCCGGAGAAAGATATTCCTTTTCAATAGTATCCAGAAGCGCGTTTTTATTAATTAAACGATCGGGAAGTACCCAGGTATGATGAATTAATGAATCGGTAACATACCGCTGCCTGGCCAATGTTGCCGAATCAGGCCGGTATCTTCGATATTGGTATTGCTTCACGGCTACGCTATCTGTTTGAACAGGAGTTTCCTGTGCCGCCAAACAATTAGCAAACCATACAAACGCGAACAAAAAGAAAATAAATTTTGGCATGCGGTAAATCAAAACTTCAAGATGCAAAAGTAGTTGAATAATCAGGGTTTACCTAAAGAAAATAAATTGATTGGTGAATATGCACAGTAAAGCTATTACTTAACATTACCAAACGAATAGTAAAGCTGTTACTTTACTTAGATTTGGAATTATATGCTGATGAGGCTTGTATATTATGACAATAAAGAAAAATTAACTTCGCTATCTTTGCAGCAATGTCCGGTATCTATATTCATATTCCTTTTTGTAAAAAGGCCTGCCACTATTGCGATTTTCATTTCAGCACTTCCTTAAAACATGCCGATGAAATGGTAGAAGCCATTTGTAAGGAAATAAAAATGAAAAAAGACCGGATTCACGGACAGGTTGGGAGTATCTATTTAGGCGGTGGTACACCTTCTATCCTATCTGAAAATGCGTTGCAAAAAATTTTTGATACGATTAACCATACTTTTTCGGTGGATGCAAATGCGGAAATTACCATCGAAACCAATCCCGATGATTTAACGGCCCGGAAATTAAAGGAGCTGAAACAATTGCCGGTTAACCGCTTTAGTGTTGGAGTCCAGTCGTTTTATGATGAGGATCTGATCTGGATGAACAGGGCGCACCAGGCTCAGGAAGCCGAAAATTGCATCAGAAGAAGTCAGGATGCTGGTTTTGAAAACTTAACCCTCGATTTAATTTATGGTTACCCTTTGCTTACAGATCAAAAATGGCTGAGCAATATCGAAAAGGCCATTGAACTTGAAGTTCCGCATATTTCTGCCTACGCACTCACTGTTGAGCCCAGAACGGCTTTGGCCCATGCCATAAAAAACAAAAAACAAACGCCCGTAAACGATAACCAAAGTGCTGCGCAGTTTGTAATTTTGATGGATAAACTGGTAAATGCCGGATTTGAACATTACGAAATTTCGAATTTGGCCAAACCAGGCCATTATGCCCTGCATAATACCAATTATTGGAAAGGCATAGATTATATTGGCGTTGGTCCGTCTGCACATGGTTTTAACGGCCAAAACAGGTATATAAACCCTGCGAATAATGCCTCTTACCTGGAAGCTTTAAACCAGAATAAACTTCCTGAAATGGTTGAAGAATTAAGTTTGCATGATAGATTTAATGAATATATCATGACTTCGCTGAGGACAATGTGGGGAACTGATTTACAAAAAATAAATAGCGATTTCGGAAAGGATTTTTTAGAAGAGACAAAATATAACCTTAAAAATTTTGAGGATAAAGACTGGCTGGTGATTGATGCTGATCATATTTATTTAAGTCAGAACGGAAAATTGTTTGCCGATCATATTGCTTCGGAATTATTTATATTAGGAGATGAATGAGTAAATTGAGAACGATTGGATTAAAGAATAACTGAATAGCGATCAAAACGACGTTCACGCATTCAAAACTCAATCATTCAATAATTAGCAAAAATATGTCAAAAATTGTATGGATCACAGGCGCATCATCTGGCATAGGAGAAGCCCTGGTATATGAATATTTTAAAACAGGAGATAAACTGATCATTTCAGGAAGAAACCGCGATGAATTATTCCGCGTTAAAGGAAACTGCCAAAACTCCTTTAATGTCCACGTTTTGCCATTCGATTTAAGCGAAACAGCTTCACTGGAAAATAAAGCTGCTGATGCCATCCGTATTTTTGGCAGGATCGATTTATTGATCAATTGCGGAGGTGTAAGCCAGCGAAGCCTGGCCCTGGCAACCAATCTTCATACTGAACAGCAAATTATGGATACCAATTTTGGGGGTACGGTAGGGCTTAGTAAAGCGGTTTTACCCTCAATGATCGCCAAAGGTGGTGGCCAGATCGTAGTAATTAGCAGTCTTGTTGGGAAATTCGGCACGAAGTTCCGCTCTACTTATGCGGCATCCAAACATGCGCTGCATGGCTATTTCGATTCGCTCCGATCGGAGGTTTACGATAAAAATATTGATATCACGATTATCTGTCCAGGTTTTATCAAAACCAATGTAACCTACAATGCGCTCACAGGAGATGGCAACCCACTTAATATAATGGGTGATGCGCATGAAAACGCCATGACACCTGCCGACTGTGCTAAACAAATTGTGCAAGCTGCCAGCAGCAAAAAAGAAGAGGTTTATATCGGCGGGAAAGAAACCAGGGCAGTATTATTGAAACGGTTTTTTCCAAAGATTTTTTCAAAAAAAGTGAGAACGGCAAAGGTGAATTGATAAGCATTTGGCGTCGGGCCTTAAGGGTGATCAGCGATTTGAGAAGCTCACAGATCACAAGTTTTGTAAGTACCGATCTTTTCATAAATCGGCCTAATCAGGCGACTCCATTTTTTTAATCGGATTAATGAAGACGTTAAAATACTTCCATCTAAATCGCCAAAAACATCTTTTTAAAATTTAAAAATAAAATTTTAAATCACTAATAATCAAAAACTTAATACATAATTTTCAATTTCTAAAAACCAAGCATCTGTAAGCTGTCGTAAATGGAATCAAATAACAGAAACTTAAAATTAGAAATAATGAAAAATTTAATCTTATCCGCATTTGCCATCATTACCATGGCATTCACTACTCAGGTTTACGCTCAAAAAAATCCAATGGTTGGCGGCGCTGCCATGTACGCAACCAAGGATATTGTTGATAACGCGGTAAATTCAAAAGACCACACTACATTAGTGGCAGCAGTTAAAGCGGCAGGTTTGGTAGAAACATTAAAAGGTGCTGGTCCTTTTACAGTTTTTGCACCAACCAATGCTGCCTTCGATAAACTTCCTGCCGGAACCGTAGACAACCTGGTTAAACCAGAAAACAAAGCAACCCTTACCAAAATTTTAACTTACCATGTTGTTGCAGGCAAAATGGACAGTAAAGCAATTGCAAAAGCAATAAAAGCTGGTGGTGGCAAAGCAGAATTAACAACCGTAGAAGGTGGTAAACTTTGGGCCTGGATGGAAGGCAAAAAACTGGTGCTAAAAGATGAAAAAGGCGGAATGAGTACAGTTACGATTGCAGACGTTTATCAAAAAAATGGTGTGATCCACGTAGTAGACACCGTATTAATGCCTAAATAACATTAAAATACATCCTTATTATTAGCAAAAACGTTCTGTCGAAAGTCGGAACGTTTTTGTTTTTTAAACAGTTTATATCTACGCACCAGAAATAACTATAATTCATAATTTAACCCAACCTTATACCATCTGACTTTTTTTGATGAATTGTCAGTTTTTTTTCAAGTTTTTGTATTTGTCATGCTTAGTGTTCTTAACTATTTAATTTTGTCCCATTAATAGTTTCTTAACATGAAATTCCTTTTATCTCCTATCGATGTAGTTGAAGATATTTCCAAATCAGATTTCGAACTGAACTATCTTAAACCACGCAAGCCTTTGGTAATAAAAAACATGGCCAAAAAATGGCCAGCTTACCAAAAATGGACGATGGAATATATGAAAGAAGTAGTTGGGGATAAAACTGTTCCACTCTACGACAGTTCCAAAGCTGATCCTTCCAAACCTATCAATGCATCCGCTGCCGAAATGAAATTTGGCGATTACATAGACCTGATTAAGGAAACTCCGACTGATCTACGCATCTTTTTATTTGATCCGATAAAGTTTGCACCTGAGCTGCTGGAAGATTACATTGCACCAAAAGATTTAATGGGTGGTTTTTTAGATAGTTACCCTAATATGTTCTTCGGCGGTAAAGGCTCAGTAACCTTTTTGCATTACGACATTGATTTAGCACACATTTTCCACACGCACTTTAACGGAAGGAAGCATGTAATCTTATTTGATTATAAATGGAAAGAACGTTTGTATCAAATTCCATATGCCACTTATGCTTTGGAAGATTATGATGTAGAAAATCCCGATTTTGATAAATTTCCTGCATTAAAAGGTGTTCAGGGTATTGAAGCATTTTTAGAGCATGGCGATACTTTATTTATGCCTACAGGTTACTGGCACTGGATGAAATACCTGGACGGCTCATTTTCGATCAGCTTAAGGGCATGGGATAAAAGCTGGATGGTGAAAGCAAAAAGCTTGTATAACTTAACTTTACAGCGTAAATTTGACGACTTTATGAAAGCAAACTACCGCGAGAAGTACATGCAATGGAAAGAAAATCTTGCAGTAAAAAGAGCGGGCAGAGCGCTTGAGAAAAATTTACCGAAATAATAATGACTGAATCAATTTATCTTAAAGTTTCAAATAATTCAGTCATTCACCTATCCAACATATGCATTCCAATATTCTAAAAATCCAAAAAGAAATTGAGCCGCTTAGGCAAGAGATTATCAACCATAAAGTATACTCGGCAATTAATGAGGTGGAAGATCTCCGCATTTTTATGGAACACCATATTTTTGCAGTTTGGGATTTTATGTCGCTGCTTAAAGCCTTACAGATAAATTTAACCTGCACAAACTTACCCTGGTTCCCGGTAGGTGATCCGGTTACCCGGCAACTGATCAATGAAATTGTTGCGGGAGAAGAATCGGATGTAGATGCTGATGGAAACATAAAAAGCCACTTTGAACTCTATCTGGATGCCATGGAACAATGTAATGCAAATACTAAACCTATCCAGATCTTTTTGGCAGAACTGAAAAACGGGAAAAGCTTCGATGAGGCTTTTGAAATCGCCGGGGCACCAGCAAGTGCAAGGGATTTTGTGAATGCAACTTTCGAAACCATTAATAGTGGAAAAACCCATTTACAGGCAGCAAGTTTCACTTTTGGCAGGGAGGATTTAATACCAAACATGTTTTTTAGCCTGGTAAATGACTTAAATAGTACCCAGCCTGAACAGGTTTCGATCTTTAAATATTACCTGGAGCGCCATATAGAAGTAGATGGTGACCACCACAGCCATTTAGCGCTCAGTATGATGGAGAAGCTTTGTGAAAAAGATGAATCATTTTGGACAGAAGCCGAAGAAACCGCAAAAATGGCGCTACAAAAAAGGATCGAACTGTGGGACGCTGCCTATGCCGAAATGATCAAAAATAAAGTGGAGGCTTAATTATTAAATTGTTAAGTATTTACTAATTTTAGATTACGTGATTTTAGTCACATTTAGCTGTTAACAACAATTTTATAAAATAAAATTTACACATTTGTTGTTCGGCACAAATAACCGATTTTTAAAAGCATGAGTTTCATTTTAAAACCTGTTGATATCGTTGAGAGCATCACTCCCGAAGATTTTAAGAAAAATTATCTGAAAACTAAACGTCCGTTAGTAATCAGAGGCCTAACAAAAGATTGGCCTGCCAGAGAAAAATGGACGACTGAATATTTAAAGGAAATTGGTGGAGAACTCGAGGTGCCGCTTTACGATAACTCTAAGGCAGATCCGTCAAAGCCGATTAATGCGGCAACGGCACACATGAAATTTGGCGATTACCTTGACCTGATCAAGCGGGAACCAACTGAGCTGCGCATATTCTTTTTTAATCTGTTTAAAAAAGTGCCCAGTTTAATTAATGATGTTAAAATCCCCAAAGATTTAATGGGTGGCTTTATAGAAAGCATGCCTGCAATGTTTTTTGGCGGTTCTAACTCGGTAACCTTTTTGCATTACGATATCGATTTACCGCATATTTTCCACACACACTTTGGCGGCAGAAAGCACATCATCTTATTCGATTATAAATGGAAAGACAGGTTGTATTGCCTGCCAAATGCAACTTATGCTTTGGAAGATTACGATGTGGCCAACCCGGATTTTAAGAAATTCCCGGCGCTAAATGGTGTTGAAGGTTATGAAGTGTTTTTAGAACACGGCGATACCTTATTTATGCCAACAGGAATGTGGCACTGGATGAAATATGTAGATGGTTCATTTTCTTTAAGCTTAAGGGCCTGGGATCAATCAATTACACGTAAAATCGCCAGTGTTTGGAGTTTATTTACCCATGGTGCCATTGACAGTCTGATTAAAATGACTTTCAAAGAAAAATATGCCCATTGGAGAGAGAGAAGAGCGGTTAAAATAGCCGAGAAGGCTTTGGCGAAAGGCAAGCCGTAAAATTGAAAAAAATTAAAATACAACGGGACATCGGTAAACGATAGTCCCGTTTTTTATTATTATTGCGAAAACACTTTAGCGGAATAAAAATCAGATTAGCAATGAAGACCAATAAACTTACTGAAAAACAAAAAATGCTGAGTGGCCAAGCTTATCAGGCGGGTGATGCCGAACTGGCAAAAGAAAGATTAAAAGCCCGGGAACTGGTTTATGAGTTTAATCACCTGGCTCCCAAATTCGTTAAACAGCGCAAGGAATTACTAAAAAGGCTATTCGGCAAAACCGAAAGGATGTTTTATGTAGAACCACCCTTCAGATGCGATTATGGCTATAATATTGAGATCGGAGATAATTTTTATGCCAATTTTAACCTCGTTATTTTAGATTGTGCAAAGGTAACTATTGGCAACAATGTTTTTATTGCACCAAATGTAGCCATATATACTGCCGGGCATCCAATCCATGCTCATTTACGTGATCAGGAATACGAATGGGCACAAGAAATTACCATTGGTAATAGTGTTTGGATCGGCGGAAATGTAGTCATTAATCCGGGCGTTAAAATAGGGTCTAATGTAGTAATCGGATCTGGAAGTATTGTTACCAGAGATATTCCGGATAACGTTTTTGCCGCAGGAAACCCATGCAGGATAATCCGCCAGCTAACAGATGCAGATAAAGATTATTATTACAAGGATTTTAAGTTAGGTGAATAAAGAATCGTCCCGATTTGCAATCGGGATGCTCGAGAATAGCGATTGTATCGCCTTAAAAATGACTCCCTTTCGCATTTGAAAATGCTAATCTCCCGAATCCCCGTTACAAACGGAGACTATAATGGAATGGCGATTGTATCGCCTTAAAATGACTCCCTTTCGCATTTGAAAGTGCTAATCTCCAGAATCCCCGCCAACAAACGAGGACTATTGGATCATATATATATAATCCGCCAATTAGTTGCAGATAAATTGTTATTAAATAGATTGTAAGTTAGACGAACACGAAATCGTCCCGATTTGCAATCGGGATGCGCGAGAATGGCGATTGTATCGCCTTAAAAATTAATTTTAAAACATTAAAAATGCTATTCCCGCAAGCTCTCGTTAAAAACGAAGACTACAAAGGAGATATTCGTCTTGACAGATTTCTCGACTTCGTTGCACTCCGCTCGAAATGACGACCTCTGGGAAATTTTCATTACCAACGCAACTAGGCCTCCCTCTTCCATTTTACATCTTACTTCTTCCGTACTTAGCTACTATGATCAATAATTACTTTCCAGTCGCCCTTAATTTTTTTAATCAATAAGGTAAAATATCCCTTAAGTTCATCCTTTTCACGTTTTACATTCCAGCTGCCGAGTACAAAAGCCAGATCAGGCCTTAAAAAATCGACCTTTTTGATACCAAACACCAAAAACCCCATGGCAGATTTATCAGGATAACCCTTTTTATAATTATCCAATGTTTTTTGCCAGCCGTAAGTCGGTCCGCTTTTGCCAACAAAAAGCAAACTGTCCGATTTTTCATAACCTTGCATAAAGGCTTCGACATCGCCTTTGTTCCAATCGGTACGCTGCCTTTCAAGAAGATTAAGTATGGCCTGCTTATCTTTCGAATTTTGAGCAAAAGCGCCAAGAGAGGTAAAAATTAATGCAATTAAAAGTATTTTTTTCATGATTATTGAAGTTAACGTAAAAATTAAAGATATGAAACAAATTATTTTGTTCCATGGGTAAAAATTCTTTATTTACAGCTCTATAAATCTACTATGCAAAATAAAGTAATTACAATTGGTGAAATACTCTGGGATGTTTTCCCAGAAGGGAAAAAAGCTGGCGGCTCGAGCATGAATGTTGCGCTCAATTTGCACAAGCAAGGTATGGAGAGCCAATTTATCAGCGCTGTGGGCAATGACGAAAACGGCAGAGCACTTCTTAGTTTTCTAACCGGTAACCACTTTGCAACTGATCTGATCCAAATTCACACCGAGTTACCCACCAGTACGGTTGTGGTGCAACTAGATGAAAACCATCAGGCTACTTACACCATAAAAAAGCCTGTAGCATGGGATGATATCAAAGTTACTGATGATAACTCCAAAGCTGTAAAACAGGCTGATGCATTAGTATATTGCAGCTTAACCTGCAGGGAAGAAAAATCAAGAGAAGCCATCCTGGCACTTTTAGAAAATGCCAAGACGAAAATATTCGATATCAACCTCCGGGCGCCATTTTATTCGAAAGAATTAATCGGAGCGCTTTTGGCAAAAGCAGATATTCTGAAAATAAATGAAGATGAGCTGGTTTGGGTACAAGAATCGTTTGGTTTAACAGGCAATACTGACGAACAATTATTAAAACAGCTTTCAGCTCAGTTTGATATCGGAATCATTTGCCTTACACTTGGCGATAAGGGTGCTTGTGTATTAAAGGAAGGCAAATTATTCAAACATGCAGGTTATAAAGTGCAGGTAGCTGATACAGTTGGCGCCGGTGACGCTTTTTTAGCCACCTTTATTGCCTGTTATCTGCAAGCTTATCCGATGGAAACCACTTTGGACAATGCCTGTAAGGTTGGTGCTTTTGTAGCTTCACAGCCTGGGGCAAATCCTGAGTATAATAAGAAAATTTATCATATGTCGCTCGAATAAACATTCTGCTTCCAGTTGACAGTTTTCAGTTGAAAGTTTTCAGATTCCAGTTCACCTTTCTATTTGTACCGATGGCATTTGCGTTAGGGATTGTAAGGGTTCAGTGCCGGTTCTTTACCGGTACCGAAGCGAAGCGTAGCCCTGGAAAGCCCGACCCTTGCGCAGCTTGGTGAAACGCCCAAATGAGTTTGCAATTTACTGTTTGCAGTTTTACATTAACTGTTGGAATTTTTAATTTGATTATGCTTTGGCCTTTCAGCTTTTAACTTTCCGCTTGCATCCAAATATGACACCGCGCTTAAATTAAAACAAAGCGAAACTTTTATCTTCGATAAATCGTTAATACAAACACATGAGAGGTTTTCGTTTTTCTGATTATAAGCCGGGCGATGTGCCTAAGGGCGGGTTTGATGAGTTGCTGAAATTATTTAGCGAACTGCTGAATTATACGGCGGGAGACGCAGCAGAGGCGTTAAGCTGGCTGAACGAACTCGACAAACAATACAAACTAACCAATAACGATTACGGTATCGGTAATTTTATCGACGACCTGAAAGATAAAGGTTACCTGACGGAAGACAATCAATCCGGAGCATTTAAAATTACTGCTAAAACAGAACAGACCATCCGAAAATCGGCCTTAGACGAGATTTTCGGCAAGCTCAAAAAATCTGGTCGCGGTAACCACAACAGTAATCAATCTGGAATTGGTGAGGAAAAAAATGCCGACAGACGGGAATATAATTTCGGTGACAGCCTGGATCAGATCGACATGACCGCTTCGATACAAAATGCGCAGATTAACCATGGCATTGGCGATTTCACTTTAACTGACCGTGATCTGGAAGTAGAGGAAAAGGATTTCAAAACCTTAACTTCTACGGTATTGATGATCGATATTTCTCACTCCATGATTTTATATGGTGAAGACCGGATAACACCTGCAAAAAAAGTTGCCATGGCTTTAGCCGAGCTGATTAAAACGAAATACCCGAAGGATACTTTAGATATCGTGGTTTTCGGAAATGATGCCTGGCCCATCAGCGTTAAAGACCTGCCTTATCTGCAGGTTGGACCTTACCACACCAATACGTATGCAGGATTAGAATTGGCTGCAGATTTACTCCGCCGGAGGAAAACCCATAATAAACAGATTTTTATGATTACCGACGGAAAACCAACCTGCCTGAAAGAAAATGGCAGATACTATAAAAACAGTATGGGCTTGGATAGGAAGGTCATCAATAAAACCTTAAACATGGCAGCCCAATGTAAGCGGCTGAAGATCCCGATTACAACATTTATGATTGCCAAAGATCCTTACCTGCAACAGTTTGTTCGGCAGTTTACCGAAATTAATGGCGGCAGGGCTTTTTATAGCTCTCTAAATGGTTTGGGCGAATACATTTTTGAAGATTACATTAAAAACAGAAGAAAAACAGTTAAGTAAGGTTGAAGGTAAAAGGCATAAGTTAAAAACCATCGCCAGTTCCTGCCCAGATCAACCATAAAACATTAAAAAGGAAGATAGATATAGGTAAGAGGCTTGCGCACTTGCAAACCTTATACCTTAAACCCTATGCCTTAAACCCAATTAAAAAGATGCAAAACACAACATTAGGCCAGTTAAAAACTACAGGATATACATCACGATCAGTAAAAGAAGAACTCAGGGAAAATCTGATCAAAGTTTTACGCGACAAAAAAGCGGAGTTTGAAGGCATTATCGGCTATGATGAAACAGTAATTCCCGAGCTGCAAACGGCTATTTTATCGCGTCATAACATTTTACTTTTAGGTTTACGCGGGCAGGCAAAAACACGTATTGCCCGTTTAATGGTAAACTTGCTGGATGAATACGTACCCTATGTAGCAGGAAGCGAGATTTTCGATGACCCGTTAAATCCAATTTCCTGGTATGCAAAAAATGAGATTGCCACTAAGGGTGATGATACCGAAATTGCCTGGTTGCACCGAAGTGAAAGATATACCGAAAAACTGGCCACACCGGATGTTACCGTTGCAGATTTAATCGGCGATGTTGACCCCATTAAGGCGGCGACCTTGAAGTTGACTTATAACGATGAGCGCGTAATCCACTTTGGATTGATTCCGCGTGCACACCGCAGTATATTTGTGATTAACGAACTACCCGATTTACAGGCGCGTATCCAGGTGGCATTGTTCAACATGCTGCAGGAAAAAGATATCCAGATCCGTGGCTTCAAATTGCGTTTGCCACTGGATATACAGTTTGTTTTTACAGCAAATCCGGAAGATTATACCAACCGCGGAAGTATTGTTACACCGTTAAAGGACAGGATTGAGAGCCAGATTTTAACTCATTATCCAAAAACGGTCGAAATTTCACGCAAGATTACTTTCCAGGAAGCAAAATTAACGGCTGATCAGCGGACCAGCATAGAAGCCGATGGATTGGTGAAAGACCTGATAGAGCAAATTGCTTTTGAAGCCCGTAAAAGTGAATATATCGACCAAAAATCGGGTGTATCTGCCAGGTTGACCATCTCCGCTTATGAAAATTTAATCAGCACCGCTGAAAGAAGAATGCTGATTTCCGGCGATAAAAACACATTTGTACGTTTATCTGACTTTGCAGGAGTTATCCCGGCCATAACAGGTAAGATAGAATTGGTTTACGAAGGTGAATTAGAAGGGCCCGCACATGTAGCCACAACATTAATCGGCAAAGCTGTCAAAACCTTATTTGCACGGTATTTCCCCGACCCCGAAAAAGCAAAGAAAACAAAAACGGCTAATCCATATACCGAAGTAACCGAATGGTTTACTGATGGTAATAATATTGATGTTACCGATGCTTTAACGAATGTACAATACAAAAAGGCGCTGATGCTTGTACCAGGTTTATACGATCTGGTAAAGAAGTTTCATCCTAAGCTAAGTGAGAACCAAACTTTACTTTTAATGGAATTCGTGTTACATGGTTTAGCTGAATATTCACAACTGAGCAAAAACTTTTTAAATGGCGGCTTCGGCTTCTCTGATATGTTTGGCAGTTTATTTAATGCCGAATTTGATGAAGAAGAAGATGAAGACGACTTCAGATAAGCAAATGGAATTCAACGGATATCTCTTATCGCTAAGGTTAAAACAAGAGAACCTTCCTAATGGATATCCGTTTAATATACCTTGTTTAAAATCTTTTGAAAAACTAGATTTCCACCCTAATGTTACTTTCTTAACCGGTGAAAATGGAGTTGGAAAGTCAACCCTTATCGAAGCTATAGCCGTTTATCTTGGCTTTAATGCGGAGGGTGGTGGCAAAAATTTTAACTTTAAAAGTACTGCAACACATTCTGCTTTGCATAACCACCTTATGATAACAAAAGGATTTAAACATATTAAAAACGGTTATTTTTTAAGGGGAGAGAGTTTCTACAATGTTGCGAGCGAGATTGATAAACTGGATGAGGAACCTCGCGGACCAAAAATTATAAATTCTTATGGTGGTGTATCTCTACATGAGCAATCGCATGGAGAGTCGTTTTGGTCGCTTTTTATGAACCGTTTTGGCAGCCACGGCGTTTATATACTTGATGAGCCCGAATCTGCGCTTTCTGCAACAAAACAAATCGCAATGTTATCCAAAATCAATAATTTGGTTAACGATAATTCGCAATTGATCATCGCCACACACTCGCCGATTTTATTATCCTACCCGAAAGCCTGGATATATGAAATGACCGAAAACAAAATAGTGAGGGTTAAATATGAAGAATCGGAGGTTTACAGGGTCTACAAGGCCTTTTTAGATCATCCGCAACGAATATTGAATGATATATTTACTTCAAATACTTAATTTAGGCGATTAAATCAATTTATTTATACTTAAATCGAATAACCCGATCATATGGGAAGATTACCTTTCATTATTGCCGCCTGCATTTTCATTATTGCATTTGATATTTACTGCTTTAAAGCCATCATCGCCGTATTTAAAAAATGGAAACCGAATACTAAAAAGGTATTTACCATTGCTTATTGGACCTATAGCACCTTACTGATCATCGGTGTTTTTTGTGGCATTTACCTCAATCTTTTCCTAACCCTAAGGGCTGTTATTTTAGTGGCTTTCTTTTTAACTGTAGCCTGTAAAATGGCGATGTTGCCTTTTTTAGTGTTAGATGATTTACGCAGGTTGTTCATTAAAATTTTCAGAAAAAATAAAACAGCCGAAGCTTCAACCATACCACAAAACGAACAGTCTACTACTGGCGACCATATTTCACGATCAGAATTTCTGGTAAAAGCCGGATTGGTAGCGGCTGCAGTTCCACTAACATCATTGAGTTGGGGTATTATTTCAGGCGCTTATGATTACCAGGTGAGACGTGTTAATTTGATCCTTCCTAACCTTCCCAAAGCTTTTGATGGCATTACCTTGGGACAGATTTCTGATATTCACTCTGGCAGTTTTTATAACAAAACCGCTGTGAAAGGCGGTGTAGAAATGTTGTTGGGTGAAAAACCCGATTTTATCTTTTTCACAGGCGATTTGGTGAATAACCTCACTAACGAAGTAAAGGATTATCAGGATATATTTTCGAAAGTAAAAGCACCGCTAGGCGTATATTCTTCGTTGGGCAATCACGATTACGGTGATTATTATTTTGGGAAGGAATCATCTCCGGCCAAAGTTAAAAACCTGAAAGATATGGTTGACGTGCATAAAATAATGGGCTACGATCTTTTGATGAATGAAAACCGGAGATTAAAGGTAGATGGGGAAGAAATCGGGATTTTAGGGGTTGAAAACTGGGGAATGGGCCGTTTTCCTAAATATGGAAAAATGGAACTGGCAGTTCAAAATACAGATGATTTACCGGTTAAACTTTTACTTAGTCACGACCCATCGCATTGGCGTGGAGAAGTTTTACAGAAATATCCACAAATCGATGCCATGTTTAGCGGCCATACGCACGGCATGCAGTTTGGCGTTCGTTTAAAGGAAATGCAATGGAGCCCGGTGCAATACATTTATAAAGAGTGGGCAGGCTTATACCAGGAGCAAAAACAACAGCTGTATGTTAACGTGGGATACGGCTTTTTAGGTTATCCGGGCAGGGTTGGTATTTTACCGGAGATTACAATATTTACTTTGAAAAGGGCTTAGCGTTATCTGACGTTACCATCTGGCATCTATTTGAATAACTTAAAACCGCCAGATGGCAACATCTGACGGCACAAACAGTCTTTATCCTGCATTAAAGCGATAACCTACGCCCCTGACCGTCTGCAGCAACTGCGGGTTATCAGGATTCAATTCTATCTTTTTACGTAGGCGTACAATATGCATATCAAGCGTTCTGGTGTTCACGTCGGAGTTGTAGCCCCACACCACCAGCATCAGTTCATCACGGTTAATTACTTTACCAGGGTTACGCAAGAAATAAAGGAGAATACGGTTTTCCAATATCGTCAACTCGATTTTCCTTCCGTCCCTGAATAGGGTGTGAATATTTGGATGGTGCTCCATATTACCAAAACGATGAATCTCGGCCGAATCTTTATTAACGATAAATTTCACCTTGCTCTCCAACATGGCCACCAGTACATCCATATTAAACGGTTTGGTGATATAATCAGATGCACCAAAATTGTAGGCATCTATTTTATCTACGTCCTGGGCCTTTGCTGTCATCATAATCACCAGGTTCTCGAAACCCTGTTTACGTACATTCTCGCAAACCTCAGCACCCTGCTTACCTGGCATCATCCAGTCTAATAACACAATATCAGGCTGATCGGCCAAAATCATCCTTTCACCCGCTTCACCATCGTTGGCTTCCAACACGGTATAACCTTCGGCCTTTAACCGGTGAGCAACCAGAAAACGAAGATTCTCATCATCTTCTACAATTAATATTTTTACTTCTTTAGACATTTATGTGTGTGTTACATTGTAATGTTGAAACGTTGCAATGTTTGAAGGTTAATTTAACATTACAACCTTTCAACCTTTAACTTTCCAATTCCTTAATTTAACTATTATAAGGCAGCACGATTTTAAATTCTGTACCACTCCCTACTTTACTTTTTACGGAAATTTCTCCATCCATAAAGTTAACCAGTTCTTTGCAGAATGCCAAACCCAGGCCTACACTGCCCATTTGGTTATATTCATTCTGGATCCTGAAAAACTTCTTAAATATATTGTTTAATTCAGACGCCGGGATGCCAATTCCCTTATCAGCAAAACGGAAAACCAGTACCCCTTTTATCAGCTTTGCACTAATGTGCAGTTTTTTCTGCTCTGGTTTTGAATACTTGTAAGCGTTCTCTGCCAGATTATCGAACAAGCTACCCAATAGTACCGGATCGGTAATAAAAGTTTTAAATCCCGCTACCTCATAAGTAATTTTAAAATCAGGATGTTTTAAGGTATGCGATTCAATTGTACTTTCTATAAAATCAACAATATTAACCTCATCCTGGTTTAGTTTAATGGCTTTATTTTCAATTTGTGTAAAGGCCAGTAATTTGTTCATCAAACCATTCAGTTTATCGGCTTCTTCATCCAGTATCTTGCCATAAAGCTGCTGCTCTTTCTGACTTAATGCCGGCGCGCTTTTAATATTGTTCCCCGCGATTTTAATTACACTAACAGGGGTTTTAAACTCATGCGTCAAGTTGTTTACAAAATCGTACTGCAACTTAAACATTTTACTGTTGATATTCAGGTTACGGTAAATCAAAAATGCAACCAGTAAAAGCACACCGTATACCAGCAATAACACCAATGCTATTGGCATGAAATAAATAAAAATTTCTTTCTTGATGTAAGATTTTGATGAAATGAGGTATAATTTAAAATCAGAAAATGCACCAGGAAGGGCAATTTCAGTATTGATATTTTCATCTGAAGTATCAATCGGATCATAAGTCAGTGGTTCAATCCTGATGGTTTGGTACAGCAAGGGCCTGGTATTGATAATCTTGATTTTATGTGCATTGAGATTAAAAACCATTATATCCTGTTGATATACAGGCGCCGGGCTTAACTTCCTCCTGATCATATCTTTATATATCCTTAAATCTTCACGGCGGGGAATATTTAAGTAAGTGATTTTATTTTCGTTGGAATTCACAATAGAAAAGTTGGTAAACAGCTCTTCTTGTGTGGGCACCGATGCGGTATCAAGATCCTCAACAAAAGTGGCAAGTTTAATGGCAATAGCATTAAAATCACTGCCTACGGTAAAAGATTTTGTATCATCCTCTGAATACAACTTTACTGAATCAGGCTTTACTCCTTTCCCGAACTGGAAAATAGATTTTGGCCCGATACCCAAGTGATTTGCATTAATCCCATCTTTAACCGGCACGTTCTTCACTTCTGTATCGTAAAAAGTAACCTTAGAGATGAAGGGATATTTTAACATCACAGTATCTACAAACTTCGCTGCAGTAGAAGAGTCCAGATAGCCATTATAATAAGAAATCTCAGGCATTTTGTTCTGAAAAAAATCATTGTACGGCTTAATACTTTGTTCCAGGACATTTACCTTCTCTGAAACAAAATCATTCTCTATCGTTTTTTTGCTATAGTTAAACGCGAGAAAAAGCGAAAGGATAAAAAGTATAGAAATGAGTGTAATAAAGGTTACACCTAAGGTAAAGTTTTTACGGTAGTTGCTTTGCTTTTCTAAGGCCATACCTATCTTTTACCTAAGTTTTCTTTTAAAAACTCTTCCAAGGCTTTGTACAAAGCTGTCCTGCTCTGCTGACGTACCAAAGGATCTGGACCTTCCTCTTTTTCAATATAAGTAACCTGAACGTTCCTTTTTTTAAGTTCTTTGATAAACTGTACACCTTCTGCTACGTTAACGCTTGGATCTTTGGGATTCTGGGCAATAAAAACAGGCGATTTAAACCGGTCTGCATGAAAAACAGGCGAAGCAAATCGCATATAATCCGTATCGGTTATCGGATTACCTAAAATTTCATAATACATCTGCAATTTGGCCTTTAAAAATGGTGGAAAGGTTTTCAGATAGCTAAACAGGTTAATTACACCTGAATTTGATCCGCCACATTTGTAAAGATCGGGATTTTTATATAAACAATTTAAAGCAATGTAGCCTCCAAAACCATTGCCGTAAATGGCAATTTTTTTAGGATTGGCAATTTTCTCCTTAATCAGCCATTTTACGCCATCGTTAACATCATTCTGTATCTTATCGCTCCATTGCTTAAAACCCGCAGCATAAAATGATTTTCCATAACCGGTAGAACCCCGGTAATTTACCTGCAGAACGGCATAGCCACGGTTGGCCAAAAATTGTACCTCTGCATTGTAGCCCCAACTATTTCTTGCTTTAGGACCATTATGTGGCAGGACAACCACAGGTAAGCCAGCTGCTTTCTTATTTTTTGGCAAAGTTAAATAACCATTAATGGTTAGGCCATCGCGGCTTTTGAAACTGATCGGTTTCATGGCATTCATATCTTCCGGTTTAATGGAAGGACTTACATCCGTAAGCTTTTTAAGCTTTTGATCAATTGCGGTATACAAATAATAAGAACCTGGATTTTTATCGGTAAAAGTACGGATCACAAACACCTGGTCTGTCTTATCTCTGTCCATAATGATCCATTCAGTACCAGGTAAAAGTTTATCAATCCTGGAGTAAGCTACCTTTACACTGTCATCAAGGTAAAATTTTTCTCTTTTCCAGGTCTCGCATGTTGCAAAAAGCATTTTTTTTCTGAAACGGGAGTAGGTTGCATCCACCACGTTTAAAGTATCATTTGCAAAAAGAACCTCTTTTTCTTTCCCTTTTTTTAAATCAACCGCTACCAGCGCATTTTTATCGCGGTTAATACTCGAAATGGCATAAAGTACATTAGGCTGGTCTTCAGAAAATGCAATGGGTTGAAAAGTAGTTTCAAAATTATTGGTAATTACAGGCGCAAAAGATTCATTTTCATTTTCGCGGTACATCAAGGTTTCGTTCACCCCATCACTGGCAACAGCAATTTTAAGTACACCTTTACTATCCGTCATCCATCTGGTAATATTGCCCGGGTTTTTCGCAGCAATCTCCATTTTTCCATCCCGAACGTTTAATCGGTACACGTCGAAAACCGTCGAATCTCGCTTATTCGAAGCTACAATAATATATTTATCATCAATCAATTGGTCTTCAATTACCCTCAACCTGTTTTTCTCATTGGCACTCAACTGCACCTGCTTGCTCCCATCTTTATTGATCACAAAAATATCGGATCTACGCTCTTTAGACCCATCTTCGGTATAATAAATCAGTTCATTATTGCTGGTCCAGAAATGAAAACTGATGTTCTTTCCGTTCAAATGTGTCAACTGAACAATATTACCCGTGGCAATATCTTCAGCAAAAAGGTCCAGTTTTTTATCATGAAGCTTTAAATAAGAAAGACTTTTTCCATCTGGAGAAATGCGATAGTAGGCCTTATCTTGCGTTTTAAAAAAATCGTCTACAGGAATAGTATCATGTTTTGCGCCTTTACAAGCCCAAACCGATGCAACCATTAACAGTAGGAAAATTTTTTTAAGCATAAATAAATCCTTTACGGGATAACAAAAATAAGGATCGCAACAATTTTAACAGCGATATACACCAACAATGTTACTCATGCGATCAATAATAAGTAGTGGTTCAATTTAGTATTTATAAAATATCTACAAAATAAAATACAGGTAACATTTAAAATACGTTTAATTTCAAGTGCCGGTTTGGCTTAAGATGTATTAAAATATTACATTTAAAACTTATAATTTAGGGTTTATGAACCGTTTTTTTTTCATCATATCCGTATTGCTGTCGTTTGGAGCCAATGCACAAATCTTCCGCCCCAATCAGCAGATTGCACCTGATGAAAGCAGTCTGGCTATCCAGTATTATCAGGATGGCGCATATGACAAGGCCGTTGTGTTACTGGAAAAACTTTATTCTAGCCCGAATAACGAAGTTTATTTTGATATTTACTTTAATACCCTGCTAAAATTAAAACGCTATGATGTAGCGGAGAAAATGGTTAAGAAAGAAATCAAAAAAGATCCAAAGAGCGACGTTTACCCAATCGCATTGGGCAAACTTTATCAGGAGAAAGGCGATGTGCAGGCTGCCAATAAAATCTTTAATGAGGTCATTTCGAAACTGCCAAAAGAAGAATTCAGGATCAGAAATCTTGCCAATAACTTTTATCGGTTCGAAAACTACGATTACGCAGTACAAACCTTTAAACAGGGCAGAAAACTATTTGGAGACGATCAGATGTTTGTCTTTGAATTGTTAAACATCTACCGTTTTAAAAAAGATAAGGCCATGCTCATGCAGGAGTACCTGGATGCGCTTGCAACAATGCCCCAGTTATTACCGCAGGCAGAAACTGTACTCGCTTCTATTTTTGAAGATAAAAACGATTATCAAACCTTTCAGGCGGCCATTTTAAAAAAAGTACAAAAAGCACCTGATGCCGAAGTTTACATTCAGTTGCTCACCTGGAATTACATTCAGCAACAGGAATTTGAAATGGCCCTGCGCCAGCTTATTGCCTATGATAAACGGACTAAAGCAGATGGCGGTACTTTGTTTAATGCCATTTATACCTTTGTTGACAATGGTGCCTACGAAACAGCGATTAAAGCTTACGATTACCTGCTCACCAAAGGAAAAGATAACCAGTATTATCTTCCTTCAAAAATAGAGATGCTGAATACCAGGTACAACCTACGGACCAGCGGAAAATATTCAGTTGCAGACCTCGATCTGCTTGCAAAAGACTATGAATCCTTGCTTGAAGAAAACGGCAAAAACAGGAATACCCTTTTTGCAATAAAAAAACTGGCCAACCTGCAGGCTTACTATTTAAATAAACCGGCTAATGCAGAAAAAGAATTGGAAAATGCAATAAAAATGCCAGGCATAAACGACCAGGACTTAGGCCAGTTAAAACTTGATTTGGGCGACATTTATATTTTAACGAACCAACCCTGGGAAGCGTTTTTAGTGTACGAGCAAGTAAGCAAAAGGTTTGAAGGTCAACCCATAGGAAATGAAGCCCGCTTCAGGAGCGCTAAACTTTCTTTTTATCAGGGCAATTTCGAATACAGCAATAGCCAATGTTTGGTTTTAAAAGCTGCTACCTCGCAACTGATTGCCAATGATGCATTGAATCTAAGTTTATTGATCAGTGATAACATCCAGACACCAGCCGATAGCAATGCCCTGAAAATGTATGCTGACGCAGAAATGCTTTTATTTAGAAACCTCCCTGAAAAAGCAATAAAAAAAATGGACAGCATTGCCATTGCCTATCCTCAAAACAGCTTATCAGATGCCATTATGATGAGTAAAGCAAGGATTTTTATTAAAGCAAACGATTTTCAAAAAGCTGCTGATATCCTTAAAAAAGTAACGGAAGAATATAAAGACGGGATCTGGACAGATGATGCCTTATTTACCTTAGGTGATTTATACGAAAAGAAACTGAATAATATCACACAAGCGAAAGTGTATTTCCAAAAACTGATTACCGATTATCCCGGCAGTATGTTCAGCGCTGAGGCCAGAAAAAGATTTAGGAATTTGCGGGGAGATGGGGTTTAGTGAGCCAATGGTTCATTTCGTTAGTTCATTGGTTATTAGTCATTGGTTTATTGGTCATTGGTTAATTGGTTAATTGGTCATTGGTCATTGGTCATTAGTTCATTGGTCATTAGTTCATTGGTAACTGCAGATTGGGAACTGTAAGCTATCTTATGATTGATTGGTTAATATCTAAATCACTTAAAGAATAAATCTACATCGTTAATTTTTTAACGTTTATATATTAGTTACCTTTGCGCCATGTTTTTATATAATGTTACGCTCATCCTTGAAGATGCAGTAGCCGAAGAATGGTTACAATGGATGCAGGATGTTCATATTCCACAGGTTATGGCAACGGGTATGTTTGTTTCTAATCGTTTATTAAAGGTTGTTGATTCGCCTAATGAAGGGGTAACTTACTGTTCGCAATATGTTGTAGAGACATTAGATCACTACAATAAATACCAGGAAACCTTTGCACCAGCTTTGCAGGCGGAGTTAAACGAAAAATACAAAAACCGTTTCGTTGCGTATAGAAGTTTAATGGAATTCGTAGCTTAGGCTCCGGACTCCTGACTAAGGACTTCCGACTTATTTAAGCTTCTCATTATTCTTATGCCTGTCGGCATCGCGGATGCTCTTTTTCTCCAGGTTCTTTTCTAAAGCTTCCGTTAAATTTATACCGGTTTGATTGGCCAAACAGATTAAAACAAACATTACATCGGCCATTTCATCAGCCAGGTTTACGGCCTCATCACTTTTTTTGAACGATTGCTCGCCATATTTACGGGCCATAATCCGGGCCACCTCCCCTACCTCTTCCATTAAAATTGCCGTATTGGTTAGTTCGTTAAAATAACGGATACCCGTGGTGTTAATCCAACGGTCTACCGTTTCCTGTGCTTCGTTAATAGTCATTTTTTTCTTCTTCTATTTCTGCTTTTATGATAGGGGTTACTTCGGGTTTTGCTTGTTCGAGTAAAAATACCCCTGCCCCTCTTTCTCTTGCATAGGGCGTTTTTATTTCACCGATTTTGGTAATCTGCTCAAAATAGGGCTGCTCTCTCTTACGGTCGGGATCTTCATCGTTGGCACCAGTAATCATAATAAACGTTTTAATCGGTTTATCCATTTTAAACCAATAAAGATAATCGGCGTTGTACGAGACCGCATTGATATTTTTATATTTTGAGTAATAGTTAATCGCACCAGCCTGCCCGTAATTATCGGCACGTATTAGTAGGGTAGATTTGTCTTTAACTTTTCCGTAAGCAACATCAACCAGTGCGGCCAGTTCTTTCCAGCCCTGCATATCTGCATAATCCTGAGGCAGCGCATGATTTTCCCCGTCTTCCCAACGTAAAGCCCCTACCCGCTCGAACCTTTTATGATGGGCAATAATTTGCGCAGGACTATAAACCGGCATCAAAAGGGGCAACAGGTAAATAAATGAACAAATATTAAAAGCAAAAAGCAAGCCCGTTAATATATATTTATTTGCTAAAACCCTGCTTAAATAAACCGCACCAAAAACCAGTAAAACCGGATATAAACCTAAAGCATAATAATCTTTTGCTTTAAAATAGCTAAATACAATTAGCGTAATGAAATAAGTAAGAATAATCCAGCTGTGTTTCCTGAAGTCTTTATAAAAAACCAAACTACCAATCCCAGCCAGGAGAACAAATATCGAACTGATAAAAAAGAGAAATTGAGTGATGAAAAAATCAATCCGGTTTACATGTACCAGTTGTGTGGCCTGCAAAAGTTTCATGTGGGTGAGTACAGGAAAGTGATGTGTAATTTGCCAGATTACATTTGGCGAGATAATTAAAAGTGCAAGTAAAATGGCTGGATAAAGATGCTTATCGATAAATATTTTTCGATTTGAAGTAATAATGATGGCAGGCAACAGACCAATGATCAGGAAAAGAACATTATACTTATTCAAAAAGCCCAAAGCCACAGCGATAGCAAAAACATATAAATACCTGGCTTCATTCTTATCAAAATATTTCAGCAAATAATAAAATATGGCTGTCCAGGCTAAAACATCAAAAGAGTTAGGCTGATAAAGGGTATTTAACCTCAGCAGAGCAGAACATAAAAAGGCTACGGCAACCAGGCATTTAGCCAGGAGGTTACCTTTTAAAAACCCGACAGTTTTCCAGCAGTAAAGTAGTGTTAAAGCACCCATTAAGGCAGGAACAAGCTTTACCATAAAAACACTATTGCCTAAAGCTTTGATCAGCCAGGAAAAAAGCGAAGTTAATGGCGGAACCGAGGTGAAACCTGCCGCAAGATGATTGGCCTGATCTAAATGCAAAAATTCGTCGCGGTGTAATTCATAAACGGAATTAACCAATACAAAGGATAGCAACACCTTTAGAATCAGAAAAAACACAAGACAAGTGTATTCTGCCAGCCTTTTAGGATTTGGTTCCCCCATATTTACTTAAGTCCAGGTTTTTCGCGATAAACAATGCTGATTTTTGACAGTCAGTTGCTTGATTAGTTACACGATGGCTATTTAAATTTTAATCATTCTTTCTTTTTGGTGTCAATTATGATCGTAACCGGTCCGTCGTTTAATAAAGCTATTTTCATATCGGCACCAAAAATTCCGGTTTTTACTTTTTTCCCCAATAAAGCCGAAAGTTTATCAATCATTTTCTCATATAAGGGAATCGCAACATCCGGTCGTGCTGCCCTTGTAAAGCCCGGACGGTTTCCTTTTTTAGTAGAAGCAAACAACGTAAACTGGCTGATCAATAAGATATCTCCACCCACATCAGCAAGCGCCTTGTTCATCAATCCGCTTTCATCACTAAACACACGCATACCGATAATTTTCTGCGCCAACCACTCTAAATCTTCTACAGTATCTGCATCTTCGATACCCAACAATACCAGAAATCCGCTTTCGATGGCCCCTGTTATGTCACCATCAACGGTACAACTGGCCGCTGTAACCCTTTGTAAAACTGCACGCATTTTATACTATTTTTGCTTAAATCAATTCTATGCGCAAGATAAGTATTTTAGTCATCTCTGTATTTCTCTTTTTCGGTTGCAAACAAAAACCGGTTGTCAACCCTACTTTTTACTATTGGAGAACGGATTACCAGAATAAAAAAGCAGAAACTGACTATCTTGATCGATTTAAATCAAAATCTTTGTATGTGCGGATAATGGATGTAGATTTTAACCCAGATCTGCAAATGCCCGTACCCATTTCGCCTATTAAATTTTCAGACCCCGTACCTAAACAGGTTAACATCGTCCCAGTGGTATTTATCGTTAACCAGGTATTTAATAAGATTGATACCATGCAGACTGCCGTAATGGCCAATCGCATTGCTAAGTTTGTGGCTGAAAAGGCAAAGCAGGCCGGAAAGGCAGACTATACCGAATTACAGATTGATTGTGATTGGACCAAAACCACCAGAAACAGGTATTTTAAATTTTTAGAGCAGTTAAGCGCCAACCCATTGTTAAAGGGCAAAACCATTTCGGTAACCTTGCGCTTGCATCAGGTTAAAAATATCGTGTCAAGTGGAATTCCGCCAGTAAATAAAGCGATTTTGATGTGTTATAACATGGGCAATCTACGTAAATATGGCGATCAAAACTCAATATTGGACCTGCATGAAATGGATCAGTATCTTAAAGATTTTCTGCAGGAATACCCCTTACAACTCGACGTGGCGCTACCCCTATTTGAATGGGCAGTAGTATTCAGAAACCGACAATATGCAGGTATTTCGAAGCGGATCGGCAAAATACAGATCGAGGATAAAAAGCTTTTCAAACAGCGCGAAAATTCCATTCTTTACGACCTGCTGACTGATTACCCTACTGCTGGATTGAAAAAAGGCGATGTAATAAGATGGGAACAGGTTTCTGCTGATGATTTACTTTTAAGCTCTAAATTTTTATCCCGATATTTAAGCCCCAGAGAACGAAACATCGTTTTTTACCATTTAGACATCGACCTTTTAAAACATTTTACCAATGAAGACCTTCAAAAAGTCATTGCTGATTTTTAGTACATTCCTGATTACTTTTTTCGGCGAAATTGCTGTAAATCTTGCCTGTGGCGGTGAGATTGATCCTTATGATTATTATATTTCTTATTTCCATAACAATATTGAAGGAGATGAATATTCGCCATTTGCCTATAACCAAATGGTTTATCTTAACAGCGAAACGGACGTAGCAAGCGAGCCGGATATCAACAGCCGCGAATGGGCCCGATTCCTACATGTTAAAAATGAGGATGTATTAAAGGTCATGTACAAAACAGACAGTGCAACCAATGTAAAACTGGTCAATTTTGATGGCAATATTTCACAGTTACCTGATAGCCTGCAAGAGAATAGTTTTATCCAGGCACTGGGCAAACGCAAAGCGTCTTTAAAATATTATCAGTTCGCTAAAAGCTGTGAACCATTGGCCAATGTGACATTTAACCTTTGGGATGCAACACCACGTGATACCACTGCTATGGCTGCAAAAGCCCGGGAAGGATTAAAATTAACAACTGCTGAAAAAGATGACTTTTTGAAACTACGTTATGCTTACCAAACGGAACGGATGTTTCATTTCGCTGGAATGCATGCGGAGAGTAAATCAACTTACGAAACGCATATTAAAACCAGTAAAATCAACAGTGCCGTTAAAGGTTGGGCATTGGCGTTATATGCAGGATCAATCCGCAGGTTAGGAAATCCGGATGAAGCAGCTTTTTTATTCTCAAAAGTTTTTGCCAGCAATCCCGAGCGGAGGATACAGGCTTACAAAAACTATTATTATACCAGTTCCCCTGTTCAAGGAGCTTTAAAATACGCCAGCACCAATAATGAAAAAGCCAATATCTGGGCAATTAATGGTTTTGGCAATGCAGATTCAGGGATAGAAAGCATGAACAAAGTTTACGGCTATGAACCCAAAAGCCTGCTAAACGGAACATTATTGGTACGCGAGGTAAATAAACTGGAACAAAATCTTATTCAGGCAAATGACATAGCGAAAATTGGTTATAATTATTATTTTTCGGATAACGACAATCCTAAGTATAAAGACAGTTTAAAAAATGTTAATCTAAAACACCTAAACGAAATCAGAAATTTCGCCTTAAAACTGGCTGCGGAAAAGAAATACCCGCAACCTGAACTGGGTACTTTAACTGCGGCCTATTTATCATGGATGGAGAATAACGATCCTCTGGCATTAAATTACCTGGCTACTTTAAAACCAGAACAGCTATCGGAAAGATTGCGTGATCAATACCGCATTATCGATCTGTTGGTCAAAGCTAAAAACATTAAAAAAGGCAATACATTTAACGAAAACGGTTTACTGCCAACATTAAAATGGCTGGACGAAAAGCGTTTTGCAGAAAACAAAAACCAACCTTACGAACAATATTATGATAATGCCGATAAACGGTTTAGCAGAACGACCAGGAATTTTTATCAGCAAATATTAGCGTCTGCTTATTTAAAGATGGGCGACACCGCTAAAGCTGCACTGGCAATGGTTAAAGGTGATCTGAACCGCAAAACGCTGAAAGAAAATTCCCTTTTCCAGAATATGAGCTACGAGAGCATTAATTTTTGGCAAAAATACCTAAGCCCGAAAAGTATGCAGGGTTTAGCGGTTTATAAAACAAAAGCGATGGGCAATGATGTTACCGCCCTGTTGGCTTCGGCTTTAAACCAATTGAAAAACGACGACTTTTATGAGCTTTACGGCACCACTTATTTGCGTACACATCAATACGACAATGCTGTTCAGATGTTTGCAAAGGTTTCGGCGGGTTATCAATATTTTGCTCCTGAAAACTGGTACGGAGATGGGGAAAACACTAAACTTTACGCCAATCCATTTATCGAAACCATTAATGATTTCCCTAAAAAGTATGTAACAGCCAAAGCATCTATTACCAAAAAAACTTTTGCTGCAGAAATGCTTCGTTTACAGAAGTTAACGGTTAGCGACAAAAAGAATGCCGCGCTTTACTACTATAGAATGGCGAATGCGGTTTACCAAACAGGTTATTTTGGTAACAGCTGGTTTCTGATCAGTTACGATTGGTCATCTTACGACAATAGCAACCCGGCGAAATATGTTTACGACGGGGATTATAAAAAAGCACAGACCGCAAAGGCGTGGTATTTGAAAGCGAGGGCATTAAGCACCAATGCCGATTTTAAGGCAAAATGTACCTTTATGCTGGCCAAATGTTTGCAAAAGCAGATCATCATGAATGCCAATCCACTATCATTTTACTATTATGATAAAAAGGACATAAAATGGAGAAACTTCATCAAGGCCAATTATAACAATCCTTATTTAAAAGAATTAAGATTCGACTATACTAAAACTCCTTTTTATGCCATTGCAGCAAGCGAATGCAGTTATTTAGGTGATTTTATCAGGCCTAAAGCGCAATAAGTAGCGTCGTCCCGATTGAAGCGCAGCGAAATGCCTGCCTGTACAGGCTGGGAGAGATCTATGAAGCAGATTTCTCGACTTCGTTGCACTTCGCTCGAAATGACGAATCTACAGCTACCACCTGATCAGCGCACTGGCCCAGGTAAAGCCAGATCCAAATGCAGCAAGGCAAACCAGATCGCCATCTTTGATTTTTCCCGCCTCCCAGGCTTCGCATAAGGCAATGGGAACAGAAGCAGCTGTGGTATTTCCGTATTTTTGAATGTTGTTGAATACCTGATCGTCGTTTAAGCCTAACAATTGCTGTACATACTGGCTGATACGAAGGTTTGCCTGGTGCGGCACCAATAGATCGATATCTTTCTCAGTTAAATGATTAGCGGCCAAAGCCTCTTTTATCACCTCCGGAAATTTTACTACCGCTTTTTTGAAAACAGCAGGTCCATCCATATAAGGCAAGGCGGCGCCACTTTCTAAAATTTCGGGTGTCATAAACAATCCGCCCAATTCCTGTTCCGGATAGGCTGGTTTATCATTTAGCCATTTATTGGCATGCGAACCTGGGTAATACATCGCCAGAATTTCTGCATCCGCACCATCACTATGTAAATGCGTACTTAAAATTCCTTTTCCTGTTTCATCCGTAGGCTGTAATACAACAGCACCTGCTCCATCGCCAAAAATTACAGAAACATTGCGGCTACGGGTCTCAAAATCCATGGCGAAAGAATGTTTCTCGCTTCCTACCACCAGCACATTTTTATACATGCCGGTTTTCACAAACTGATCTGCTACCGAAAGTGCGTACACAAAGCCTGAACATTGATTCCTGATATCCAAAGCACCGATTTCGCCCATACCCATTTCCCGCTGCAACAATACCCCACATCCCGGGAAATAGTAATCAGGACTTAACGTAGCAAAAACAATAAAATCGACATCTTTCGCGGTAATACCGGCTCTTTCGATGGCGATTTTTGCCGCCTCAATACCCATGGTAGTGGTGGTTTCTTCATTACGATCGGCAAAACGGCGTTCTTTAATACCCGTACGTTCCTGGATCCAGGCATCATTGGTATCCATAAACCGGCTTAAGTCATCGTTGGTATACACGTTTTTCGGAACGTAGTAACCTATTCCTGCAATTTTAGACT
Source organism: Pedobacter sp. BG31 (assembly GCF_042464845.1). Classification (NCBI taxonomy): domain Bacteria; kingdom Pseudomonadati; phylum Bacteroidota; class Sphingobacteriia; order Sphingobacteriales; family Sphingobacteriaceae; genus Pedobacter; species Pedobacter sp. BG31. The sequence goes on from NZ_JBHNZK010000004.1 coordinate 262,623, forward strand.
GGTGCATGCTCGTATATTATTTGGTTAACAAATGTATTAAAAGGGATGTAAGATGTATGAGGTAAGATAAAAAATGTAATACAAAGGCTAAAAAATCTACTTCTATTGCCTAAAATAATCACAACTATCTTCTATTTAACCTATTACATCTTACATAAAAAATAGTTATTTTTGCACCATGTCTACAGAAACCAAAGAAGAGACCTTTACGCTCGAAGAAATCTTAACTTCCTTAAAAACCGTACATCGCCTTATTTTGTGGAATGATGATATCAATACATTCGACCACGTGATTTATTGCATGATGAAATACCTTGATTATAACGAATCGCAGGCGGAAAAAATTGCATGGAAAGTGCATAATGAAGGTAAATGTCCTGTTTTAGAAGGATCTTTTACCGAAATGGAAGTATACCGCAAAATTCTGCAGCAAGAAGGCCTGACAGTTTCTGTTGATTAGGGTATTTTCAAGCGAATCGTCATGCTGAACTTGTTTTACAAGTAGAAATAGTATTTTCAATTGCCTTGTAGCTACTTCGTGGTCAGCATCTACTTAAGCAGAAGACCTGAAATAAATCCGATGGCTATCGGTTCAGGGTGACGACCGTGTAAAAAGAGACAATAAAATTACCCCTCCAATCCTTTTAAAAGTGTTAATAATCCAGCCTGTGTAGTTTGCGTTTTATCTTTAGCATACCAACCGTGAAGTTTTTCTGCTAAAACCGGCATTTCGGAAGTTTCCGTCCTCCATTCTTTTAATAGTTCCTGCAAAACCTGTGGCCTTGGGCCCCAGGTTGCCAAAACCTGTTCGGCCGATTCATTTAACACAATTAAAACCGGAATTGCTCTTCCCCCATTGGTTAAATGCGCATCAATTAATGGAAGATTTTTATCTCTAAGTACAAATCTCAGTTCAATTTTACCTAACGATGCCGTTGCGATTTTATTGAACAGTGGGACAATCTGCGCAGCGTCACCACACCAACCCTCAGTAATAACTAAAAATTTATAATTTCCTTTAAGATGATCGATTGTTGATACCAGCTCATCATTTAGGCTAATTGTTTTATCTACACGGTTCATACGCTGAACATTCATTTTAGTGTAGTGCAGATCGTAAGCTACATCACCAGTAGCTTTTCCCTCCAATAGAAGTTGATCAATCAAGGCGCGATAGGTTTGATAATCCATTCCCTGCCCGCTGAAAATTTCGCTGTAATTAACCATGATGTTTAATATTATGCTGCAAAGGAAAGGAGAAATTAGATGAAAATAATCATGATTTTGCAAGAAAACGCAGGTGGCTGATTGCATAATTCTTGGGCTGTTCAGCTAAACTGCAAACAACAAATTAGTATTTCTGAACATCCTAAACCTAACACTCAGTATTTCCATCCATTAACCTGATTCAATAGCCATTGGATAAGTTGTTAAGCCTGCAGCGAAGTAAAAGCAATGACTGTGATAGCCAAGGCAAACGGTTAAGCACTACAGACCAATCTTCCGTAAATTATGCTACTTACTGACTATTAAGAATGTATACCTGGCTTATTTGATGACGGACACCAGGCGAACAGATGTCGATGTGCTTCAATGATACTTAACATGTCATTAATAAAAAAGGTTCCGCAAATTAATGCAGAACCTTAAGTGGTTAATTTGATGGGGAGGTGCGTTATTATTTACTGTTTAATTTATCGGCAAGCAGCTTCATGTAAAAACCGCCCACCACACTTCTGGCTTTGAAATTATCGCGGATGCCGGTATTTGAATCATAGAAATCATTTAAAGGCACTCTCGATTCAGTTTCGATAGCATGCTTGTAAACCGGATGAACCAGCGCCTCGAATTCCTTTTGTGTTGGTGCAAAAGCAGCGGTCCACAAAATCCAGTCATTTTTAGTATAGGCCTTTCTGCTATCTAATGGAATACCGTATTTATTTTGTTTCGTCAGGTAATATTTGGTTTCGGTATCATATATTTTTTGAGGGAATAAATTTAAATTTAAGACCTTATCCCAAACAAGGTTATATTTCTGGCTCCATGTATTCTTATTATCGAACGTTAGCGCATAATGATCGCCGGCATCGGCCATTTCCATCCATTTTGGCACCATGCTTTCGGCAATCGCCCTATATTTTTTAGCGATATCATCGTATCCCAATGTTTGGGCCATCTGGGCATAACAAGCTATACCTACAATTGCTTTTACCGATAAGTTAGCATTGCGAGCCAGGTGACCGGCAAAGTCATCGGTACATAATTGTGTTTTTGGGTCTAAACCTTCTTTGGTTAAATAATCAACCCATGTAGTTAAGGTTTTCCAGTGTGCTTTGGCATAGTCGGCATTTCCCTGTGCTTTGGCAATTGCAGCAGTTAAAATGATCATGTTACCTGATTCTTCAACAGGCATTGGCTCGCCATATGTTTGCCCGTTGGCCAGTGGATAAGTACCAAGATCGTGTGCTGCCCAGGGATGAGGATACTTTCCGCTTTCGCTGAAATAGAAAATACCATTTAACATCCCTTTTAATAACTCTGGATTATATATCAGGTATAAGGGTGCCGATGGATAAGTTACATCTACCGTGTTGATAAAACCGCCACTGTTATTTTCTTTTGATAACCATAAAATTTCGCCCTGGGGACTCTTTACCAGGGTGTGTGCGGCAATGCTCTGGCGATAACCCAGAACACATAAATCGGCGTATTCCTTACCACCAGATTTTAAGGCATCGGCATACAAAGCCTTATTAAAAGTTTCACACTTCTCTACTACTTTTTTATATTCGTCTGCCGCAGCAGTTAATTGTGCCTCAATGGTTTCTTTACCTGAGGTATTCCACCAGGGCCTTAAATTTTTATTGAAATACTGAATACTGTAAATTTCATCATAACCCAGTTCAACATATTTCTCAACGGCAGTTTTGCCTACAGTGCCGAAAGGGATAATGGTATTTAAGGCAAGCATTTTACCTTGTTTGGCAGTTGAAGCGGAATTACCTTGTCTAAATGCATCAGCTGCATTTTTTTCAGTTGTTACAAACTGGATGGCATTACTGGTTTTTGGCGCAGCTACATAAAAGTAACCCCAATCAATACGCATATCATCACTTGCTTTTTGAAGGATCGGCTGCTCTACCGTACCTGTTTTCAATACCGATAATTTGGCTGTGCCGTATTTAGTGGCTGTAACTTCCTGCGTAGGGCGATAAACAGCAATGTTTGACGCTGCGCTCAGATATACCTTTACCTGATGTGTTTTGCTATCATTTGCCTTTACCTGGTACGAAACATAAGAAACCGGGCGAGCAAACAAACCCAAATCATTCATCAATAAGGGTGAAGTGAAAGTTAATTTGAGATCTATTTTACCACAAGTAAAGTTATAAATGGTTTGCGTAGCATTAATTTCTACACTTTTTTGCTTAGCGATCTGAACTTTCCCGGCATTATCCTTTAATTTATCTACCAGACCAAAATCAAGGAACCGACCGCCGGCAGTATTTTTAAGGTGAATGGCCATTACATTTGATCCTGCTTTTAAAGCACTCTTATCGCTATTGCTTAATGCAATATATTTGAAATCATTGGTCCAGCCTTCTTTTGTATAGATTCTTTTTCCATTCAGGTAAACCTCGATATTATCGTCATGATTAATTTTTAAAAACAGCTCGTTTATTGACGTAGGGTTAGCGACATTGAAAGTTCTCCTTACCCATATATCGTTTGATTTCCATAATGTTTTTACATTTTTGGCATCGTCGCCTATAGGTGCATTACCCGTTTGCCAGTTGCTGGCCGCGTAGCCAGCAGCCTTCCAATCTCCCTGAGGCTCAGTTTCAGTATATCTTACCTCATACAATTTTTCATCTGATGCAGGTACAACGGTTTTATAGCTGGTACTTTCTTTACCTAAAAAGCGATAAATACTACCGTCAACATTGATCATTCCTAAAAGCGAATGATCGGCACCTGTCCAGTGTTGAGTAGCAGACTCATTTAATTTATCGGTGGTAGACCAAATGCTGAAATAGGTATTGTGTGTAATTAAGGGATAGGCCGGGGCTTTCCGTTCCTGCGCCTTTAACAAACTGCCTGCAAACATACAGCCGAGTATGCCTATGGCTTTTAATATTTTGGTTCTGTTCATTGTGTGTGTGTTGAAATCCGGTAGTATATCTGGTTAGATTAATATTAGTTAAACGTTTTACTAAAGTATAAAATATAATTTGCTTTATGAAAAGAAGTCTATTTTAATTGTCTAATCGACAATTAAAGTAATAGTCTAAAAAAATACATGAAGTTTTCAGGCTTCATGTATTTTTCAGATGTGTAGAGCGCTATTTATTAAGGCTGTTTTTTATTGATGGTCCACTCTGATAACTGGAATAAACGGCTTCCCCTATTGGCTTTGATATAAAGGCGGTAAAATTTATAGGCTACAAAATTGTCGAAATAATACCGTTTGGTTACGCGTCTTTCACCTGAATTGGCCCAGGGGCAAGAGGTTACCGTATGTAAGTCGGTATACTGAATACCATCTATTGACCCCTGTAAAATCCAATACCGTGGGTCCCTGTCTTCAGCATCGTTGCCCGAAGTTAAAGTGTAAGCGCCAACTACCTGCGGCGTTGTGAGTTCAAATGTACACCTTTGCGTACCATCAAAACCTGCCTGTAAGAACTTGGTTGTAATGTCGCCATCCACCAGTTTTTTCGATCCCTCATTAGAATCGGGTCCGGCACCTGCTTCTAAGTTTACCGAAAATATGCCTCCAATAGTGCGCATATAATTTTCTCCGATTTTGGTAGGGTCGAAATTGGGATCAACAATATTTAAAATCACTTCTTTTGCGGCAGAATAACCCTGGCCATTTCTGGTGGTTAATGTTACTTTATATTTACCCGGGAAACGGTAGGTATGTTTTGGATTAACTAAAACCGAAGTACTGTCATCTCCAAACTGCCACAATAAAGTTTTGTAATTTGTAGAGGTACCGGTGAACTGATACTCTAAAAACTTTACCGTATCAGGCCTCACATAGGTAAAACCTGCTGTTGGTTTAGGTTCGTCCACTACAGGCACAACCTCTTCCGCATCTTTCTTACACTTTACTGTGGTAATTACAATAAGTATTAAAAGAGATAGGAGACTAAATAATCTTTTCATGTTATTTTTCATATCTGATTAATATTTAAGGTGTTGGGAATAACTGAGATTTTGGTATTACCCTTTTGGATAAAATATTCGGCACTTCAATTTCTAAATAAGCTTGCTGACCGCCCACATTTTCACGGTGATGTGCCTCAATGGTGTAACGTTTTCCGCGTTCTAAAAATATGGTACCTTTACGTGAGTCTTTATCCCATTGAGTGGTATAATCATCAACCAAAGCAACACCATTTACATATAGTCTGGAACCATCATCCCAACGGGTTTGATAGAAAGTATAGGTACCACGTACCGGAGCTAAAAATTCGCCCTTCCATTTAACAGCAAAATTATCCCGGCTTAATTGAGTTCCGCCATCATTTTTTACGTTGTCGGGCCAACCATCACCACTAAAATTAATTTGCTGATCAATCCTTGTTACAAATGGTGCGCGTCCATCATCCGGATCTAACTGGGTGTTGGTATAATATCTCGCGGTTAAACCAGTACCGTTTCCGGTAATGTAAGAGTTATTATCCAAGTTTACGTTAGGATCCACCACCACAATTAACTTACTTTTTGTAGGGTGAATTACATGATTGTTTGCCTCGCTAATACTGAAGGCGAATGCAAATTTCTTATTGGCAACAATGTTGGCATCAAAAACCGGCCATGGGATCTGAAGCCGCACCACTGCACTGGAAGCGCCTGTGGCAAAGCGAACCAAAGTATCAACACTATAATCTTTAGCAGCCAGATGTATGGCATCAGCAGGCAACGTTCCGTTACCTACCAGCGTACTAACGGTATCAATATTTTCTTTGATTTTAATATTGAAAGCTGTTGATGGCTGATTTTCCAGATTTACAATGAGCGGAATGGTTACCCCTGCAGGCCCCACTATATAATCTCCCTGATATACCACGTTGTAGATACCTGCGTTTTTGAATGTTAAGTAATGTAAATCGGTAGATTTCAGCAGATCAGAAGTATTGATGATTACCATGATGGTAGATTTGCCGGCAGCAATTTTGTTTCCTTTGCCCGGAGCTGAAAGCTTTAGTGCAAAGACAACTTTTTTACCATAATTGCGCTCCAATACGGACCGCCGGACAATGGCAATACCTTCACTGTTATCGGTACCATAAGCCACATTGATTACATTTGGATACTCAACTGCTGTAGACGGCATGAGTACCGCGTTGGTGATGGTTCCATTATTAATTAACTGGGCAACGGTATCATTATTTAAAGTTAAACCCACCTGGAAGGCCTCTTCTGCAACGCCGGTTAAAGAAATTTTAAAAGGCACCTTAACGTATTCGTTATCTATGGAAACCTTTCCGGCAACAATACCTTCCCCTGTTATACTCCGGATATTGGGATCGGGCAGTGTTAAGTCTTCAATTTTTGATTTGCGACAAGAATAAATGCCAATGATGGCTAAACTTATCAATGCGATATATATAATTTTTTTCATTTTATGCTATTTTAAATGATCAGCAAATCTGTTATTGATCTAACCAAACGCGGCCATCAAGTTTCCAGGTTTGTTTATTGGCAATTTTTAACCAGTTTATAATCTGCGCCGGGATATCTGCTGTTTGCGGAACAAATACGGCCAGTGTTTCCGGAGCTGGCGGGCAGATCAGATCATTAAAACTCTCCCAGTCATAAGTTCCCTGAAATTTAAAATCATGTGCCTGCGAACTGATATCTGCCATGATATTGCCATTCCCATCTGTTGCAGGCCAGTACCCTACCAGGAAATTAAAGTATGGATGACTTTGATCTATTGAAGTTTGACAGGCATAATTACCAATCATTCCATCAGGAACAGAGAATTTAAAAAAGCGGATGTCGCTGACATATACATCAGGCGAGCCGTGGCCATTTCCGTTCAAAAATCCCAGTTTTAAAGGATTGGAATTCGCCAATGAACCCGAACCTGTAATTTCGAGTTCATTGTTAAAGGTACCATTGGTATAGGTGCGTACAAAACGCTGTCCATTACGCACTTCAATTTTTGCAGTCAGGTTTGTCCATTTTCCTTTAGCAAAACTTCCGCCCCTGCATTGGTGATAATCTCCATCTTTAGTGCCCCGCCACTCAAAATACCAATAGTCTTCTTCTAAATAGATTACCCAACCTACGCTTGGATGGCCACTGGACCACTCGTTACGCTTGCCGAGCACACTTGGCCAGAAAAATCTGTCTTCATTCTTTTTAACCTTTAGCTCAATGGTCACCTTTGTTGTATCGTCAATATTATAAACATTGGCATCAGCAGCGTCAACCTGTGCCCTCACGTTCTCGCCCTTAAAACGGATGGTTTTGCCCAAATACCGGTTACCCGTAAACGGCTTTGTTAAAATCCGTTTGTTGTAGGTTGGTGCATAATAAATTACAAATGCGTTTACTTTGGGTTGGCTAAAAATGGTCTGGTCATCGGCATTTGCAGGTAAAGTATACTGCCCACCAGCACTTGAGGCAATAACCACCAACCATTGTTCATTATTATAATTTGGGCGTTTTTTTAATGCTGCAAGAATTTCACCTACACCGGTATCAAATTTTTCTATCGCTGCTTTATATGCCGGAAAAGAAACATCATATCCAGAGGCTGCCCCTGCTGCACTAACTCCTGTAAAATGGCCTACAATAACTGATGCGGTATCACTTCCGATATTGCTGATCAAACCTGCTTTAACTGCATCATCATCTGCCACCAGACTACTGGCATCAGCCCCCGTGTTTAACGATTTAAAAACCGCCGAAGGCGTATAGGTAACAATTTTCGATTTTGCACTTGCCTCTTTGATCCTGTTGAAGATTATCGGGTAATTCTGCAGATTGTTGTTCGTTAATGCATCACTGGTAACCTTATGCTTCTCCTTTTTAACCCCGGTTAACATATTTGCCCAATTAGTTGCATTTGCCGTTGCATCAGGATCACTTAAACCAACCCAGGTGTAGATTGCGTGCGGTAAAATGGCATCGATATTTGGCGTATTGGCATCTAAAACCGATTGCCCCCTGGCGCCATCAACTATTAAATAAAGAACCTTACGGTTTCCGTATTTAACGGTTGTAGTATCACTTGCATTCTTATCCCCAATAGTTCTCTCGAATTCTTTATTGCAAGAAAATATGGCTGTGGCGGTTATTGCTGCGATTAAGCCAATCAATAATCTATATTTTTTCATCATACTCATCTTAATTTATATCTGGTTAGCTTAATCTGTTATTCGATGGTTACTCTAATCATATTGTATAATGGTAAATTATCAAAACGGCTAAACCCACCGATTAGCAATAATGCTTTTTTACCATCTGCAGATTTGGTTTCAATTACATCAGCTAAGCTACCACTAAACGGACCGGTTGAATTGTATCCTTTAGCCAATGTTCCTGTTGGGGTTAAAACCATAAACCCATTTCTGGTGATGCCATTATATTTGATAAAATAGCCACTTACCACAATTAACCCGTTGCTAAGCTGTTTGGCAAAATCAGCTTGCCCTCCTTCGAAGTTCAGCGATTTGAATGATTCGTCTAAAGTGCCGTTATCGTTTAAAACGGCAACACCTAAAGCTGCTTTACCGTTATAGTGCGTAAAACTTCCGGTGATCACGTATTTTTTTGTGGTTACATTATAAGTACAGGAATATATGCCATTATCTGCACCGGTGCCAGGCGTAAAAGTAGGGTCAATGCTACCATCAGCATTTAACCGGATGATGCGGTTAGCTTGCTGACCATCGAAAGTGGTAAAATTACCAAACACCACCAGTTTTTCTAACTTCTCAGCCTCAGTGTGCATATAAGTATCGATAGGTCCGTTTGCACTTTCTTTTCCCTTATTTGTAGCGGTATTAAAACGGAATGTTTTATCAAGGCTGCCATCTAAATTGAAGCGCAAAACCTGGCGGATTTCTGTACTATCCAAGATTACCGTATCTCTTGATAAGTCGTAATTGAACTTATCATAAGTTCTTTTAACATAATATCTAAAATCACCGGTAGCCAGAATTTTCCCTTGATGCGCATATACGCGGTTGATAAAACCATTGGTGCCACCGTTAAACCTCGGAAACCATTTTTGGGTAACGGTATCAGTTACCGTTGGCTTTCTCTTTGTTTGGATTTTTACCGTGTCGATTGCTCCGCTGGTGAACAAACTGGTAATATTGCTGATGTTTTCGGTACGCTGGTTAAATCCGCTAAAACCACCTGCTATAATAAAACGGCCTCCAATCTCTAAAATCCTGGCCAAACTACCGTTAGCCCCCCTTCCTGTACGGAAGGTACGGTCATATTCTCCATCCAGTGATGTTCTTGCAATCCTGTTAATCGGAACCACACCGCCCTTGTTATCAAAATTTGTGAAATTACCTACTACGATATTCCTTCCATCAAGCATTTCGTATACCTGACTTACAAAACCGTTGGTGCCTGCTGTGGCTTTAAAAGTGGGATCAATCTTAATAAGCCCCGTTACCGTAAAAGTAGGACCAATAAATAACTGATCGCCAATGGCGATGGATGTTACGCCTGTACTTCCGCTTTCCGGAACTTTAACCGTAATTTCTGTGGGGGTTACACTAACTACTTCCGCCTTTTCGCCATTGAACATAAAGGTTAACTGATCTTTATATTTATCAAAGCCAGAAGCTTTGATCACCACGGAGGTACCAACATTACCAACAGCAGGAACAGGTACATCAGTTTGTGAAATGGCCACCCCTAAAGGTGATTTGGCATCGGCGTATGGATCAGGAATCACATCGTCGGCCTTTTTACATCCCTGAAAGCTAAAAGCCAGCAGGGTGATTATTGCGAATATTAATTTAATTTTTTTCATGGTTTAATTTCTTGAGGTCACTCCAAATGCGATTTTATTTTGAAGAATCAGACGGTGTTAGCCCACTATAATACACATCACTAAAAAAATCGCGTTCGTTGAAACCGAAATAAGCGCCACCTCTTGTTTCATTATAGGCCAAAGTGTGCACAACGCCATTGGTAGGTTTTATATCAGACGACGCTACCTTATTGATGTACCAGTTATCATTAGGTTTTGAAGCATCAGGGATATAGGTCAGATTTAATTGGCGGTACCCGATATACTTGATATTATTTGCGGTGCCATAGGTTACCCCGATATTTGAGATATTACCCCCGAGAGAATAATACAAACCGCCTGGATAAACACTTTTAACATCAAAATCGATCTGTTGATAGTCCTTTAATTTATTCACACCCTTAAACATATAGCGTTGCAAATATCTCTTCCAGATTACCGGACTAATCTGATCCAGCGTTTTAACAGTATCTTTTCCTGAATAAAAGAGAAAATTATTCAATCCACCGGTTTTAACTGTACCAATTGTTTTCTTAATTACCTCATCATCAGGTGCAAAAAATGTAAAGTCTTCATTAGAAAAGGTGCTTTCCATACCGGCCAGTTTTACAATTTGGGCTATGGTATCAAATGGTACTTTTTTAGCCTGTAAGTATTGAAGCATGTTCCCGTTAAAATTAGGATTGGCCAGACCTCCATCCCGATAATATTCATCTCGTTTACAAGCATTTAACACAAGCAGTAAAGCAGCACAAGCAAAAATTAGCTTTTTCATATGTCTTTTATTATAATTAATTACCACCATTAACCCAGTAATCATTCAATTTCATAAATGGGTTGTTGTTTAGCGCATTTTGGTTAATTGGCCAGGTCCAGGCACCACGACTAAATTTATCGGATGTAAGTACGTTGTAAGAATACTGACTGTTCAAGATTCTCTTCGTTCTAACGAGATCAAAATAATGGTGTCCCTCGCCAATCAGTTCTCTTGAACGTTCGTAAAAGATAAATTCTTTAAGATCTCCGTTTGAAGAGGTATAGGGAGATGCTCCAGCGCGGGCCCTTACCATATTAACCAATTTGATGGCTTCGGCATCTTCATCGATATTGGCCATCGCCTCTGCTGCCAGCAAAAGTCCCCCCCCATATCTAAAAATCATAAAGGTGTTATCCGGATTGGCATCTTCCTCCCCTACGATAAAAGAGTTTTTGGCATATTTTAACATCATGAACTTACCATTGTCGGCAAAAATATCTTCATTAAACCAGGTAGTAATCCTTTTATCACCACCGTCCTGAAAAAGTTTTTGCATGTACTCGCCCCGGTAATAAGCAAAACTTACGCGGTGGGTATACTCAGGCCTTTTGTATGGATAATGCAAAAACATATCGGCAATAGGTGCTACGTTCAGTACGGCATCACCATAATTTATACTTTGATAAAATTCGAATAAGCTTTCATCCGAACGGCCTTTGATTACTGTTGACCAATCTGAAAGTGGTAATAACCGATAGGCATTACTTGCAACCAGTTCTCTCCCTAAATCTGCGGTAGCCTGATAATATTTTTTTGCGTTGGCACCATCGAAACCTGCATTCCACATGTTCATCTCCATCATCAGGGCAATAATACTGCCTCTGCTTGCGCGAACGCCTTTTAAAGCAGGGTCGCTATAGGTAAATGGAATCTGGTTTTTGTAACTATTTAAATCGGCAATACATTTATTTAATACGGATACGAAATTTTCGCGGGGTAGTGATGTAGAGTGAAATGCATCGGTATAATATACTACATCGCCAAATAACCGTACCATGGTAAAGTAACAAAGCGAGCGGATAAATGCGGCTTCGGCTTTAAACTGTCCTTTCTCTGTTTCGGAAACACCGGGTACACCTTCCTCTAATTTCGCGATGAGGATATTGGCTCCTTGAATGGCCCTATAATAACCTGTCCAGTCTGTTATTCTGTCAAAATTGTAATAATCCCAGGGCTGCCCTCTTCTGATCAGGTTTAACAGATCGTTTCTACCTAAATACTCCACATATTCCCTTGAAGGAGCATTATCAGACTGGCTTTCGTGCAATACTTCGCCCGATCGGTATTCTCCCACTGCACCAACATAATGTGTTTCGTTTATTTTGCTAAAAACAATCCTCGACAGATCATAAATATTAGCAACCACATCATCTTTAGACTGGAAATAATTGTTTCCTGTTAATTTATCCAAAGGCTGTACGTTTAAAAACTTTTTACATGAAGGCAAGCAAAAACATGCCGCAATAACCAAAGTGTAAATAATAACTTTTCTCATAATAAATATTTTAGTTGCCTGTATTAAGTTCTAAGTTTAAACCAATGTTATAGGTACGTGGCACAGGATAACCGTTAGAAATATCGCGACCTAATGAGGTTACGTTTTCCGGATTGGGGCCACTATACTTAGAAAATGTAATTAAGTTATTGGTTGAAGCAAATATTCTTAAATTGGCCAGCCCATATCTTTGGATCATCTTCTTATCGAACATATAAGAAAGCGTTAAATTATTAATTTTCAGATAGGTACCACTTTCCTGCCATAAAGTTTGATCGGCCCTTAATGGTTGAATGTTTCCATAACGGCTAAAATCATAAGGGTATGGATATTTAGCTACATCACCGGGGCGCTGCCAGATATTTAAATCACCCAACGGGACTACGGCGTTCAATGCATAAGGATCTCTCATAATGGCAATACGGTCTGCCAAGGCGTTATTTAAGATTGTTCTGTCAGCGGTGTAACTGGCATATACATTTAAACCCCATTTTTTATACCTCATGGTTAAGGATAAACCACCGGTTAACAGTGGTTGGGAGTTCCCGGTAATTTCATAATCGCGGCCATCCAGAATATAATCGCCGTTTACATCTTTCAAAATCGGGTCGCCGCCATAAAAGAAGGTATTGTTTGTTTGGTACCTTTTTCCGGTAACCGGATCTACCGGTACATCAGCATCTGTTTTATAAACCCCCTGGTTAATCCGCAGGTAGTTTGACAGGGTATTTCTGCCTACACGGAAAACATTATGCTGCAGGTAACCAGAACCATCGAAACGGATATACTGTCCGTTATATTCTGCCGGCAATTTTAACAGCACATCGCGGTTATACGCGCCATTTATCGAAAAAGATAAATCAAAATCCTTGCTGGTAATGGCTTTTACGATTAAGTTTACCTCGGTACCATAGTTAGCGATCCCCAAATCGTTACTCGCCAGTTTATTAAAACCTGTAGTATTTGATAACACACGATCGAACAATAAGTTATCTACCTTTTTGAAATAACTATCTACAACGATCGAGAATCTGTTTAGAAAACCAATATCGAAACCAATGTTGTACTGGCTTGTAGTGGTTGGTTTTAATGCCGGATTCGGAATTAAATCGTAGTTGATACCGATGGTTTGCGTGTTGTTGTAATTTCCATTCAGGTTGTAGATACCATAAATACTTTGAAGATTACCTGTAGGAACAATATTTTGGCCCCATGTTAACCTTAAACTACCATAGTCCAGCCATTTTTGATCAATTAACCAGTTTTCTTTGTTAAAATTCCATCTTAAACCTACTGAAGAGTTTTTAGAATATGGATTTTCCAAACCACTAGATGAGGTACCGTCTAAACGGTAGGAAAACTCGGCCACATATTTTTTGTCGTAATCGTAAGATAGCGATCCAGCAAAAGAAGCAATTGTGGCGTTTTTATAACTACTTAACACCCCGCCACCTCTTGAGTAATAACCGTCGTAACCGAGTGGCCCCTGAAGCTGATCATTCGGAATTCTTTCCTGCCTGCTGATGGATGATTGGGCCCCCAGTTTATAGATTTCGTTAAAAGTATTGATGAAGATATTGTGCTTTTCGCCTAATGTTTTAGCATAGGTAATTGCATTTCTGTTGTACAACTGAAAATTTCTGCCATTGTAATCATAAAGTTTGGCAAATGATCCATTGGCCGCAGCAGGTGTAAACGTAGTTTCTGTATCTGATGTATAATCGTAGCTTAAGGTAGATGATGCTGCCAAACCTGGTATAAATTCGTAACGGGCATCGATATTTGCCCTTAAATTTCTGGAGTTATTATCATTCAGCGTTTGCAAAGCAGATAACACCCCGCCAGAGGCCTGATAAAAAGAAGGAGGCGGTAAAAGCGTTGAAGCCTGGCCGTTTGCTGCTACACCCGATTGAAGTAAGCCTGCGCCGTTACCTTTATTTTGTTTACCCACCGAGCCATTAACAAAACCGAAAAACCTAAATTTATCGTTCGGTTTAAACTCCATGTTCATGTTTAAGTTATACCTGTTATAACCCGTATTTTTAATTACACCTTTTTCTGCATAGTAGCCCATGTTGGCTTTGTAATTAAACTTTTGGTCGCCACCATCTAAGGCCAGGTTATGGCTTTGGTTAAAGGTGGTTTGATAAAATACATCCTGCCAATCGGTAGAGTTATTGTAATAGGCATTTAAACTATCGGCAAGGAAAGGTGTATTGCTGATTCCCCTGATTTGATTAATGGTTTCGGCATTTAATATAATCTGCTGGATCTTTAACTGACGTTCAGAATTACCGCCTAATGTTTCGCGTAGTTTAGGAGGAGCATTTACGAAAAAGTTTGATACGTATCTAATCCGTGGCACTTTAGAGTTACCTCTTTTAGTAGTGATGATGATTACCCCGTAGGCCCCTCTTGACCCGTACATGGAAGTGGCCTGCGCATCTTTCAGGATCTGGATATTTTCAATATCCTCCTGAGGGATCAACGAGAGCGGACTCACGCCAGGCCCCTGTGTTTGAAAACCAAACTCCGCTGCCTTATCTGCATCTAATGGCACACCATCGATGATGTATAATGGCGAAGTAGGCTGTAAAAAAGAATCGTTACCGCTACCCGAAATACTTAAGCTGGATAAACCACGAAGCTGTACCGACCCCCTAAAACCAGGGGCACCGGTATTATTCTGGATATTTAAACCCGGAACCTTACCCTGTAAAAGCGTTTCAATGTTTGACACCGGAACATCAGCAACATCCTTTGCACCAAGCACTTGCACCGATCCGGCGGTTGTTTCTTTTGGTCTGTTCTGGTAAGCTACGATAATTACATCATTAAGATCTTTACGGTTTTCGCTAATGGTAACCGTAATATTGGTTTGACCGGTAATTTTGGCTGATGCCGTATTGTAACCTAAAAATTTAAAAAGCAACGTTTCGCCAACAGGTACGTTAACCGAAAATTTTCCATCGCCATTGGTTTGCGTTAAGCCTTTATTTGTGCTTTGCAAAATAACGGATACGCCTGGCACCCCTTGTTTGGTGTCTTTATCGAGTACCCTACCATTTACAATAATGTTTTTTTCTTGCGAATAGGCATTCGTACAACATATTATACATACTATAAGTAATGTATATAAAAGTATATTTCTTTTCATCGTAATTAACTTTATGGATCAACTATTCGTTAGCAAATTTTGGGTTCTCATTTTTGAAATGAAAAACGATTTCCCAGTCGCCGGCCTTGTAAATAGCGAAATCGACACCGAAACTGCCTACTGTACGTGTACCCCCAAAACCAATCCGGGAGTAGCTCAGTTCTGCTTTTGCCCTTGATCCGCCTCTGGCGTAAGATGTAGGGATTTCAACCAATGGAATTGGATAAGCAACATCATACTGCACATATTTTTCGGTTTTTTGGATATTGAATCCATGGATCATCTTATCCCAAACCGTTTCATTAAAAAACTTGGGATCGATCGGTAAAGAATCTTTACCCAAAACCACAATACGCAGGGAATGTCCGTTACCGCCAGATGTAAACGGGCGGATGTACACTACTGCATCCTTTTTATCATTGTTGCTCACCAGATTTAAATTTGAGGTAGCACCGATTACATTATTCAGATAAGGGCGGATGTAATCCCTCAGTTTTTTGTCTAAAGGAAATTTTGGATCAGGCGCAGGCAAACCCGTGTAGGCATTAAAATCATTCGAAGGTTCGTAAGGGCGCTCTCTGAACGGCCTGATCTGAAAATCCCTGATCAAACGCTCGCCACCCGAATTTTTAACCTTTACATCAAAAAAGCGGGTATCCTGAGAAAAGTTGGTACTATCTGTTGGACGAGGTTTTAATATCTGGTTAGTTGCCGATGGCCATAAAATAAATTCACCTGATGAACGTATCTCGAATATGGGATGTGTTTCAATTTTTCTTTTGGCCTCAATTTCGGCCAGGCTTTTTTCCAGACCGGTATAAGGAGCTGTCCACACATAAGTTGGCGCAGGTGTAAAAAGATCGTTCACCGGCTTTCCATCACCAAACCTCACATTTACAATTTCAAATGTAATCGGATTGGTAGAGTTATCGCTGTTAAAGCCTCCGATAAGGTTGGTTCTTCCGATGATCGGCTCCAGAATTTTATTGCTAAAATTTACATTGTTGCTGATATAATCTTTCTCATCAGGTAGATCAAATATCTTTTTACAGCCGCTAAAAAGAATTGCAGCAAGTAACAGGAGCGCAAAATATTTATATATGATCGATTTCATCGGACTATTTGGTTTAATTTTTCTATTTCGCATCACTTATTTCGTTTTGTTTATGGTAAACTCAGCCAGCTGGAATGTGCCGCTGTTTCTAAGCTCGGTGATCACAATGCGGTAAAATTTGTAAGCCACTGTGTTAGTACACCTAAATACCTTTTGCTGATACCTTTCTTCAAAGAAGAAATTAGATCTTCTATCCAGCTCCACCCAGTTCGAGCCATCCATTGAGCCTTCGTAAGTCCAGGCTTTTGGATCCCGCTCGTTGGCATCATTTGCAGATGTTAAGGTATATACTGATGAAACTGCCGGCGTTTTAAGTTCAAACCTCATCCATAGTTCGCCCTGTAAGTCGGCCAGGAATTTAGTATGGTCATCACCATCAATTACCTTTCTCGAATTTTCTCCACTGGTTATCCCTCCACCATTTTCGCGGTTGGATGAAAATATTCCACCAATTTCGAGGTAAAGGTTTGGTGGTGGCGGCACAAAAGTTAACCGGGTAACAAATTCATTAAAACCAAATACGTGATCGGCACTGATAACGTGCACAATACCATTTTTGGTCCGGATGTTATTTGACGATGTGGTACTGGTTGCCCAGTTACGAACGAATTTGCTTTTTTTGGTATTATCGAAATTGATAACCTCCGGTCCGGCGCCTACTTGTCCAGAAGCAGACATTTTGGTTACACTTGCATGC
Source organism: Pedobacter sp. BG31 (assembly GCF_042464845.1). NCBI lineage: Bacteria > Pseudomonadati > Bacteroidota > Sphingobacteriia > Sphingobacteriales > Sphingobacteriaceae > Pedobacter > Pedobacter sp. BG31. The sequence goes on from NZ_JBHNZK010000004.1 coordinate 279,921, forward strand.
ATGGGGTAACCGATGCGAACACTTTTTAAGTCTAAACCATCCTGAAGTTTTAAAGAATCGGTTGTTTTTCTACCCCGTACAATATAATAAGAGGTCATTGTATCTAATTGAACAGCATCAATGTTTGCCAAAAAAAGCGGATCCTTATCTGATAGCCTCCGTAGGGTATTTAAGTTCCGTAAAGCCAGCTGAAAGCTTGGGTTACTTACTGCAAATAAAGTAACATTGCTATCGGTTAAGGTCTTTTTCAAACCCATCCTGTCTATCGCTACAATCAGGGAATCAAAAACCCCCGGTTTACTTTTCAAATAATCGTAAGTATTTCCAGAAAAAGTTACATTCTGATCTGGTGCGTCATAAAATCCCCCGTTCTTTTTGCAGGAAGAATTGATGAGTGTTAGCAATGATAAGATTGCCAATGCACCTAAATATTTTATTGAATTTTTCATATCTGTGATCATTAGCGCCAGTAAGCATTTTGGGTTAATAAACTATTTTGAGAAAGCAGTTTTCTGGATATTGGCCAGTAGATGCCACCAGAGTTAATGAGGTTCATAAATTTGGCATCGTTTTGTTTGATTTTGTTGTAACGGATCAGATCATACCACCTGGAGCCTTCGCCCAACAATTCGCGGTGGCGTTCTTCGAAGATTAGTTTAATCACATCACCACCGTTGATCGCATCAATCAAAGCCGTAACATCATCGTATCTTCTACTCTGTACAACCAGCAACTCATTTAAAGCGCCATTTTGATCGCCCAATACGGATAGTGCTTCAGCACGCAGCAGAATGATATCTTCCAGGCGGGTAAAAACCAAAGCACTGGTAAAATACCTGAAGTTTGGATCTGTTCCGCCTCCCTGTATGACTTTGATTTTGCTGAAAATGGGATATTTACCATTAAGGTTGGTAAAATATCTTCCATCGTATTTGGCCTGGCCTAAAGTATCAACAGCAAACCTTTGGTCTTTTGGAAGGTTGAAATATTTCAGGATCGAATCTTTTGGAAGGTAAATATCCGGAACCGACTTGGTCATCACCGGTTCAGCCAAAGTCAACTCTTCAATATGCCCGGTTGATGAACCATCCACGTGGCCATAATCGGAGTTGAAACCGAACATCTGCCTGGTATTTTTATTATAGAAAAACCCATTGGAGTTAGACAAATCGGCACTTCCGGTAAAACCGCCGGCGCTTCTGCCATAATTATCTTCCACGAATTTGGCATATTTAGAAACGTTGGTATAATCGCCATTCCATGCGGCCAAATGAGCTAAAACGGCATATGCCGTAACTTTTGTAGCCAAGGCACCGCCCCATCTTCCCGAAGTTTCATTGTAATAATCAGTCGGCTGTTGCACGTCGCCGCCACTGTAAATAAAGGGCAGATCAGCAGCTGCTTTAAGCATTTCCTGTTCGGCCCACGCTAAAATCCTGGCCTGGCTTTCGCGGGGTTTATTGGTAAATTTACCTTCATCTGATGAGGTAATAAATGGGACATCGCCCCATATTCTTACCATGTAGAAATAAGCAAAAGCCCTTAAGAACCTGGCCTGCGCAATATCAACCGTCATGTTATTGCCCGTATAGCGTTTATCTGTTTCTCTTACATGCGCAATATTTTCCAGGAAAACATTGGCACCGTTTACAATAGCGTAAAACCTTGTCCAATCAGATAAGGCTTCCATTACAGGGTATGCCGCATTTAAATTATTGCCGATCACAGCCTTTAAATCCTGTCTTTTCGGGCTTAAAAATTCTCCTGTTCTTACATCACCATAAATCCAATGACCATTGTTATCTGATAATGCAGCACGCGTTAAAGCATACACACCTAAAATTCCGGATCGGGCATCTTCTACTGTATTCCAGGCATTTTTTTCGCCAACAACCCTGGTAGAATCTGTTTCTAAAGCTTTATTACAACTTGAAAAGGCTATTACAGAAAGCAGTAGTACGTAAAATATATTTTTCATCTTACCTGATGTTTTGTTCGTTCTTGTTTTCATCTTATAAATCCATTTTAACACCCAGGGTATATGTTCTCGGAATGGGCTGACCATAACCGGTATCAATACCATCATAATTCACCAGTTCGGGATCCTGGCCGGTGTAAGGCGTGATGGTGAAAATATTGCTTACTGCACCGTACACGAAAAATTTGTTGATTTTGATGTTCTTCTTACTTAATAGATTACCCAGTTCGTAACCCAATGAAACCTGCCTTAATTTTAAGAATGATGCATTTTCCAGGAAGAGGTCCTGATCTGCGCGATATGGGATTACGGTACTCCAAGGATTGTAAAGCGGATATTTTGAGTAATCGCCACGTTTCTCCCAGAAAGTAATTTCTTTAACAGAACTGATATCGGTATTACCCTCGCGGTTAACAAAGTCAAAACGGTTGGCCATTTCCTGGTTGATGAGCTTTCTGCCTAAATTAAAGTAGAAACTCGTACCCAAACTCCAGTTGCCATACTTGAAGTTGTTATCAAAACCTCCTGAAAGGGTTGGTAAAGCGTGGCCCTTTAATACTTTGTCGTTATCATCAATGGTGTTATCTCCATTTTGATCTTTCCAGCGTGGATCACCTGCCTTTAACACAATTCCCTTGTATTTTAATTTCTGCCCGTTAACCGCCGGCACATCTGCATCTGCCGTATAAATGCCATTGTTTTCCAATAACCAATACTGATCTACGGGCTGGCCAACTTTCAGGAACCTGTTACCCACCACTAATTGATCGAGTCCCCTGGGCAATGCTTTTAATTTGTTGGCATTGTGGTTAAAATTTAAAGCTGAATTCCACGAGAATTTACTTTTTGCAATCACCTGGGCACTTAAGGTAAAATCGACACCCATGTTGTTTACAGACATACCACTTTCGATGGCTTGTTTATAACCATACTCTGCATAAGCGGGGATACCAATCAATTGATTTTTATCGGTTTTGCTATAAAGATCAACTGAAACGTGCAAACGGTTTTTCAACATCGCTACATCAGCACCAATATTGAGTTGATCTGAATACGACCAGGGCACGCCGTAACCTACCCAACCAAACTGGTAAGGGCGGGTTAATACCCCGAATGCATTATAACCCGGTACCGTTAAGTTACCGGTGTAACCAACTGAGGCGGTATATTGTGGGCCCTGGGTATAGTTATCGTAACTGAAGGTACGCCCCATTCTGCCCACACTTGCACGCAATACCAGATCATCAACCAAGCTGTTCCCTTTCAAGAATTCGTTTTTAAGACTCCAGGCGGCAGAAATAGTTGGCGAATAAAACCACCGGCTTGTAGGCTGTGCATTTGAAGAGCCGTCTAAACGTAATATGGCTGATAAGAAGTATTTATCGGCGAATGAATAATCAGCTTTTCCATAGAAAGACAATAAGTTATCTTCAGTTTTATCTAAAAACCGATACGTTAACTCTCTTGGAAAGGCTACAGGCGTTAAATAACCTCCATTATCTGAACCATCATCGTTTTTAGGTTTAGAATCAAGTAAGTTGATTTTGATATAATCGTTAACGCCTTTATAAGCGTAGGCATTACTGTATTTATAAATATCCCATTGCATGGTTTGCCCTAACGAGAAATGAAAATCGTGGATTTTATTCAGGTTCAGATCATAGGTAACCTTGTTATCCATCATTAACCTTTGGCTAAAGCCATAGTAATTGGATGCATAACTGTTTCCCTGCAAAAGCGTTCGGGCATAAAAAACATCCCTGTAGCCCTCACTGTAATCGGCGTTAAATGATGATGTTACCTTAAACTGTCCGAAAGTTCCTTCTAATTTAGCATAACCTTGAATGGAATTTGTTTTGTTATCATCAAAACCTTTCTTGTATTGCTGGAGATATGAACCATAGAAATCTTTATTTGGCGGCAGCGGCGCACTCAAATCAGGGAAATAATTAAGTTGTGCAAAGCGGTCGCGCAAGGTTTTATTTCTATCGCGGTTCAAACGGTTTGCATTAATCATCGTTGAAAACAGCAACCACTTGGTTGGCTTCATGTTGATATTAAAAGTAGCGCTATACCGGTCGATACCCGTTTCATCGGCTACACCTTCACTTTTGGTATTACCCAATGCAAACCTGAAGTTAGCCCGATCTGTACCACCTGCAAGCGAGAAATTAACACCATACACCAATGCATTTTTATAGTATAAATCGGTCCAGTCTGATTTACCACTATATACATTGTTTAGTGAATCGCTTAGATATACCGGATATTCTTCATCGTCAGAATACCTGCCATTTGTGGTGTACACGCCATAAAAGCGTTGCCTGAAGTCATTTTCATATTTACCATTGATGGTATTTACGAATGGCTTTTGCACCATACCGATGTAAGAATTGAAAGATATCGCGCGGTATTTGCCAACGGCTGTTTTTGAGGTTAACACAATTACCCCATTAACACCTCTTGGCCCGTAAACAGAGGTTGAACCCAGATCTTTAAGCACTTCTACCGATGCAATATTATTCATATCGATGCCCGCCAGCAGGTTGGTGGCCGGACCAATCCTGTTGAAATCAAACTGTTGGATATCAAAGGCAAAAGGGTGCTCTCTTACCAAAGGAATACCATCGAGCACCACCAATGGCTGGGCATCGTACAAATCCTTTTTAGATAATAATGGCATTGCAGCCCCTCTGATAAACATATTCTGCATAGAACCAGGTTCACCTGAAGGTTCCTGAACGTAGAGACCGGCAAAATTGCCCTTTAAATTCTGTTGCAATGAAATAGCCGGAAAGAGTGCTAAATCCCTGGTATCTTTCTGTACACCTCCAGACAATTTGTTGTAAAGTGTTTTTTTCCTGATCTGTTCAAGACTATCTTTCCTCAAAGAGTCTTTAGGCGATACGATCTTTATTTTAGTTGTATCCTGAAAGATCAAATAGTTAATTGTAAGGCCTTTATACTTTTTTTTGCCTGCAGCATAATTTGGTAAAACGTTTAACGTAAACGCTGCAAAAAAAGCAAGGCACGCCCATAAGTATCGCATAGTTAATGGATCTTTTAATTGGTAAAAAAATGATTACTAAAACTTATTTTTTAGGAAACGGCAAGACATGTCTGAAGTTAAAAGGACAAGTACTCTGACGGTAGTGGTTAGGGATTCTCATAATTTAGTTATTTGGTTAATTCAAATATATAATATGCTAAAACGTTTTAATAACAAATTGTCATTTTTATGAAATTTTTATTAAATGGAGGGATAATATTGAATTATAACAAAATAAATGTCAACCAGACAGATAAAAAAATAAATATTGCTAATATTTCTTATCAAAGTAACACACTAAAAAACAGCATGTAAAGATTTTTTTAACCACAGATACAATAAATTAAACATTTTTTTGTTGCGATTTAACCGAAATACTTAAACGTTTAAGTTGAAAACAGGAAATTTGGATTCGCCTTGGTTTAGACACCAGTACATCCTTATCTTTATGATGGCTCAAACAGCATCTTAAATCAAGCTTAGCTTGGGCGATAAGACGAAAACTACTCCATTTTATTTTTCTGTTGCTACCATATAGATGGGATCTTCTATAATATTTACCGTTATAATCTGATCAGCATTTTTTAGCAAGCGTTTGCAGTCGCTACTCAAATGTTTCAACTGTAGTTTTTTATCTACTAAGCGGTAACGTTCAGTTAGTTTATTCAGCGCATCAATACCCGACATATCAAAAACACGGCTTTGCTTAAAATCGATTATAATCTGTTGCGGATCTTGGCCTATATCAAACAATTCATTAAAATGAGTAACCGATCCAAAAAACAAAGGTCCGTATATCTGATAAATTTTTACACCACTGGCATCTGTATGTTCATTGGCCCGTATCCGTTTAGCGCTTTCCCAGGCAAAAACAAGCGCCGAAATAATTACACCAATGAGTACGGCGAGTGCCAGGTTATGCAGCCAAATGGTAATAACGGCCACCAGAATACCAATAATAATATCCTGCGCAGGCATTTTATTGATTACTTTAAAGCTCATCCATTCAAAAGTACCAATGGCAACCATCATCATTACACCAACCAGCGCAGCCATAGGTACACGATCGATTACCGGGGCACCCACCAAAATGATCAACAGAACGGTTAATGCTGCAATAATGCCCGATAACCTTGCTCTGGCACCTGCCGAGAGGTTTACCAAAGTTTGGGCAATCATCGGGCAACCGCCCATACCCGTAAAAAAACCATTTGCAATATTCGCAATGCCTTGTGCAATACTCTCCCTGTTTCCGTTACCTTTGGTTGCCGTCATTTCATCAACCAGATTTAGCGTGAGCAAACCCTCTGTTAAGCCCACACCGGCCATAATGAGCGAATAAGGGAAAATGATCTTGAGCATATCCAGGTTTAGCGGTACTTCAGGAATGTGAAAAGGCGGGAAGCCACCATTTACGGAAGCAATATCCTTCACCAGTTTAGTATCAATCCCAAAACAAAATACAACAAGAAACACTACAATAATCGCCACCAGCGAAGATGGAACGGCTTTGGTAATCTTGGGTAAAAGAAGCACTATAGCCACCGTTAGTAATACCAAAGCCAACATGGTATACAAAGGCATACCACTCAGCCATTCTACCTTGCCATTAATAAGGGTTTTAAACTGCGTCAACTGCGACATAAAAATGATAACCGCCAAACCGTTAACAAAACCAAACATAACAGGCTGCGGAACCAGCCTCACAAATTTGCCCAACTTAAACAAACCCACCATAATCTGAATCAGCCCTGCCAAAGCCACTGCAGCAAAAACATATTCTATGCCATGGCTTTTCATCAACGTAATAAGTACAATTACCGTTGCACCTGCCCCACCAGATACCAAACCAGGTCTACCGCCCAAAACAGCAGTAACCAGCCCCATAATAAAAGCAGCATACAAACCCGTTAAGGGAGGGAAACCTGCAAGAATAGCAAATGATAGCGATTCGGGAATCATGGTCATAGCCACCGTTAAACCTGCAAGCATTTCAGTTCTGTAATTTATTTTCTTAGAAAAATCGAAAAGTTGCAGGTAGGGCTTCATCTGTAAAAATTATTAATAAGCTGCAAATATCTAAACTTTATCGGAACATTGGTTCTATTATAAAATAGACAGAAATCACTTTAGCCTTGCAACAGAACTTCAGATCCAGGAGAAAGATCATAAAATGACTAACCCTAGTGTAGCGTATGCCAACAGCATTACGTTTTAGAGAGACAATTCATCTAAATCATCACACTGCTATGAAAAACATCTTATTGCTATTATTTACTGTTTTCGCATTTGTTTCCTGTAAAAAATCAGAAAGATATGGTCCGCTGAACTTAAAAAACGGACAGGAAGTGGAATTACTGGTCAGCCATCGTTATGGTTCAGATAACGATCTGCTGTTGAAATTGCCTGGCAATGTAGATGCCGGCGCTTCACTCTGGGGTTTTGATCAACGTGAACCAGGCTATACTTACCGGGTTAAAGCGAGGTTCAACCGCGATGAAGTACCTTTGCAGGATGGGCCTGAGTACTATTTTGTTTTCGAAAAGATATTGAGCAAGGAGCAGTATAAAGGAAATGAATCTTTTACGGTACAACTGATTACTTCATATGTACCTGGAGGACCGGGAATAAAGCTGAGCAAAACAGGAAATGAATATTACCTGATTCCAGGCAAATTACAGCTCACTTATGCAAACAGTAGCATTCAAAACGAGCTGGAAGAAATCTGGTTAAACGTACAGGAAATCCGTGCAAACTCAGTAAAAGGACAACGCCCGAAATGGAAAGCCATTAAAGCTACGGTAGTACACGATCCACAGAAGTTTGGGAAAGCCTATATGGTACAACAGATACAGTTTGTGAATTGACTAAAAAATCGGACTGAAGTAAAATGGATGATTTAAGATGGACGTAAGGCCTCAATCTAATGGAATTGAAGCCCTAAGTTGAAAATCTTCATTTCGTCGCACTTCAGTAGAGATGACGTCCCTAACGCTGCGTCATTTGCGGTTTTGCTTCTTGATCTTGGCGGTACAAAACAGAAATATTAACTTTTTTGATCTGCATAGGCAACATCATAGAGATGATTAGGCTTTAAGTAAATGACATTGTTTTGAAAGTCAAAAACCGTATTGAACCTTTTCAGAATATCGTTTCCGAGGTAGTGAACGTTAGTGCCTGGCATGGGTTTATTCTGTTCCATCACCTGCGCCGGAACGTTTTTCAGTTCAAAATTACCGATTTTCAGGCTTTGAAGTTTTACCGTAGTTACCGGCACTTCATTGCCATTTACCCCACGCATCATTACCTTTTTCATCACCTCCATCTTTTCGGCAGGAAACTTCATTTCCCTCAGCAGGTCACGATCAAGCATAACGGTACGCTGATATCCTAAATCAAAGAAAAACAGGCTTTTATTTTTAGTTCCGTTCTGAGAAATTTCACTTTCTATAAAAGGTTTATTTTTGATATAAGTGATCTTAAACCTGGTGTATTGCTTATCCTGTAAAATCTCTTTGGGCATCGTCGAATGCACCATCATTTTATTTTGATCATAATCCAAAGCTACAATCATCCCATCAAATATATCCCAACCTAACAAACCGTCAGTTTCGTTCCCGGCCAACTCAATATCATAAATTTTGCTTTTGTAGGTATGGTTTCCAATTTTGATATCATAATCGGTGTGGTAAAGCTTGGGCTTCGATTTCACTTTTGTTGCCAGTGCAGCATTGGTAAGATCGATGTCATTTGCACCCGAATCAAAATTCATTATTAGCGAATCCGTGCCATTAAAAATGATCGGCAGAAAATTCGTATTGTATTTATTTACAAAAAAGGGTACAGCGTCATGAATTGCAGGCGATACCTTACTAAAGTTTTTTAGTACTGGAGCGGTGATTTGCGTCAGGCACGAATCTTTTCCATTCAATAAAACAATAAATTCCTTTTTTTGCCCCGGACTAATATTAAAAACGATCGAATCAACATCCGTTTTGAATTTTATCCTTTTGGATTTTGTAAACTTACCCATAGTATAAACATCAAGTTTAACTTTGGGATTGATATACCAGCGTGAAATTGCATGAGGCTCTTCGTAAATTTTTGCCTGACCTGCATTTGCCTTTACTACTTGTAGTTTGTTTTGAGCAAAGACAGAAAGGGGAAGCAAGAGGGTTAAAACAGGCAGTATTCGTTTCATGAATAGTGATGGGTTGAAAAAATAAAGATAAAAAGAATCATCAAGCTTTGTCATATTCCATCCATTTAAAATTTGAAACGGCACCTATACCCCCTGGACTGTTAAGTGAATAGGTATCATAAAGTCGCGTTTTACCCCTAAACTTGTCTTTTTTGTACACGAACAGCTATAGGCGATGCCGTTATCTTTGAATAACTAAATAAGAAAACCAATATGGCAACTCGAATTTTTGTAAACCTGGCAGTTCAAGATCTTGACCGATCTGTAGCATTCTTTACTAAACTGGGTTATACTTTTAACCCGCAATTTACCAACGAAAAAGCAACCTGCATGGTCATCAGCGATACCATTTACGTGATGCTGCTCACCAGAACATTTTTTCAAACCTTTACCGAAAAAGAAATTGTAGATGCCCGTAAAGCCATAGAGACCTCCATTGCAATATCCGCAGAAAGTAAGGAAGCGGTTAACGAAATGGTAGATAAAGCAGTCGCTGCCGGTGCCACCATACCCAATCCGGCTACTGATTATGGTTTTATGTACCAGCATAGTTTTGATGATCTTGATGGACACCACTGGGAATATGTATGGATGGACCCAAATGGCATGCCGGAACATCTGGGTTAATTAGATATGACTTTAAGTAAAGCAAGCAGGGTAAAATCCTTTGCTTGCTTTTTTGGTTAGAACGGGCAGGTAAACCAAATTTACCAATGATGCCAAAATAGCGGCTGATTATCCGAAATCTGTTGATTATTTGCTAAAAAATGAAGGCGATTACTTTAGGGAGCAAAGCAGGTGCTGGCTTGCGGACGCCTGTATTATGCTTTAATTCATCCTGCGCGATAAAACGCCGGTCACTTTTTGATACATCAGTTCTTCGTCAACCGGCTTATTCATATAGTCATCGGCTCCGAGGCCAAAAACCCTGTCTTTAGTACTTGTGGTTGTATCTGCAGTAATTACAATAATTGGAATCGTTGTTTTGTTTATACCGGTTAAGTTATTTCTGATGGCAGAAATGGCCTCGTAACCATCCATAACAGGCATTTGCAGGTCCATTAAAATTAAGTCAATGGTGTCATCACTCTTCAGCATCTTCAGGCACTCCGCTCCATTATCGCAAATACTTACCTTTGTATTTTTCCAGTCTTCAAACATCATCTGAATGATCATTTGATTCATTGGGTTATCTTCAACAACCAAAATATGTTTTCCTAAAAGATCATATTCATCGTCTGGATACAGATTAATTGTTTTGATGGTTTCCTGAACAGGATAAGCGAGCAGAATTTCACAGGTAGTGCCCATATCCGCTGCGCTATCAATATTTATTTTACCCTGATGCAAATCAATCAAAACTTTAACGATACTTAAGCCGATGCCAAAACCACTGTGTTTTCTTTTATTGTCAGACCTGTTTTGAGAAAATAAACTAAAAATAATTCCCAGCTTTTCTTTAGGAATGCCGATCCCTGTATCTTTAATAGTAATCTGCAGGGTCAATATGTTTTGTTCTATGGCTGATTTGACTTGCATTGTGACATTTCCCTGGGAAGTGAATTTAATGGCATTGCCAAGTACATTGTGAATAATTTGCTCAAGCCTGACCGGATCGCCAAGCAGCATAATGTTCTCGTCCAGTGACTTTATAAAGCTAAATTTCAAGCCTTTATCTTTACACTGTTTCTCTGCGCTTAATGAAAGTTTATTTAAGATATTAACCGGATTAAAATTTACTTTTTCGAGCTTTAGCTCACCTTTTTCAACCTTTGAGAAATCAATAATGTCATTTACTGAGGAAATTAAACCATGTGATGCATATTTGATGATCTCACAATTTGCGATTACCCTCGGGTCGGTACTATCTTTTTCCATGATTGAAGCAAGCCCGAGAATTGCATTCAAAGGCGTTCTCAGTTCATGGCTCATATTGGAAAGAAAGTAAGATTTCATATCGCTCATTTCTTCTGATTTCTGTAGTGCGAGGATTTGAAGCTCTTCCTTTTTATTTCGGAGCATTCGAATTCGGTTTGCCATGGAGAGGGATAAGGCAACGATTTCTAAGCCAATTCCAATTTTGGTTATATTGTTAATAGAAAGGTCGTCGGCTAAAATACCGAATCTTGTTATTATTCCCGTAATAATGGTTAAGGCCAGAATTACAATACCTGTAGTATAGAATAGATCGATAGGCTGTCTTTTGTAAAGGATTACACTAATGGATAGAAAAATGATAAGCAGCCCAAGCAATATTATAATATTGATAAGCAGATAGCCATATTTTAATAGAACCGGGCATAAAATAATACCAATAAGCAAAAGTGCTAATGAAATATAAAGCGGGGTAAAAACTTTGTTAATTCTTTGATTTTTTCGCTTGATTTCCAAAAATTCCTGACTGTATTTTGCGAAAAAAAAGCTACAAAGTATACCCGAAATGATGACCGCATGAAGGCTGAGCCAGGAATTTCCGGTATCGATGTATTGATGATAAAAACCATCCAAAGCAAATTGGCAAAGGCCTACAGAAACCACATAAAGCGCATAATACAGGAAGGACGATTCCTTCATGGCCAAGTAGAAAAAGAAGTAAGTAGTAGCAATTACGGTAAGTATGCCATAAAAAATACCCATTATCAAATATTCACCAGCCGTGCGTTCGAGCAAACTTTGCTGGCTGATCAGCAACAATGGCAGACTGTTTTCCTGTCCATCATTTCTAATGTCTGCAAATGCCCTCTTTGTTTCGCCCGGTTCCAGAACTATCTTAAAAATTGTTTGCCTGCTTTTCACACTTCTGCTTGAAAAGGGTAAATCATCACCACTTTTTTGAGATTCAATTTTGTTATGGGCATCAATTAAATAAAGATTTACCTGATTTGTTGACGGTTCTGCTATTTCTAAGTAATAGGTTAAGGGCGTTTTGGTTGTGTTTTTTAATTGAAAAATTAACCAGTAATTGCAACTCGTGAAACCGAGATTACCTAATTTTCCGCTTAACTTTTTGAAAGGAAGCTTTCCGCTGTTACTAACGATTTCATTTAATGCTACCGTTTTTGAGCCGGTATTTAGTATTCGCGCATGATTTAGTATCGATAGTTCTTCAGGTAAATTATCTTCGCGAAATTGGTATTGAGCTTTAGCTTTTAACAAGCAAAGCAATAAAAGCGATAAGGTAAATAGTATTCTCACAATAGACCATTGGAGTGAGGCTAATGTCCTGCCTACTCACGCATTAAAAAATGAATTATTACAGCAATTGAATTCGACCTTTAAGGATATAAATAAGCAGTAAATGTAATAGAAAATTTGAAAACTACTGTTGGCATTTTTTAGATTGTCTGCGGCACAATGAAAATTTCCCTGGGAATCATTTTCTGAAAAAATTAGTTCGTTTTTGTTTAATAATTTAATTAAGGTCAGGTTAAAGAATAAATTATTTTAAGTGAGCACTCTACTCGCGTTCAACATTAATGAATCCGAAGTCTTCCTGCGCTAAACCTCAGGAATAAGACTACGGACAGATGGGGTAATAGCCACTACCGAATCTTAGGTTCATAGATATTTTCAGGATATCTTCTTTTCTCTTCTTCGAATTTTTGCTTCATAAGTTTTTCGTATTCTATTTCTCTCCAAATTGAACTACTCCAAAAACGTTTATCATTTAAATTATATTCGTAAATATCTGTTGTATCCTTAGTAACAAAATTATTAAAACAAGCTTCCCTAATATCCATTGATATATCCCTCTCGCTCGAGGAATTGGTGAATACAGGCCCTCTCCAGGTTAGGCTTATTGTATTCCCTTTTCGAATACCCAAATAAGTTGTTGCATCATAATACCATGTATTTTCATTTTCGGGAGCTAGTTGCCTTTTTGTGAGATTTTTAACGATAACAAATACTGCCATCTTTTTAAAATCAGCGCTATATAGAACGCTGTCTATGATTAAAACCATTGAATCAGAGTAAGCAGAATTATCAAAAAAGCCTTCTCTTTTAGATAAAAGTAATTTCAGTTGTTTTTTTAATTCTTTTTTATCTCTTAGGTAATATTCTCTTTTTATGGAGCTATGATTTAGAAATTCTCTTGGGGTACTAGTATTTTTTTTAAATTCCATCCACCCACCATTATTTTTAAAATACCAATATACTGAGAAAATAGAACCGAAAATGATAATGGTTAATAACCTGAGTTCGATTTATAATTTTTAGAAAAAATTAGTCAATCAAAGTAATTATGCTTATATTTAAGTATCTGACATTCAAATATTTAAACATAAAAACAGATGATTGACTACGCTAAAATTAGTGATATTTTTTGTCTTGTAGATGAGTTCTGCAAAGATTTTGATCAAACCACAAGTCCTTTTCTTTTGGGCAAGCCCTCCAAGCGTCCTGCGACCATGTCTAAAAGTGAAGTAATCTCTATCTGTCTGTTCTTCCACCTGAGCGGGTTCAGGTGCTTTAAACACTTCTATCTGTTTTATCTCCAAAAGCATATGCAAAGCGAATTCCCAAATACTGTGTCCTATAACCGCTTTGTTGAACTCAGCCAGAGCGTGCTCATGCCAATGACGATCTTCCTGAAAACCTGCTGTCTAGGCTGCTGTACGGGTATTTCATTTGTGGATTCCACCCCTATTCGGGTCTGCAACAACAAGCGTATAAAAAGAAACAAGGTATTTAAGGGGATAGCGGAGGTGGGAAAATCCACAATGGGCTGGTTCTATGGATTTAAGCTGCACATCGTAATCAATGACAGGGGAGAGATATTAAATTTTGCCATCACCCAGGCCAATGTGGACGATAGGGAACCACTGAAGAACGAGCGCTTTTTAAAAGCTGTGTTCGGAAAGCTTTTCGCCGACAAAGGGTATATATCCGAACAGCTAGTCAAAATACTGTTCGTCAGCGACATACATCTGGTTACCAGTATCAGGAACAATATGAAAAATAGCCTGATGACCATGAGCGACAAAATTATGCTCCGTAAAAGGTCTGTGATAGAAACCGTTAATGATGAGCTTAAAAACATATGCCAGATAGAACATTCAAGACACAGGTCATTCGCTAATTTTATCTCAAATATTATAGCAGGCCTAATCGCATACTCATTCTTTCCTAAAAAGCCAGCTATTAATTATCAGACTAAACAATCATCTCAGATTTTCGCATTTTGGTTAATCGAACTCAGGTTAATAGTGTTTTTTTCATTACTTATTGTTTTACCCATTTGCTACCATTCCATTTATAAGTACCTTCAGACAAAGAACTCATATCATTCAAGAAAGTAAAAATAGAATGATCAGTACTGCTTCCCGTATTGGTCCTAATACTTGCTTTAGATAACATTTCCCATATGCTTATACTGTGTTGTTTTGATTCCTCTCCAATTACTGCTCGTTTTATAACCACTAATTCCCGCTCCGGTATGTTTACCATTAATAAAGATTACTAAATTTCCGTCGGGATCGATAGCATTAGAAGGCTGGTTTAGAGCGTAAACGTAGGGTGATGTTGAAAAATATAGTTCGGCTTTACTATCGGTTTTATTCCACCTTCCAATCACCGGGTCATAGAACCTTGCCCATAATCATATTGACCTAACTCTTTCTGCAACTCCTTGCCGTTATAAAGATACTTATTTACATTGGAATTTGGTGAACCTGCTTTTCTTAAACCAAAAGCGTAATAATCGTCACGCTGTATTACCTCTAAAGCATAAGGAGCTACAGGACTCTGTTTAAAAGTTGCTCTTATATTACCCAAATGATCAGTCAGGTTATACTCATAACTGTAACTGCCATTGCTATTGCGGGCTATCCCTTCTTCAGTGTGGATGATATCAATAGTGGTACCATCTGGCTTGTATTCTATTCCGCCAATATAATTCCTCACCGAGCCACCGCTGTTCCTGGCAAGTTTGTTGCCCGCAGCATCGTAAAGGTTTTGCCAAGTTAAATAAATTTTGGTCTTAGCGAGACGCTAAGACCAATTAGGTGAGGCTAAGAGTAGATGGGCAAGCCAAGACCAGAATGGGAGTATGGACTTATTTTCCTGTCTTAGCAATATCCATTAAGTTACTTACAAAATTTCTTTTACGTACTCCATCATTTATTATTTTTGCGATAAAATCGCCCCATTTAAAATCATCTTGATCAATGTATTCAAATGGTGAAACATTTAATTTAGTATTTGGTACTGAATATAAAAATTTGACCTGCACACCATTTCCATCAATAAGGCTAAACTTGCTTTCAACATTACTGTGCTTTTTAAGCAATACCCGATGGTATTCTGTAATTAGAAACTTTTCTTTTCCAAATAAAAAATAAAGATTATTATCTACCACTAATAAGGCGGAAAAGACTCCATTGACAAACTTATACCATCCATTTATGAGTGGATTTGATATGTCTTCTATTTCAGTTTTAGATTTATAGTCAAAATATTTTATAGCATAGTCAAAGTTTCTTAACATCATAATGATAAGTATTTCAAATTTTAAAATCCTAAATCTTTACCCCCAGTTCTTGTTGCACTCTTTATTATGTCATCCCAAGATTTACCTTGTTGTTTTAAATAGTCTATACTTGGCCCTAGTTTATCTCCATACTTTTGGATATTTCTTTGATAAATTTGTTGCAATATATTATCAGGGGTTAAGGTTTTGTATTTTAATCCAAGTTCTCTTCTTAGACCATGTAGTGCTATTGCAATTTCTTCGGATGAACTTCCTGCTCTCCTCATTTTTGATGCAACTGATGACAGGCCTTCAACTTCAGTAACATATGCCCCTCTAAGAGCAGTTATCCCCTTAGCTGCACTAGAAGTGGATCTTGCTCCAACCTGATACGCGCCAACCATCCAATCACCCCTGATTTCAGTACGAGCATCACTAATCATTTGATTATTGTATGCGCCTAACCCATCTCTATCTAGAACATCCAAAGCATTTGCCTGACGGCTATACGCCCCTCCAGAAAAGACATCATATAGAAATTTGGCGAATCCTCCGGTTTGGTCTTTGGCAACTATAGTGGTCAATCCACTAGTAGATGAGGTAACTTCCTCACCCGTTTCACTGTTAGTAGCTGTTCCATTTGCATTTAAGTTCACAATGCCGCCATCATCGGATTTTACGTAACCTGCTTCTCCAACATATCTGTATCCATCCTGTTTCCCATTACCATCAAACCACTTAACAGTTCCCGTTACATTTGATTGATACCAATCATATGGTGCCATCCCATCAGGGTCGATAAACCTTATCGGATTGTTGAAACCATAATTATAAGGAGAATGCCTCCTCATCTTCTCCGATAATGGATCTACCACATTCCACCTTCCAATCACTGGATCATAGAATCTAGCACCGTAATCGTACTGTCCTAACTTCTCCTGTAACTCCTTGCCATTGTAAAGATACTTATTTACATTAGAATTTGGCGAACCTGCTTTTCTTAAACGGAAAGCATAATAACCGAGGCACAGCCGAGCTCATGAACTCCGTTAAAAATATAAACTAGAGTGAATAATCGTCATGCTGTATTACCTGAGGAATATGGAGGCATAGGACGTATTGCCATGTCAAATAAAACTTGGCCTTAGCGAGACGCTAAGACCAGTTAGGGGGCTTAAAACTACGGACAGATGGTGAATTTGTAATCTGAATACCAAAAACAAATAACATCATTAATTTAATTAGTTTTTCATGGACAAACAATTTCACTTTTAGAAATTTATTTGCGTTTTATCATACTCGTTTAATTGAAACGCGAAGATTAACATGAAGATTTATACGCTAATCACTTTTACTTGTGTTTTACAAGTATAAAATTACCTTTAAATCCTTTTCCACTCATAAAAACAGTATCTTGACTAACCTTTTTTATCTTAAAAACACAAACGTCGCAAATCTTAAAAGTGCTGTCTTTTTCATTAAAGCTCCATGCTCCCTTACCTGAACTTTCTAGATTTAACATTGATGGATTACCTTTTTTATTTTCATTAATTGAAGAGAGTGGTTGAGACGAGCCATCACTATAAAAAATCCATTGAATTGTACTAAAAGTATATTTTCCATCGTTGATCTGCTGTTTTTGTATCCAGTAACTACCGTCATTATTATATTCCAAAACCTTTAATATATCATTTTTTCTTTTGCAACAAAAAAAAGACATAACCATTAGGTATAATATTATTTTTTTCATCTATTCGGAAGGATTTTTCAACATTTTCACAGGCATAATGTATTTTTGGCCCTTATAATATACTGGATAGCCACTACCAGAAACTACATTATCTCCTATTTTCCAGTCTTTACTTATTTTATTGAAGTTACTAACATATTCATTAACCCCATTCTCTCTATTGTACCTAGCATTATATACATGATTCGCAAATGATCCGACCGTACCCAGCTGAAAATCAAATGTTGCCTCGCTAAAATTCTCACTAAGTATCTGTTTTTGATAGACTGTAGAATGGCTTAAATAAGTTTCTTTAAAACCTGAAACATCGTCTGCTTCATGTGTACTTTCATGACCCAATACACTTAAAAAATTCTTTGAATCATTAAGAGTTGGACTTAAGCGCCCATTTCTCAAAATAGATACAGATATAGAACGATCTGCATGATCATAAAAAGCTACAGATTCATCTTTAGGCCTAACTCCAATATGCTGCTTAGCATAATAGGGTTGAGTATGCTTTTACGGCACTTATTCTTTTTCTTTGATAAAATGATCAAAAAAATCCCCAAACTCTGATTCAAGTCCTTGGGCTAAAGAGAAACTTCGGGAAGTAGAAAGTTCAAATCCAGAAAGCTTGTCCCTTATTTTTAATATATTCTCTTTTGTACTTTCATCTATTTTTTGGGCAATGGACAAATTCACATTTAGAATACGAAAGTTTCCACTAATACTTTCACAACCCACTCCAACAAAATAGATTATTTCCTTAACGGCAGGTAAACTTATCCTTATTGCGATTCTTTTTAAACTTTCACTATAAAAAGCGATTTGAAGTGTCCCCCCTGTATAAGATTGAAGTAAAATATTGGCTTCCTTTATGTCCGTAATTATTTTCATTGTGTATTTATTTTACGAATCCAGTTCCATTCCAAAATACCTGACTACCATTTTGAATAAATGTTGTCTTTTGCAATAAAGATGAATTGTTAATTATGTGATTAAACTCATAGTGTGTAATTCCTGGTTTAGCAAAAGCTGGATTAAAGCTTGAAATATTGAATTTTATGGAACTCGCATTTCGTGCAACTTCCTAATTGATTGTTTAAAATGAAAAGTGTCCATTGATGCCCTTCCCCAATCTATTTTTGTAAGCCCAGCCACATTTTGGTCTTAGTGTCTCGCTAAGACCAAAGTGGGCAGCAACTGTATTACATAATATTTATTTTGAATTTTTGTTCGATGTCTTTCGCATCCTTGAAGAGTTTGTAAATATAAAAGCAAGCTTCGCTTTCGGTATCAAAATTCTTCTCATTATTACGATTACCTTTTTCGTCCAAGTAAAAAACCTCCCATACATTGTAATTCTTATTCAAGATTATGGCATCAGAATTTAATTCTCCCGACAGAGAATATTGACTTTTTTCTACGCCCAAATCATTTAGTTTGTCTTCTAATTTTTCAATTGTCATTTTCATCTTTATTGTATTGGAACGATTATTCCTCTCTTGAGAAGCGTATTCATATTTATTGGTGATAAATATTGCTTACCTAATCCGATTTTGCCGAAAGCAGGTGCAATTGTAGATGACTGAACTTCAAATGGTTTAACAACCTTAAAAGCATTATACGCCCCTGTATTTCCTGACGGCAAAGCTCTCATATCCATTGGTGTATTTTTCGGCGAAAAATATTTACCAAAACCACTACCAAATCTATCAATCTCTGTACCTGGCATTAAGAACTCTCTCTCCCACTTTCCTAGTGCACCTCCATTGCTTGGCCAATAATTTGTTAGAGCATTACTTCCCTCCCTAGTGGCATTTGATCCAGAACCTTTCGCGAAAGTCGCATCAGCAGTAGCCACAATTTTTTTCTCTGCAACTTTTACAACTTCTTTTTCTGTTTCTTTTACAACTTCTTTGATAATCTGTGTCGCGGGTGCTTTTATAACAGATGCCGCAATTGCCATTTCTCCTGCACTTGCTCCAAAGGCAGCCCATTCAACCCCACTCTTCATCAGTTTGGCAATACCTATAGCTTTATTTACCTGATATTGTAGATCAATATCGCTAGGATTACCTCCAGAACGTAACATAGCCTCATATTCACGCCCCCTGTTCATACCAAAGTATAGCTCATTGAGCATATAGAACTTGAGATTATCCATGAGCTCCTTGGTACTATTTACCATGGTGATATCCATTAGAAATTGGCTAGCTGCCTTGCCAGCCATATTTCCAACACCTCTCATCTCAGCCATTGAACCAGGAACATACATTGCGCCCATACCAGGTATCATAACTGGCATCATTCCATCAGGATCTTTAAAGCTGATTGGATTATTAAATGCATAACTATAAGGAGAAAAGCTGCGCATTTTTTCTGCCATAGGATCTACAGCACTCCACCTGCCAAGAACTGGATTGTAAAAACGTGCGCCGTAGTCGTACTCTCCCAATTCGTCTTGTAGTTCTTTACCATTATAAAGGTACTTATTATCATTTGAGCCTGCTTTTACAGCCTTCCTCAAACCAAATGCGTAATAATCATCCTTTTGAAGTACCTCTAGTTCATTATTGATTGGATTTTGATAAAATGTTGTCCTCGCGTTTCCAAGTTGGTCAGCAAGAGTATATTCGTAATTATAATCTCCACCTGAGTTTCTGGCAATCCCCTCCTCTGTTGAAATGAAATCTATTAAACTACCATTATTTTTATATTGAATTCCGTCTACATAATCTGTAACTTCAGTACCATTACGCTTTTGGAGTTTTCGCCCATTTGCATCGTAGATGTAAACTAAGTTCTTATTACCCGAGATTTTAGAGGGAAGTTCTAAAATATTATAATTTATGTTAATATCTTTTTGAGAATCGCTAATTAGATTACCATTAACATCATAGTTATAATCTGCATTAACAAAGCCCTGAACATGTTTGAATTGATGGCCTTCGTAAGCCGAATAATTATTGATGCCCTTACTTTCTCTATCTAATGTTTTGATATTACCCATCGGATCATAGACGATCTCTTCACTCAAACCGGGAGATGAAGCTTTGGTCAATCGGTTTATCTTATCATAATTATAGCTAAATGTATTTGTATTGGGATTATTACTATAACCCCACAGTTGATTCGAGACATTACCATTATACTGAGCACCCGCTGTTCCTGCTGCATCTTGATAATTCAATTGAAAACTAAACTGAGCACTCGTGCTGTTTTTTAGCCAGCCACGCTCATTGTAAGCATATTTTATACTCTGTAAAGAAGTTCCATCAGAAATACTTGCGCTAAAGAACGATCCTTCTTTTGCCTCAAAACCAGGTTGAAGTATAATGCTGTTGCTTGCAATTACAGTTTTGCGTTCGCTGGCATGTACGATATCTGTTTCATTTAGCAAGATATCTGCTTGTGAAGCCTGACCTGCATTAGTTGCATGTAAACGCTTTTCTTTAAGCTGACCAATTTCGTTGTAAAAGCGCTCGGAGAGCATTACTCTTTTACCAATCTTTGCACCAGAGTTAATCTGCTGGTAAATCTTCGCTTGTCGGCCAGCATGATCATATAAATATTCCTTAGCAATTGTTGTGCTTTGATTTGGAGAAAGACCTGTGTGAACCCTTGTACTGGTTAAAAGTTCGCCTGCAAAATTATAGCTGTTGTTTACCACATCGGTTCCACCAAGATGGTTTTGGCTTTTAGTTTGCAACACCTTTCCTTCATTGTCGTAATAACTTACCTGAAGTAACATCGCTTGTGTAGCGAGTTGTGTCCCATCCGGACCAATTGTATTTATTTTAGATCCGGTAGGTAACGATTTAATTCTATTGCCATCAACCTGTCCATTACCATAAGGATGACCAAAGCCATTGCTATAGAAATCATAATCATCATAATAATTAATAGAGTAATAGGCAACAATTTTGCTTTTAGGTAACGTTACATTGGTATAACCAGTAAATGTATTACTGGTGTTCCCATTGTCTCGAGTTTCAAAAAGGGGTAAATTAGTGATCGACTGATTATTGACGGCATTCTGCAAATCGATCCGACTGCTATTATCCTGAATGAAACCCGAAATTATTGAACGCCCAAATACGTCATATTTATTAAAATTCCATTCTTTGACAGATTTAGCCGCTTGGTTCGCATTCTGAGTAAATACCAGCTGATCTAAACTATTATAAACAGCATATTCCCATCCTTTACCTGGAATCTTTTTCTCAATTAAGCGTCCCCTGTCATCATAATAGTATTGATAACAGTAATTATTTAATTTGCTTTGACTAATATCACCATTATCAGGGTCTGCGCTTGATGGGATAACATAACTTAATAAACCAAAATCATCATAAATATAATAAGTGCTTAATGTTTCAATGGTATTATCAACCAATTTATTAAACGTTCTTCTTAATACAATTGCGCCATTTTTATCTTTATATTCTTCAACCGTACCTGCTTTGCCATCCGCAACACTCCAGTTTTCATCTTTTTTTATAGTAAGGTATAATTCATTGGGCCCATAAAACCCTGAACTGCTAAGTGTCCGTTGATATTCTAAACCTACTGTATTAACGCTATTAGAAGTATATTTCCTTACCGCAAACCCATCTTGACTATAATTGGTATTCGTGTTATTGAAGCCATAAACTGATTTTAAGGTATGCCCATTAGAAATCTGCCAGGTATCGCCTGGCGCCCCCTGTTCAATAACCCGATTCAGTGGCGACCGCTCAAATTTATTTTCGCTAAATGGATTGGCTATCCTTGTTAAACCATCACTAATAGCCCCTGCAGGATTATAGAATTGCTGTAATCCGTTGGTAGTGGCTGCTTCTTTATAACTGCCATAATTTGCCTCTGGTGCATATGGAAGATAGTTAAATTTTGTTCTTCCCAGATCATCGAAAGCAAATGGCTGCACAATGTCGTTACCGCGCGGACTAGCTTTTATTTCAACGGTTTGTAAAGGCCGTCCAAATCCATCGATATATTTTACACTCGTATTTACTTTAGACTTATCAAGCCCATTCAACTGATTAATGTCTGTTATATTATCTGCCTTAACAATAGTTTCGGCAATAAAATTTTTTCCAGTTGAAAGTGTCTGTGCCTTTATTAAATTGTTTAAAGCAAGTAAAAGAAGTAATAGAAAATATATTTTGATTTTCACATTTGATCTATTTGAGAAACTCCAGTTTTTCATCTGTGGTCTTTTACAATTTCTTATCATGATTATTAAGTGCTGAAGTCTAGTTTTCTATTATTTCTATAAGCTCAACTTCTACAGTTGTACCAGCATTAACTTGCAAAGAATTACTGTATTCAAGTACCCCTCTTTCCATTTGTACCTGCTCTATCACATCGGTTAATGCCCCACCGCCACCACTTATTGGATCGTACCTGATTCTTACTTTGCAAAGAGCACGTTTATCGTCGTCAAAAGATTTAGTAATGGTGTAATTTACATGAGTAAAATATGGATCTACAGTATAAGTAACAAAATAATCAGCAGAAGCTTTACAGATGCCATTCGCATTTGCGTAGGCTTGTCCATTATTAAGTAAATAATTTTCCGCCTGCTGATCAGCATCAGTTTGACTAATGATAGAGGTAAACTGACCAGCAGGAACAACAAAGAGAATAGGGATTGCAAAATTACCTGGAGTACAATTATCTTTCATAAAATTTTGTTCTCTCCTTAAATTAAAATAAGTACGAGGAGCATAATTGTAACTGTAGCTTTTTACAATTTTTTGATTTTGATCTTTTATAGTCAGTAATCTTTGTTGGTCATCATATTGGTAATAAGCAATCTGCCCTTTTGCATCAGTTTGACTATTAAGCCCTACTAAGGGAATATATGAATATTTCGATATCTGCGCATCAGGGAGCGCAGCGTATAAGGGTGCTATAAAATTGTCAACTGCAATTTTATCAGGACTCAACTGACCGGCAAAATTATCTATATTTTCAGCCCCTAAAATTGACTCAACAGTACTTAAATCTGTATTTTTTATCTCAGCAATTGGATTTTGATAATTATATCCCCATAGGTACATTGTTTTTAATCCGCCAGGATAAGAAACCAAAATAGGATTTCCCTTTTTATCATAACTATTATAAATTAATCTATCTTCAATAGGTTTGGATAAATATTGTGTTCTGATCTTACTAGGTAAAATCAAACTGGTGTTTTTTGGCCAGTTGGTGGCATAATCATTAAATGTTTTTTCGAGTAACGAGCCATTTTTATATTTTTCAAGTTGTATGTTATAACCGATCATGTATCTATT
Source organism: Pedobacter sp. BG31 (assembly GCF_042464845.1). Lineage (NCBI taxonomy): Bacteria > Pseudomonadati > Bacteroidota > Sphingobacteriia > Sphingobacteriales > Sphingobacteriaceae > Pedobacter > Pedobacter sp. BG31. The sequence goes on from NZ_JBHNZK010000004.1 coordinate 303,652, forward strand.
TTCCATCTCTTGATAAGGATTGGTATTACCTGAAGTAACCATATCACGTGGATAGAGGTACTTAAACATATAAGCATCTCCTTTACTATCAACATAATCTTCCTGGATTTTCTGTTTGTAAGTGCTTTCGTAAGATAGATTGGTAATTTTATCAATATTAGAATTATTTGAGCTTCCATCAAAAACTCTTTCTGTAACTTTGCTATTTACTATCCATTCATTTGAAATATCGTAACTCACAAGAGCTAACCAATTTGCGCTCCAGGTAGTGGTATAAAGATATCCTTTAGTTATATTTGAGTTTTTTGTGGTGTAGGCCATTTCAGTCTGTCTTATTGGAAAAACCGTACTTCCACTATTAACATAATCTGTCCTTAGTCTTAATAAACCGTTCATATTATTATTCACTTGTGGAAAACGAGGATATAAATCCAATGATGCGGAAGAATAATTGTAGTACTCATCTACTGAAAAAGTAGATTCTGTTGCCCCTTTATTCTTAACCACAACACGATCATACCCTATGATATTCCCCTGTGCATCACCACTTATTGGTATTGAAGAGCTTGAATATAGTGTTGTTCCTCTTTCTTTAACCGGACCGTTATATTGAGTACAAGCCCCAGTCAAATACACAGGGAAGATAATCTCGTATGGAGTTGAATAATTTATTTTAGACATAATTTTACCACTGGACTGGTTACCGTCTGTGGATGTGTATTCAAATTCTTTGCGTGTAGATACACCTGGATTGACATTATCATTGCTATTAATTACTTTTATCCTAACCCCAGCGCCAGACATACCTTTACCAGTAGTACTAGGAGAAGACCAAAACAGGCTATTTCCAAGATTAGAAAAATCATTTATTTCCCATTCAAAATAGGTAGACAACTGGCTAGGAAATAATATGCTAGAAAGCAAATTTGCCTTTACATACCTTCCATCTGGATTTCTGGAACTTCCTTTCGGATCTACAACGCCTGATTGATTTTTGGGGAATAACTGATCATTATTTTTTGGTCCGTTAAAATAACCCCAATGATCTATGTCTTTTGAGTCTTTATCTGGAAGTATTTCACCAGAATAAGCAAGCTCGTGCGTTTTAGGTTGATTGCCAGAACTGCCAAATTCAATTACCTTATCTAAACGCAGTCTCTTTGATAGAAAACCTGCGCGCCCAGATGAGACAAAATAGCTTTGATGGAAACTAAATGTTTTTAACAGGTTATATCCAGGTTGCAATAAATTAAATACCTTCAATTCCCGTAATCGTTTAGCTTGTACTCCGGTTACCCTTAAGTCTTCTCGATCAGCCGTATAATTAACTTCAATTTTACCTCCTGGAAATACAATATCTTTAAGATCAATTGTGTTAACTTTAACGTTATATGTTGTTTTCGACAAACTACCCCGTAGCATAGGTGGCTGGTAACAACTATAGGGTATAGTTGTAATATATGCGGTACCCTGTCCAAATACTTGATCAATAACAGGTATATTTTCAACCTGTGCACCAGTTGTATAATTAAAAACAATTTCTTCTCCATTGGTATACGTTATTTTACTCAAATACCAGGCAGAAACGTAATCAGATGGTTCTACAGGAGATGAATAACCGCCCTCCGTTGTTGCACGGTCATTTTGAATTTCCTTATCATTAAATTCATAAATAACACCAAATTTATCTGTCACTGTCCAGGTCTGATTATTGTTCATAATAATCTTCAAATCATCATCATCATAAACACTTATGCGTTTTATTTCATAAGGCTTGGCAGGATTGGAAGAATAGTCAATCAAAAATTTGCCTGAGAAATTTGCAAAATTAAAATAAAAAATATCTGGTTCCTTATCCGTTCCATCATTGTTTGTATGGTCTGCATTTTTATAATATCCATCTGACGAAAGGTCATCTTTCATTTTTTTAACCCTGGTTATTACGCCTCCTGCATTTAGAGACCATCCAAGACCTACAGATGAGGATTCATCTGCCACTTTAAATCCACCTGCATAATAGGAAAGGCTTACAGGAACTGAACTTGCACCAATTTTAATTTCGTACAGTGGAATTTGAATACTTGGTATTCCTGTATAAGTGGCAACTGGAATATCTCCGTATTTGCCCAAACTTGCCGCAGTTGGAGAGGGTGAGATTGGTGAATTAAATTTAACTACATTTGATTGTGCTACTACTTTTTGAAGGAAAAAGGGTAGAAGAAGCGCTAATAGTATCTTTTTCATTTTTTACTTGTTAATCGAATAATATTTATCTAGTTTGTCATTAACATTGCCAATATCAGCCGAAGCTAAATCAAAAAAAAGCAATGACTAAATCTTTTTGACGAACGATGCTTTTCGACTGATGAACGTGTGTTTTGGAGTGACGAACATAATTTTCATTATTTGTAAAAACCTCAAATCAGCCCACCAAAAATTTTAGAAAAAATTCCTAATTCTCCTTCCCTACAAGCTGCAGTTCCAGGTTAAGTTTATCTGTTTTTTCTTCGTTGCCATTCGCAGTTTTTTTCATCAGTTTGGCGCCGGCAATTTTGCCAATACCCGGACTTTTGGCAAGCGTATCAAGCAGTTTAACGATGTTGAAATAACTGCCCTTAAAAATGAATTTCTGCGTAACTATACCCCGCGCAATTTCACTGGTATCCTTTTCGGCAGGAATGATGTTGGGACTAAAATTGATCTCTACATTTTTGGCAATGGCCATGGCCGATACCGATTGCCACAGGCGATTTTCGCGGTCTTCTGTGCGAACTTTATAACCTTTTAATACCGATTGATAAAAAGTATGTTTGCGTTCCAATTGTGGAAAAGCAGCATCAGGTTCCTGGCCGGGCTGTTGTGCAGCTTTTAGCTGCCGGTTTAGTGTAACAGCTGAGATGGCCTTTTCGAATGAAAAAACATATGCAAGATAAACCAATACAATCATTAAAAAAACCATAACGACTCTTTTATTTTTCTGGCTAAGTTTCGCTATCATATCAGTATTGGATCAAAAGGTTAAACTGAAAATTTTGCGATTCTGTATCCTGCTGGTAACGCAAAAGTTTAACTTCTTTCGCCCATTTTTTTTCTTTAAGCAAAAAAATCCAGTTGTTTACTGCAGTCAGGTTAGCGGTTTCACCAGCTATCTTGATTGAGGCAAGTAAATCTTTTGCATCCTTTGGATCTTCCTTTAACTGATCAAATATCACCTCGTTTAAAGTAAGTGCCTTAGGTTTGCTGCTACCGATTTCGTTCAGTAAAAAAGCATAACTATAACCGCCGTTCCAGCCCAGTTTATTTAATAATATCTTTTGCTCCGTGATCTCTTTTTTCAACAAGTCGCTTTGATCTGCAGTTGCCGTCATTGCCCCCACCTGCTCATTTAATTTCGCATTTTCTGCATTATAATGGGTTAAAGTCAAAAAGCTGATGAGTAAAAGACCAAGCAATGCAAAAACGAAAATTCCAGCTGCTTTTTTAAGTTTTGATTGTTCAAGAAAATCTTTAAAACGGTTGTCTACCTGAGTATCATTTGCCTTAATCACCGATAATTTATCGTGCAGAAAAAGCTGAAAGGCCAATGCATAGGGTACCAGCAAAGCAGGCTTAAGTTTGGTATCGCCGAGTTTCAAATTTCCGGCATCTTCTGTTCCTTCTGCATAACGATAGCCCGCTATTGCACCTGTTTCATCCACATCAAACTGGTGACCATTAGCTGTAAAGCCACCACCGGGCACACTTAACAGTTCCCAAATCGAAATTACTGATAATGCACCCAGGCTCAAAGCATATACCTGCAAGCCCGCGGTTTGCAGTTTTCCTACCATATCATCGGCCAGGGCTTGCCTGATGATGCTGAGCCAAACCAGATCGTTAGAAAAAGCTTCCTGTACATAAAAATCTTTCCTTTCAACTGAAGGAAAGGCTGTCCTGAAGAAATCCTTATTTTCTGTTCCGCTGCCCTTGATTTGCTTATGAATAATGCCTTTGCCACTTAACGCTAAGGCAACCGGGAATTTGCGTGGGAGACGCTCCAGCACTTTCACCAGCGTACCCTCAACCGTATGGTGCTCTGCAGCATCTATCCTATCGCCCTTACGTGTAATTACCGCATAAGTACAGCGATAAGTTTCGTTTTGCAACAAGGCAATTTCAATGGCCAGTATCTGTTCAAACGGTTCGAACATGCCTAATATAAAATTGTAGGTTTAATAAATACCAGTGTTACCACTTTGTTGTTCGATTTTTCCCTACTGCTAAACAACCATTTCAATATGGGGATTCGCGATAAAACAGGTACACCTGAACCGCTCTCGCTGCTTTCTGTACGTTCTAAACCACCCAGAACGATCATATCTTCGTTTTTAGCCCTGATAATAGAACTGAACTTACTGGTTGATTTTGGCGGCGGTGCATTTAATGGCGGGTTACCGATAAAATCAGAAATGTTTACCTTAATGTTCAGCGTTACCTGGTCATCTCCGGAAACCACAGGCTTAATATCAATTTCGAGATTTGCATTAACCTCTGTAAACTGTTCGGTTACGACCGTTTGTGCATTTAATGATGGAATTACATTTTGTGTCCGCTGGCTGTAATATCTTGAACTACCGATACTTAAATTAGCTGAATGACCATTAAGGGTTGATAATTTCGGTACCGAGCGGATATCAACATTGTTATTGTTTTCTAAGGCACTGAGTTTGACATAAAAATTAGGGGTTACCCTACCTAGATTTACCGAGCCGTTTCTTCCCAGTTTAGCCAGGAAATTATTGATTGAATTGGCACCAAATGTATAGTCGATGCCCGGTAAGATGGTTCCACCGGTTCTCACACTGTCAGATACCCCTGCGGTGATACCTGTTTTTACTGTTTTACCTTTGCGTACATCTACCAGGGTAACTTCGATCAGTACCATAGGCACTACCCGGTCTATCTGTTTAATGTAATTTTCAATTTCATTTACCTGTGGCGAAGCCCCCGAAAGCAATAAGGTATTCTGCTCCCTGAACTCTTTAATCTCCACTCCTCTTTTCCATTCGGCTGGGATCATCATTTGGATGGTATCCAGCGAGCGGTGCTGCAATTGTACAATCCTGTTGGCGCGTAATCCCTCCAGTTTCCGGTCGCCGATTAAATACACACCACCATCTTTTTTAAAGGTGTATTCGGTTCCCTGCAATAAAGCGGTAAGAAAAGTATCATACCCAATCCCATTTAGTTTGGTGGTTACGGTGCCTTTGATATCGGAATAGATAAAATAATTGGCACCAACTTCGTTCGAGGCCGATTTAATCAGGTCCAATATGGGTGTATTTAGTGCGTCGACGCTTACCGTGCGGTTGCCCTGGTTATCTTTCCGGCCGTTCAGCGTAAAGTTTGATGCTCCCTGCCCCATAGCGGCTTTATTGCTTCTTTTTACAGCTGTAGCCTGATCGCCGTTTACATAAAGCTCCTCTCCTTCACCTAAAGCCTGAAAAATAAATACCCCATCATTGGTTTTGTTCATTTTAAGCTCATTGGCATAGGCCAGTTTTTCCAGCGCGACTTCAAACGGGGCAGCAGCAATAAAGCCACTCACTTTTTTACCCATCAGGGCAACCGGCACCACCACATTTTTTTGCGACAGCTGGCTGATTTTTTTTGCCACCTGACTTAAGGTATCGTTATTGAGTTCGAAACCGAGATATTCATTGGATGCATTATAATTCACTCGAAAATCTTTAGGTACCACCACAGGCTTGGGTGATTGCACTTTAGTTACCGACATAATGGAGCCAATAAGGTTAACATCCAGGTCGTATTCTTTGGCCATGAACAGGATCACATTCATCGCCGTTTCGTTACGAAAATTGGTATAAACCTTAAAGTTCAATTGCGGGTCGATATTGATGTTCAGGTTGTTGGCCTGCGCCAGTGCCCTCAAAAATTCTTGAGCGGAAGCACCCGACATGGATAGCTGAACGGGTTGGTTTAACCCAGGCACGGTTACCGAAAGGTTACGAAGGCGCTCTTCGATGGCTTTTAGCCGTTCCTGACTGTTGATTTGTGCAGAGGCAGCTAAAACGAATAGATTTAACACGATAAAGGCCAAACCCATCAACATTTTTAATAGCGTTTTATTCTTCATTTAGATAGCGAGTAACAAGGGGTAAATTTCTTCGATGGAGGTTAATCCATCAGCAAATAATGCAAAAGCATTTTTAGATAGTGTACTTATTTTTTTCTCTTCGAGAACAGGCTCGATGGCCATGTTCCCTTTCCTGATTTCCTGCGACAGTTCGGCGTCGATCGGGATTACTTCATAAACCGCCTTCCGGCCACTGTAACCCGTATAATAACAGTGTGCACAACCGGTAGCCACAAAATGCGTATTTACTGTTTTAGGTGGATTAAACTGTCTGGGATATCGCCCGGCCTCAAGCGGTTCTTCTTTTTTACATTTCGGGCAAAGCAATCTTACCAGGCGCTGGGCTACAGTAGTATTGAGCGTATTGGCTACCAAAAAACCAGGGATACCCATGTCCATTAGGCGCGATACCGTACCCCAGGCCGAGTTGGTGTGAATGGTAGATAATACCAGGTGACCGGTTAATGCGGCCCTGATGGCCATATTGGCCGTTTCCGGATCTCGGATCTCACCCACCATAATCACATCAGGATCCTGCCTTAAAAAGGTACGCAAAGTGGCTGCAAAACCCAATCCGATATTCTCCCTCAACTGCACCTGGTTTACGCCTTCCAGCGTATACTCAATCGGGTCTTCAATGGTGAGGATATTACGGGTACTTTTATTTAAAAGTTTTAAGGTGGCATACAAGGTGGTGGTTTTACCCGATCCGGTTGGCCCGCTGATCAGAATAATCCCATTGGGGCGTTGCACACCTTCCATATAGTGCTGCATATCCTGTTCAGATAAACCCAGGGTATTCAGATCGATATCGGTGCTGCTGTTGTTTAATAACCGGAGTACAATTTTTTCTCCGTAAAGGGTGGGCAATACCGACACCCTGATATCAAAAGCGGCAAAACGTGCAGAGGTAAACTGAATCCTGCCATCCTGCGGCAAACGTTTTTCGGCGATATCCAGGTTGGCCATGATCTTGATTTTATTGATCAGCGCAGGATAGTCTTTCTTTTCAATCTGATACCGCTCAATCATCATCCCGTCTATCCTTACCCGCACACGGGCACGTTTTTCAAAAGTTTCGATGTGGATATCACTGCTTTTTAAACGCCTGGCTTCTTCAATCAATACGTTTAAAAAGTCATCATTAGCTGAAATTACTGAAACTTCTTTATCATCACTCTCTGTAGATACATCGCCCAGGTAATATTTAGACAGCAACCTGCTGATTTCCTGTTGATCGAGCGGTAATAAAGAAACATTACAGCCCAGCATCACCTGCAGTTCATCTGTTAGCTGGCGCTCATCACCAAGGCCATCCCAACACAATACCAAACTCCCGTTTGCTCCGCGTTCTTTCGGAAATACACGATATTCCATCGCAAACGCTTTGGATATCAATCCCAGTATTTCAGGTTTAATTTCCATAACCGAGTAAATTGATAAGGTGATCATCCGAAAGCAGATTGATGGCAGGTGTAAACCAACTGATTGCCATCAATATCATAAATAGCAATGCCTGATAGCCTGCCAAAGGTATTTTTTTTCCATGCGCAGTAGACTGGTAGCCAAAAATCGCGGTAAACAGGATGATGAACATCAGGCTTAACAGGTAAAATAGCACATAATTTAAAAATGAAAATCCAACACACAATACCACCAGGAACAACAGGTCGCCCAACCCGAAAAAGCCGTCAAATATATTGGTCAGTTTTTTTTGTTTGATGGAAATATATCCCGTTAATACTGCAAATTGTAAAGCTAAAAACAGTATGCTTTTACCTGCCTGTGCAACGGTTCCGGAAAAACCCAGTACCTGTACTGTGGCTGTTGTCATCAGCAGGAAAAGTATTGGAAACATCCACCAGTAAATTCCCCGGTATTTAAAATCCTGATAAACCATACCCGCTAACACCATAAAAATCGCCCCCTGCAATAAAAACATTAATCGGCAACAATTTCCTTTAAGTTCTTATCCTGGTCGATCTGCCATACATTATAGGTGCCATCGCCATCAAAATCGGCCACAGCGGTAGCTTTTGCCGTAAAGGTATTGTTTGTAGCAGCCGTAATTTCAATTTTATAATTGGCTTTACCATCCTTTGCATCAGAAGTTAATTTTTCCTGAATAAAGCCGATTTCTGATAAATCTGAAGAATATTTAGAATGTTCGTAAAAGTAACTCTGTTCCAGCTTGGCCACATGCTCCAGCTGCATTTTGGCCTCGGTTGTTTTGGCCTTGGTAATCAGTGGCATCAGGTTAGGCAAGGCCAGCAAAATTAATATACCAATAATGGCCAGCACAATCAGGATTTCGGTAAGGGTATAGGCGTTGAGTTTTTTTGAAGTATTAATTTTCATTGCACACGTTAATTTGTTTGGCACATTTCCTGAAAGAAATGTGATGAGGCTGTAAAATGCAAAGAAATTTATAATATTCCCAATATTTTTGACGAACAATGCAAATTGAGTGATATTCTTGTATTTTGGAGTAAAAAATCAATACGTAGTTTCCTTTGCTAATCTTCGTGTGATATTGATGTATCAATGCGTGTTTAGAGGCTTTATTATAAGTAAGATTGTCATCCTTGAGGGATAATTTATTTTATAAAAACTACTATAAATTACGTAACTGATTTCTTATGCCAGACCGCTCAGTCTTGCCTCGGCTCACCGCCGCCGAAAGGCTCTTACTTTTTGGCATCAAAAAGTAACAAAACCGAGGCATTGCCGAGCTCATTAATACAAATGAAAAAAATATAAAAACATTAATAAAATGCCGGCTGAAAATTTTTCTTTTGAAGGCAGTAGTATGGCTGGAACAGTGCAGTCCGAAAAATTTATTAGGCCGGTTTTAAGTAGAACGGTGATACAGTGCTATGGCCTAGCTATACCGAAATGCATTATGCCAAATCTACTCATTAACGGGCAATTATAGAATAAAGTCAATGGTAGCTTGTCGAAAGGCCATGTTTTAAATGCGTTTCGACAGGCTCAACATGACAGACTAATAATAAATTATTTTGATTGTCAGTCCGCGTTCAACATCAATGAATCCGTAGTATCTTTATACTCAGCCTAGCGCCCAAGGACTATGGACAGATAGGGTTTGTCTTCTGCTCATGATCTGAATCACAATGATTTGCACTATTTTGCAATCAAACGCCTTAATTTAATCATCAAGATTTCTTTGTGATTTGAAATTTTATTTCTAAATTGCTGTTGCGAAATAATAATAAACAGAATTTTCAACTTAGACAGAGGAGCAAATAAATAAGCAATCAATTTTAACAATATTCCTGGGTGAGCGGTTTGGCACCGTATCTAAATTTTCTCTGAAAAGAGTTTATTGTTGTTTCGCAGCACCCAGGATCTTTTTAACAATGTTATGCGAAACAACAATTGTAAAAACCAAAACACACAGCTCCCTGTTCAGGTTGCAGCTGAACCCAATTACATGAATGTATTGCCTGCCATTTGCGCGGTAAAGGCTACCCTACATCACATTGATGGCAAAGTTTCTGAAATCATCATGACTTTGCCACGCTACAGCGGTTGGGCAGAATTTTTAGAGGATGGGCAAAATGCCATTCGGGAATACGTATATCAGCTCACCCGGCATTGGATCCAGATTAGCCATTTCTTTATTGAAACCGGAACCATCACACCCAACGGTACAATAGCTTCGTGTTTTTTGCCCCGCCGGTTCGATATCCCTTTAGGCAAATTTTATAAACCGATGGTGCCTGGCTACTGGGTATCAGCCAATCAGCATCCGCACCATCCAAAGCATCAACAAAAAGGATCGGGCAGAAGTTTATCCGAATTAATGGCTATTGCAAGCAACAGAAATGATGTTGTTTATCATCATATAGAACCCAATATTATTCTTTGTGGCATTCCTAACGAAAGCAAATCGGCCTATTTTGAAAAAGGTGATGTTCCTATCGGGCATTTTAAAAAGAATGGAATCGAGTACATGGTGATTTACAGTTATAGTGTTGATGGGGAAAGGATTTTTGAGTGATATACGGGTAAACTAGATTTAAGCCCTTGCAGATGGTAAGGCCTAAACTTTTCAATACTTTTAATTAAGAATTGGTAGAAATAGCAAAGCGCAGCAATTTCAACTGCGGCGCTTTGCTTTGTTAGTTAGATTTTGGTCTGCGAGAAGCTAAGACTAGATGGGGAGCATCCGCATCATCCAAAGTATAACCAAAAAGGATCAGGCAAAAGTTTATCAACATTAATTGCTATTGCAAGCAACAGAAACGATGTTGTTTATCATATAGAATCCAATATTATTCTTTTTGGCATTCCTAAAGAAAGCAAATCGGCCTATTTTGAAAAAGGTGATGTACTTATCGAGCATTTTAAAAAGAACGGAATTGAATATACGGTGATTTACAGTTATAGTGTTGATGGGAAAGGGATTTTTGAGTGATAGAAGGGGCAAATTAAATTTAGAGGCTTTATCATAAGTAAGATTGTCAATTCTGAGCTTGTCGAAGGCCATGTTTAAATGCGTTTCGACAGGCTCAACGTAACAGATTATATGAATTAGTCAAAACTTAATCTGACAGTTACGATAAATTAAACAACGTAACAGAGATTAGTATTATGACTACACAATCAAAGATCATTAAGAACAAATTAGGTATCCTTGAGCTTGCTCAGCATTTGGGCAATGTCTCGCAAGCCTGCAAAGTAATGGGTTATTCACGCGATAGCTTTTATCGTTTCAAAGAACTTTATGAACAGGGTGGTGAGCTTGCCCTTCAGGAAATCAGCAGAAGAAAGCCAATTCTCAAAAACCGTGTTGAAGAGCATATTGAGAAAGCTGTTGTGGCAATGGCTGTAGATCAGCCAGCCTTAGGTCAACTCCGGGTATCTAACGAGCTTAAAAGACAGGGCATTCTGGTATCACCCGGCGGAGTCCGAAGTATTTGGCTCCGCCACGATCTTCACACCTTTCAACTCCGTTTAAAGGCATTAGAAGCTAAGTCCGCACAGGAAGGATTAGTCTTGACCGAAGCTCAGGTCGTAGCTCTGGAAA